>JALYKM010000056.1 GCA_030774785.1 Gemmatimonadota bacterium
GAGATGCACAGCTACGAGGTGTGAGGTGCAAACGTCGGGACGTCACTAACTGGCGTGATGGCAAAAGCAGTTGCTTTTGGGCTGATCCGCGACTGTAACGTCCCGACGTAGTGAACCTGATACCTCAAGGCTGCACTTCTGGCACCTGACATCTCGTTCAGTTGCAGTTGTAGTTCGGATCGAAGCTAGGACCGCCGCTTCTTCGGCTTTGACGCGGCGGAGTACGGCGCCCACTTTCTCTCCGAATCCTCTATCTCTTCCCGCAGCTTAAGGTAGCTGTCGTAGCGCTCGGCGCTGATCGAGCCCTCATCCACCGCGCGCTTCACGCCGCATCCGGGCTCGACCCGGTGCGTGCAGTTCCCGAACTTGCACTGCGAGATGTACGGACGAAACTCGCGGAAGCATTCGTCTAGGTGCTCGGACGCGAGGCCCCACATTCCGACTTCGCGCAGACCGGCGGTGTCCACGACGTATCCGGCGTCGGGCAGCGGATGCAACAACGCACCGACAGTCGTGTGGCGGCCCTTGTTCACGGACTCGCTGATCTCGCCGACGCGGAGATCGAGTCCCGGATACATCGCGTTCATCAGTGAGGATTTGCCCACTCCCGACGGCCCGGTGAGCACCGAGGTCTTTCCAGCGAGCTCGTCGTGCAGCTCGTCGAGCCCAACGCGCTGCTTGACGCTGGTGAGGTGCACCGGATACCCCGCCGCGATGTAGTCCGCAAATGCGCGCTCGGTCTCTTGCCTGTCGACCAGCTCGATCTTGTTGATGACGATTCTCGACTGAAGGGAGTTCCCTTCAGCAATCACCAGAAACCGGTCGAGCATTCGGCGGTGCGGCTCCGGCTTCGCGGCGGCGAAGACGACGACGACCTGGTCGACGTTGGCGGCGACGATGCGCTCGCCCTGGCCCGACCCGGGTTCGCGCCGCGCCAGCTGCGAGGTACGGGGAAGAATCTCGGCGATCGCCCAGTGGGCGCTCCCCTCCTCTATCTCCAGTACCACCCGGTCGCCGACCGCGAGCTTTCTGCTTTCTCCACGCTCCTGCTTGAGTCTGCCTCGCAAGGACGCCTCGTGGGTCTCACCCGAGTCGGCGCGAACGTGCCATACCCCTCCCGTCCCCTTCAGCACGACGCCTTCCTTTCGCTTCAATTGCTGCCCTCTTGGCGCATCGCATCCCACCAGGGCAGCAGCTCGGCACGTCTCGCCTTGATCAGCTCGTCGAGACGTGACTTCACTTCGTTCAGGAGTATTGCGCCGACCAATTTGCGTGCTTCGTCCTCAGTGCTGGCAAAGGCGAGGAAATCAGTCTCCAGATGCCCGCTCGCGACCGGATCGCCCTCGCGCCAGCGCACGAAGAGCAGGTAGGCGCCAAAGAGCCGGTCCTTCTCATCGCTGAGGTCGCTGACGATCTCGACGCTGTAGGACGCGCCATCGCTCCCCTCGAAGGCGGCGGGGCGGTCGTGCACGGCAATGTACCCGCCGATTGTATTCGGGTCGCCCTTCGAATGGTCAGCGGGGAGAAATCTGCCCATGCTTGTTACCGGCGCCGGCCGACCATCTCTTTGAAGACGTTTCCGGTGAGGAATGCCACGTTGGCCGGACGCTCGGCGAGCCGGCGCATCAGATAGGGATACCACTGCGTGCCGAACGGAACGTACACCCGCATGCGATAGCCTTCGCGCACGAGCTTGTCCTGCAAGTCGCGCCGCACGCCGTACAGCATCTGAAATTCGAACCGGCTGGGCGCGATCTGATGCTCCTTCGCGAACCGCTTCGCTGCTTTGATGATCGCTTCGTCGTGCGTGGCAATGCCCGGATAGTTTCCTTTCAGCATGAGCTCGTGCATGCATCGAATGTAATTGGCATCGACGTCCTTCTTGTCCGGATACGCGACGGTTTCCGGCTCCTTGTAGGCACCCTTGCAGAGCCGCACCCGCGCCTTGATCAGGTTGGCGCGCTCCACGTCGGCGAAGGTGCGGTACAGATAACTCTGAAGCACGATTCCCACATTCTCACGATAGGCGGGATAAAGGCGTTGGTCGAACAGGTCGAGCGTGCGCTGGGTGTACTCGCTCGATTCCATGTCAATCCGCACGAACGTCTGATAATCTCGCGCCCGCTGCAGGATCTTGTGCACGATCGCGACACAGAGGTCCTCCGAGATGTCGAGACCCATCGCCGTGAGCTTCACGGACACGTTGGCGTTGGCTTTTCGCTCGTGGATCCGGTCCAGCACCCTGACGTAAGCATCGCCAGCCGCGCGCGCTTCCGCTTCGTTGTGGACGCTCTCGCCCAGGAGATCGAGGGAAGCGGTGATCGCACGGGCGTTGAGCCGGGCGACCGCGGCGAGAGCCGTATCGAGAGTCTCACCCGCTACGAATCGGTTGGCGAAGCTCTTGGCGAGCCTGTTGTTGCGGACGAAGCGGAATATCCGCTGCTGCCCCGAGAGATAGAGCAATGCACTGCGAAGCATTAGTTCTGAATTTGCGGCTGCGTAGATGCGGATGAGCGGCGAGCCGCGGCGCCGCGACCGCGACGCGAGAGATCGAAAATCCTTCTCACCGAGAATCGTCCGCCCTTCTTCAGGCGGCTGTCGAACAGGTTCCAGGTGGTGAAGCCATCGTCGCTCTCCGGCTCGAGCAGGTAAACGATCAGCGCGCCGTGCGGCTGCGCCGTGGACACGATGAAGGATTTGGGGGGCAGCGTCTGCAATCCCCGCTCCCAGTGGCCCTTGAGCCGCACCTCGTGGTGGCCCTGAAAGGGCCGCTGGGCGGTGATGATCGAGTCGATCACGAACGACTCTCCCCGCGCGGTCCACGCGGTGTCGGAACGGTCGACGCGGATTCCGTGCAGCCGAAGCAGTGTGACGACCGCTGTGTCTTCGGGCGCGATCACGTAAGCCGCCGGAGGGGTCCGATCCAGCGTCGATGTGAACCGGTCATAGACAGGCATCCGAATGGGTCTGAATCGTCCCGTTCGACGCTCCCCACGCGGCACCCCGGGCTGGGTGAGAGACGAGTCTCCGGTCTTTTCCAGATCCTCCCTGATCACGTCGATCATGCGGGGCGTGGCAATGAGCTCCGAGCGGACGGCGACCATCTGAAGCGAGTCGGGCGAGCGGCCCCATGCGAGCGGCTGGCTGTCTGCGCGCGCAGTGAGCGATCTGATTGCCGCGCCCTTCTCGCCCGCCAGCGAAAGAATCTCCTTCACGAACGCGTAAGTCGACCCGATCCGTCGCTCGAGTGGATCATGCGAGTACGCTTCGCTCAGAATCGCAATCCGGCCGCGAATACCATAGTAGTTGGTCCCGAAGCGCGGACGCGGATCGTAGGTCGCCCACCCATCACGGACCGCAGAGTCCGAGCCGCCCCCGTTCTCGTCGGAGAGAAAATTTCCGTAGTCGAATACCTCGAACCCGTTCCGGACGCGCATCCGCTCACGCAGCACCGGCAGGAGCGAGTCCCGCGCGTACGCTCCTCCAAATAGCGCGGCCGGACTCAATGAGGGAGAATAGGTCAGCGCGTAGCCGTGGAAGCTTCCGTCGGTCGTGTGCAGATCGACGAACACATCCGGATCCCAGGTATTGAACATCGCCAGTGAGGCGCGCGTCTCAGGCGCCTCGGCTTTCACGTAGTCGCGATTGAGATCGAGGCTCTGCGCGTTTGCTCGAACGCCGACCACCTCCGGGCCGTTCTGCTCGGCGCGATTCACCGATTGTGACGCGAAGCGCTCGTTGCCGTCGGCGTTGTAGATCGGCACAGCGATGAGAACGATCGAGTCGAGCGCGTTCGGCTTGCCCGCGAAGGCGAGATCGCGCAGGAGCGCCAACAGCGCATCCTTTCCCTCGACCTCTCCGGCGTGAATGTTTCCCTGCACGTAGACGATGGGCCGGCGCAGCCTCTTCGCCTCCGATGGATTGGAAACGAGCGGACGCGAAGCGATCACGAATGGGATCTCGCGCCCTTCGTTGGTCTTTCCGATGGAGCCAAAGATGAGCGGAGCACGCAGAGCGCGCAGCGAGTCGAGGAATTTCCTTACATCAGCGTAGTGCGACGTCTCACGGTAGCCTGTCAGCTCCGGACGGGTTCGTGGAAACGCCGCCGGGCTCGGTGGTCCGGGCGGGACGGTCGCGGCGCACGCGGCACCAACGACCATGACTGCAGCCGCTGAAAGGAACGAACGCACTTCGGCCGGCACTCCGCTGATCACACGCGCTCGTCCGCATAGAAGGATTGATTGCGGCGAGCCATGTCGAGAAGCAGCTCCGCCGGCTCGAACCTGCCGGGGAAGCGGGCGTTGAGATCTTCGAGCCGCTGCACGACGATTTTCACGCCGAGCGAATCCATGTAGCGGAAAGGTCCCCCGCGGAAGGGCGGGAAGCCGATCCCGAACACCGCTCCGACATCTCCATCGCGCGGCGAGCGGATGATTCCATCGCTGAGACACCGCGCCGCCTCGTTGAGCATCGCCAGCACGGTCCGCTGCTGGATCTGTACGGCGGGCATCTCGGGCCGCGCCAGGGGCTCGGCCGATGGAGGCGCGATGGATTTTGCTACCGGCATGCTTCCCGGCGCGAGGAACACAGCGTACACGGACGGATCGACCTCTCCTTTCTTCCCTTCCTTGTCGTAGCTGTAGAAGCCCTTCTTGGATTTCCGCCCATACCGTCCGGCCGCAACGACGGCCTGAATCGATTTCGCCGGCGGCATCCGGTCGGGATAGGCTTCCGCCATGATCTTGCCCGCTTTCGTGGCGACATCGAGACCGACCTCGTCGATGAGCGTGATCGGTCCAACCGGAAATCCAAAGTCGACGAGCGCTTTGTCGATGATGTCTATCGCCACGCCCTGGTCGAGCAGAATGCCTGCCTCGTTGATGTAGGGCGACAGAATGCGGTTGGCGAAGAAGCCGGGCCCGTCGTTCACGACGATGACTGTTTTCCCGAGCTTCTTCCCATAGGCGACGGCAGTCGCGGTCACCTGCGGGTATGTCTCCGGAGTCGCGATGACCTCGAGCAGGGGCATCTTGTGAACCGGAGAGAAAAAGTGCATCCCGAGCACACGCTCCGGCCGGCTCGACGCCTGCGCGATCTGTCCGATTGGAATCGTAGATGTATTGGTCGCGAAGATCGCGCTCGGACGGATGGACGCTTCCGCCTCCCGCAACACCTGGTGCTTCACGGCCAGATCCTCGAACACCGCCTCGATTACGAGATCGACATTGCCGAATCCCGAATAGTCGACGGTGCCACCGAGCAGGGCCATGTAGTCGCTGTACTGGACTTTGGTGATCTGCTTCCTACTCAGCTTCTCCTTGAGTACGTCACGCACCGCCCCGTACCCTTTTGCAACGCGAGCGTGATCGGCGTCCTTGAGCCTTACCAGACTTCCGTGTTGAACGGCGATCGAGGCGATGCCTGCTCCCATGAATCCCGCCCCGATGATCGCGATCTTGTCTATGGGCTGCGGCTCGAATGCAGATACGGGCAAGTCCGGGTACTGCGCCGGATCGACTCCCGGATCCTTCTTCAGCTCGTTGGTCGCGAAGAAGAGGAAGATCAGCTGCTTCGACACATCGGTCATCGCCATCTCGCCGAAACGCCGGGATTCCTCGCGATAGCCGTGGGCCATTCCCTTCTCGTAACCGGCAGCGATCACATCGATTGCAGCAATGAGCGCGGGATAGTGTCCACGCGATTTCGCGAGTGTCTGCTCGCGCGCCTTCCGCAGCACTATCGCTCTCCCCGCGGGATTCGAGTCGAGCAGCAGGCCCTTGACCCCACCCTTGTGCCGCTCGCTTTTCCGCCTGCCCTCGGCGACTTCGTGCGCGCGCTGCAGTGCGACGCTGCGGAGTATCGATGGGTGCACCAGCTCGTCGATCAGGCCCAGCTGCAGCGCCTTCTTCGCGCGGACGTTCTTCCCCGTGAGGATCAGGTCGAGCGCGTTGGTGAGCCCGATCTTGCGCGGAAGCCGTTGCGTGCCGCCAGCACCGGGAATCAATCCCAGCTGCACCTCGGGAACGCCGAGAACCGTTTTCGGATGATCGGTCGCGATGCGGTAGCGGCAGGCAAGCGCCGTCTCGAGTCCTCCACCGAGGCAGGCGCCATGGATCGCGGCGATTATTGGAATCCGAAGCCGCTCCACTGAATCGAGGAGCATCTGGCCATCACGACTCAGCCTCTCGGCATCCGACGCGGTCTTGAGCTGGAGAAACTCCTCGATATCGGCGCCCGCGATCCAGACGTCCGGCTTGCCGCCGATGAGCACCGCCGCGCGAACAGTAGTGTCCCGCTCCAGTCTGCTCACAAGCGCCACGAATTCGTCCTTGACCGCGCGATTGAGCTTGTTGACCGATTCGTTGGGGAGATCGAAGGTGACGATCGCAATCCCGTCGCTCACTTCGATCGACAAAGCGGGCTTCCATCGCGTTCCGACGAGTCCGCCGATCGTGACTTCCGAAGTCGAGCTCATCGCGTTCTCTCCACTACCATCGCGAAGCCCATCCCGCCGGCGGCGCAGACCGTCATGAGCCCGAACTGTCCTCCGCGCCGCCGCAGCTCGTTGAGCAGTGTCGTCGTGATGCGCGCGCCCGTCGCCCCGAACGGATGTCCGATCGCGATCGACCCGCCCATCACATTGAGCTTCGCTCTGTCGACCTCGCCGACAGGCTGCGAGAACCCGGCGCGCTCTGCCCACCACTTCGACTCGAAGCCCTTGAGATTCGATAGAACCTGCGCGGCGAAGGCCTCGTGCATCTCGACGAGATCCATGTCCTTGAGCGTGAGCCCGGCGCGCTTGAGCGCCACCGGAGCGGCGAGAACCGGTGCCTGCAGCAGCTGCTCGCCCGGATCGAGCGCCGCATACGCGTACGACCTGATGATACCCAGTGAAGGATAACCAAGAGACTTCGCCTTCTCCTCGTTCATGAGAAGAACACACGCGCCGCCGTCGGTGAGCGGCGAGGAATTGCCCGCTGTGACGGTGCCGTACTTCTTGTCGAATACGGGTTTGAGCGCAGCGAGCCGTTCGTAGCTCGTGTCCTCCCGGATGCCGTTGTCCGACGTCAGTACGCTGTCGAACCTCGGCGGCACATAGACTGGCATGATCTCCGCCGTCAGCCTTCCATCAGCCGTCCCCGCGGCGGCGAGACGGTGCGAGCGGAGCGCGAAATGATCCTGCTCCTCACGAGCGATGGCGTTGAGCTTGGCCATCTTCTCCGCCGACTGACCCATCGTCTCACCCGTCGAAGGCTCGGCGATCGCTGGCGTGACCGGCACCAGATCCCTGAGGCGGATGCGAGAAAGAGCTCTCAGTCTTGCCGGTAGCGACCTCGCCTTCGATGCGAGAACCAGCGCCTCTGCAAATCCCTGAGAGTGCAGCATTGGAATGTTGGAGAGAGATTCGGATCCGCCCGCGATCGCCACATCGAGCTGGCCGAGCGCGATCTGGTCCGCCGCATCGGTAATCGCCTGATTCGCCGATGCGCAGGCGCGGCTCACGCTGAACGCCTGGACGCCCTTCGGCAACAAGGGAAGGAGCGAAACCTCGCGCGCAATGTTCGGCGCAAGGATGGATGGGATCACCGTACCGAAAACGAGCGCCTGAACTTCCTTCCCGTCCAGGTTCGTCCGCTGCAGCAGCTCCGCAACGCAGAGCTTGCCGAGATCTATTGCCGAGATTGATTTGAACGCCGTTCCAGCTTTAGCAAACGGCGTTCGTACGCCAGCCACTATCGCGACGCGCCGCCCGTTCCCGAATGTTGCCATGCAGGGAACTTAGACGGGCGACGTTTATCTTTCTAGGACGTGCGCTTCTGTCGCATGGCATGCTCTTTCTCGAGCAGCCGCCTCTTGCGCTCGAGACCCCAGCGGTAACCGCCGAGCCCGCCGTCGAGCCGTACGGCACGATGACATGGCACGACGACGGCCACGCGGTTGTTGGCGCAAGCACTCGCCACCGCGCGCACGGCTTTCGGCGATCCAATCAAGCTCGCGATCTCGCTGTACGAGCGCGTCTCGCCCAACGGAATCTTCTGCAGCTCGCGCCACACCTTCCACTGAAAGGCGGATGCGCGCACGTCGAGCGGAATGTCGAGCCGAGCGCCGGCACCGTCCACGGTCGCCACGATCTGTTCAACCCAGGACGCGAGCGAGCTCGACGGAGCAGTGACGCGCGTGAGCGTCGCTGCCGGATATTCCTCGGCGAGCGCGGACTCGAGAACATTGATGTCGTCGCCGAGCGTCACCGCGCAGACCCCGCGATCGGTTGCGGCGACGAGCAGAGTCCCGAGCGACGTCTTCGCGACAGCGTAATCGATGTGCATCCCTGCTCCGCCGCGTCGATAGGTCGCCGGCGTCATGCCGAGCTGAGCATCGGAGGTGCCGTACACCCTGCTGCTGGATCCGTATCCTGCGCCGAACGTGGCGCGGCTCACTGTCTCGCCGCGCTTGAGCTCGCCCTTGAGGCGCTCGCTCTTCCGCGCGCGGATGTACTGGGCCGGAGTCAGTCCGATGATTTCCTTGAATTTCCGCTGGAGATGATGGGGGCTAAGTCGCGACTTTTCGCCGAGTAGCTCGAGAGTGATACGCTCATCGCTGAGATCGGCGATATGGCTGTCGATGTAATCTTGTGCGCGCTGGACCGCACGGTTCGATGACTTAGCGCGATTCGGACGGCAGCGCTGGCAAGCGCGGAATCCGGCCCTCTCCGCGGCCTCCGCCGAAGAAAAGAACGCGACGTTATCGCGCTTCGGCCGTCGCGACGGACACGATGGCCGGCAATAGATGCCGGTCGTGGTGACGCCATAGAGAAAACGGTCATCGGCGGAAGGATCCCTCTGGAGTACCGACTCCCAGGCAACAGCTTCATTCATGGGATTCTTCTCCGTCGGATTTCTTGCTCTCGTCGAAGCTTTCTTCATTGCTCGTCCGCTCGATACAAAAATCATAACAGCCCGCGTCCGTGTCCCGCACGTGGATATAGGCTACATCGCGATCCTGAAGCAGGCGCTGGAGCTCGGGTTCGACGACACCATTGGAAACATACCTCTGCGCAAGCACTCGCCGGCCGCGCGCATAGGCGTTGAGAGTGAGACGGCGCGAAAGCATGTCCACCGGGAAGCCCCCATCCTCCGGATATCGTTCGCAATCGTGCTCGTGAATGAAAATGGGACCGGGCAGAGGAAGCTTTTCCTTTCCGTAAAACGGATCGTAGGTGAAAAGTATCCGGCGTTCACTGCCGACGGCAAAGGTTTTCAGGCATTGCCGGCATGGCCCGTAACCGGTGGCCACTTCGGCGTGCGCGGGATGACCGTAGCCCGGTGACCGCAGTGTTTTGCGGACGGCGTTTGCGATTCGGTCTCCAACGGCCACGATGCGATAGGACTGCATTGTCTCCTCACTGTGGAACGGTTTGTTTCGCTGCTCGTGCCGAATGATGCCGGCGCATCTGGACGCGCGATATCCGAATCTTGCGGTCAAATTCCTTATACTTTGGCTGATTCCGTGGGCGCTTCCGACATCAGAAGAGAATGACTGCACTCTCCGGACAGGACTTCGACGTGCTGGTGATCGGCGGGGGGATTACCGGCTGCGGCGTGGCGCGGGACGCGGCCATGCGCGGGCTCAAGGTCGCGCTGGTCGAGCGCGACGACTTCGCGAGCGGCACGTCGGGCCGCTCCTCGCGCCTCATTCACGGCGGGATCCGGTATCTAGAGCACGGGCAGCTGCATCTCGTCCACGAGTCGATACGCGAGCGACAGACGCTGCTCCGGATTGCGCCGCATCTGGTCAAGCCCCTCGCTTTCACCTGGCCGATCTATCGCGGTGCTCGCGTCGGAAAGGTGCGGTTGAGCGCGGGACTCCTTGCGTACTATCTCATGGCGGGCGGACGCTCTCGCAGGCACTCCATCCTGAGCGGCCGCGAGACTCTGGATAGGGAGCCGTGTCTCGACGGCGCCGGTCTCACTGGCGGAGCGGTCTACTACGATGCCTGCACCGACGATGCACGGCTCACGGTCGCGAATGCCATTGCCGCGCAACAGAACGGCGCCGCGGTAGTGAGTCACGCACGGGTGACCGAGATCATCCGGGACCGCGGAAAAGCGGTGGGTGCGGTGGTGAGCTATCAGTACTCGGACGAGACGTATCAGGTGCGAGCTCGCGTGATCGTCAACGCCACCGGCGTCTGGAACAACGAATTCACCCCCGACAAGCGCGCAAGTCGCCATCGCGGCAGCAAGGGAGTTCACATCAGTGTTGTCAGGGAGCGCGTCGGCAACCGTGACGCGGTCACTCTCATCTCGCCCATCGATGGGCGAGTGATGTTCTGCCTTCCGGCCGGCTCTCACGCAATTATTGGCACTACCGATACCTGGACTGACGAGTCCCCCGAGACCGTGCACGCGTCAGATACGGACGTTGGTTATCTGCTGCGCTCGGCAAACGCCTACTTTCCGCGCGCCGAGTTGATGCGCACTGATGTGGTGAGCGCGTGGGCAGGGATCCGTTCGCTCGCGAGCGCCGCGACATCCAATCCGAGCGCCGTGTCCCGGGAGCACAGCATCGTGACCGATGGTTCCGGCGTGATCAACGTCACGGGCGGAAAGCTCACGACGTACCGGTCGATGGCCGCCGAGATCGTGGATCGGGTCCAGCTGTCACTTGGCCGGAAGCGGGAATCCGCACCGACCGACTCAGTCGAGCTTCCTGGTGCTGAGCGCGCGAATGAAATCGCGCGCCTTCAACACGAGGATGGGAAGCTGTCGGAGCCGTTGGTGCCCGGGCTTCCGTATACGGGGGCGCATCTCGTTTACGGCGTCTCGCGAGAAATGGCGCACGATCTCTCCGACCTGCTGATTCGCCGAATTCACCTGGCCTTCGAGACACGGGATCATGGAGTGAGCGTCGCCGCGCGGGCTGCCGACATCGTCGCGCCGCTGCTCGGGTGGGACGATCAGACGAAAAGCACCCGAGTCCGCGAATTCGGGCAGGACGTCGAGCACATGTTCGCGATCGGCTGAGCGATCGATCTAATGCACTGCGAAGAGACCCATGACTCGTCGCCACGCAGCCGGCCGACGCGCGAGAATCACCAGGACGTCAGGCCGCGTCGTGGATCGTTTTGAGCTCGACGATCTTGAGCCGGCGCGTCATCGCGGGAAGCTTGAGCACCACCGATTCACCGACGCTTCTTCCAACCAGGGTCTTTCCGATCGGCGACGACATGCTCACGTGCCCCTCCTCGAACTCCACCGAATCGCCGAATACGAGGCTGTAGGTCTCACGCTCGCCGGTCTTCTCGTCCTGCACGACTACGTGCGAGCCAAGTCCGACTTTGTCGGAGGGAATCTGGGAGACATCAATCTGGGAAAGCTTGCTGAGCCGCTGGCGCAGCTGGCCCAGGCGCGCCCGCACCAGCTGCTGTCGCTCGAGCGCGGCTTTGTACTCGCTGTTCTCGCGCAGGTCCCCCATCTCCACAGCCCTACGAATTTCCTGCGGCAGCGTGACGTTCAGCTCGCGCTGAAGACGCTCGACTTCTTCTCCCAGTTTTTCCTTGAGCTGCTCGATCATACGACCAGAGCCTTTCCAGATGGTTGCCGCGCGTTGTCGGCCGCGCCGAAAAACCGAGCGCCCGACCGTATGCCGGCCGGGCGCCGCACTTTCAAGCTAGGCGGAACCGGGCGTAGAGGCAATCGCCGGCCCGCCTGGCGCTCTCCGGCCGTCATCAACTGCCGCTCAAGCAGGCTACCGAGACGGAAGGTTCATCCCGATTAGGCGGATTTGACGGATTACTCGGGATCACTCCGTGTGGCGAAAATAGCCCCTCTCACCCGAGCCGGTGTTTTTTTGTTGTTTCGTAGGAGAGATCCGTTTGGCGACGGTAGCATCCCGAGCGGCAGTTCCCAAAAGATCAAGGCCCGCCAAGAGGAGTCATATCAACAACGCGGAGCGATCCGAGTAATCCGCCAAATCCGCTTCATCCGGATAAACCTTCCGTCTCGGTAGCCAGCCGAAGCGGCAGTTCTCGCTAACGGTGCTGCGGAAGCTTGGAATCCGTGTGATCGATCGACGCCGGCTTGGCCGACGACTTTTCGTATTCCTCTTGGAGCCTCGACATCATCGCCTCGCGACGGTCGAAGAGCCGCTTGAGCGGACGGACGTCGTGGCGCGCAAACGCGTACGACGTCAGGAGCGGCAGGGCGACAGTCGAGTCGAGATAGCAGACGACGGCATCCGGCAGCCGGTCTGGGTCGATCTTCCCCCAACTCACTGCCTCGGCGGGAGTCGCACCCGACAGGCCACCCGTGTCCGGACGGGCGTCGGTGATCTGCAGGAAATAGTCGTGACCCTTTTCGTCGATGCCCAGCACTTCCTGGATCTGCGGCTCGGTCTGCAGCATAAAATTCTTCGGACTTCCTCCGCCAAGAATCATCACACCACTTTTTCCGCCGCCACGCTTGGCCTCGAGAACTATCGATGCGGTCTCGTTCACATCCCGGTTCGGATCGAGAACGAGCTTGTTCCCGTCGAGAGCGAGCGCAGCGATGTTCATCCCGATGGAGCTGTCGCCGGGCGACGAAGTGTAGATCGGAACGCCCGCCGCGTATGCCGCCGAGAGCAGCGACTTCTGTCCGATGCCGAGCGCCTTTTCCCGCTCGCGAACGTACTTGCCGCAGAGGTTGTGAAATTCCGCGCTCGACATCGGGCGCTGGAATTCCTTGTCAGTGATGATCTTCCGGAAGAACGCGTCGGTCGAGAGGAGCACGTCGTAGTCGAAGAAGATGTCGTAAATGCGAACGACTCCTTCCTCGCGCAACACCACGTCCGACTCCTGCGCGTTGCCGCGATGCATCGCCAGCCCGAGCCCGAAGTGGGCGTCGTGATAGAGATTCGCGCCGGTCGAAATGATCCAATCGACGAAGCCGGCCTCGATGAGCGGAATGAGCGCCGACATTCCGAGTCCAGCCGGCGTCAGTGCGCCTGTAATCGATAGTCCGACCGTGACATCGGGCCGCAGCATTTTCTCGGTGAAGAGCTGGCACGCTTCGCGGAGACGCGCGGCGTTGTAGGCGAGGTAGGTCCCCTCGATCAGCTCCGCGACAGTTTCCTTACCGTCGATGCGGCGCGGGTCGATGCGCTGCCCTTTGAGAAACCGGCTCGCCTCGTGGGCGGTGTGCTGAAGCCCGCGCTTCTCGCGCTCTTCGGCGGCGAGCTTCTGCTGCGCCTTGGGCCCGGCAGCTGATGCTTTTCCGTGACGCGAAGACTTGAAGCCGCCACGGTCGCGGCCTTCCCCTTCTCCATCGCTCTTACTGTTTTTTGCCATCGCCTTTGTGCGCTCCAGTCTCTTCTAGCTGATCGCCCGCCGTCTTCCCCAGAGATTTGTATGCGGTCACGATCGCCTGCACGGCTTCCGCGGGATCGTCCGTCACCAGCATGAGGTCCAGATCGCCCTCTGAGATCTTCCCCTCGCTCAGTACTCGCGCCTGAAGCCAACGCAGCAGGCCTGCCCAGTAGTAACGGCCGAAAAGAATGACGGGAAACTTGTAGATCTTACCCGTCTGGATGAGCGTGAGGGCCTCAAACAGCTCGTCGAGCGTGCCGAATCCGCCGGGAAAGATGATGAAAGCAACGGAGTACTTGATGAACATCGTCTTGCGGACGAAGAAGTACCTGAAGTTGACGAGGGTATCGAGGTAGGGATTCGCGCCCTGCTCGAACGGAAGCTCGATGTTGCAGCCGATGGAGCGGCTGCCGCCGAGCTGCGCGCCCTTGTTCCCGGCTTCCATGATCCCTGGTCCGGCGCCGGTGATGATCGCGAAGCCGGCCTCGGCGAGCAGACGCGCGGTCTCCACCGCCGCTTCGTAGTGCGCGTCGTCCGGACCGATGCGCGCCGAGCCGAAGATCGTCACCGCTCTGTCCACGGAGGCGAGAGTGTCGAATCCCTCGATGAACTCCCCCATGATCCGCATCACGCGCCACGGATCCGTCCTCGTGAAGTCGATGCGCGGTCCGGGCTGCTGGAGAAGCTTTTCATCCTCGGTGACAAGAGCAACATCGCGGATGGAATCGTCAACGATCCGCGTGGCGCCCGATCTTCGCCCCGAGCCCTGTTGCGAAGGTGGGGTTCTTCCGGCCTTGAGGTGTCCTTCTTCCGTTCGTTGCTTCAATCCCTCCAACGCCTGCTGCTCGGCAGAGGCCATCACCTCTGGATTGAGCTTCTTGCCGCCAGCGGTGCGCGCGCGCGTGGAGCGTCCTGAAGCGACCTTCGCCGTGTTTGCTTTCGGGATATCTTTTCTGTTCTTCATTGTTGGCCGCTGTCGCGGGCTTCGGCTGCTCTCTTCATTCGGAAACTAAAGTTGCGTGCGTCTGCAGGAAGCCCGCCAGGTGATGGTGCGCAGGTAGTGATGATCATAGCCGATGGTGTGAGACCGGATGTGCTCGCGCGCTCCATCGCTCGGGGTGATCTCCCCGCGATGGCCGGTCTGCGCGAGGAAGGATCGTTCTCGACCATCACGTCCGCTTTTCCCTCGGTGACCGGACCCGCCTACGCGCCTTTCATCATGGGAAGATATCCAGGCAGCATTGGACTGCCGGGCCTGCGCTGGTACGATCGCTCCCGCCGGATCCCGCGGCTCGCCGGACACTCGAGAAGCTATGTCGGCGCAGAGATGCGCTTCGTTGATCGCGACATCGACCGTGCGTCACCGACGATTTTCGAGCTGGCCAAACCCAGTCTCGGAGCGTTGAGCGTTATCGCCCGGGGTCTGCGCCGTCGCGAGCGCATCGGGCAGACTCCCGCTTTCGTGGCACGCGCGGCCGCGACTCATTTTCGCGGCAACGTGCGCGGTTGGCTCGCGATCGACAGACAGGTGGGTGAGGAAGTCGCGCGGCGACTGCGCACGCAGCGGATGAGGTACACGTTCGTCGCGCTCATTGGAATCGACAAGACATCTCACGCCGCGGGTCAGGACTCATCGATCGTGAGCGATGCGCTGCGAATCGTGGATGACACAGTAGCGCAAATCCGCTCCGACGCCGAGCGCGATGGGCGGTGGGAAAAAATGCATCTGTGGGTCGGAAGCGATCACGGACATTCCCGGGTGCGCGAACACGAGGATCTGACCGCCGTTCTTACGGAGTGGGGGTACAGCACGCTGTCGCATCCCTGGGCCTTCAATACTTCCGCCGACATCGCGGTGATGGTGAGCGGGAACGCGATGGCACATCTCTACCTGAATCTCGATCAGAAAACGAGGCCATGGTGGCCGTCGCTAAGCGGAAGATGG
>JALYKM010000057.1 GCA_030774785.1 Gemmatimonadota bacterium
TCCTGGCTGCGCGCGGCGACCGGGACGCAGACCGAAGCGAGCAGAAGCGCGAGCGGGAGGAGTCGTTGCATGGCGGTCCAGGGCTCAAGGGTGACGACCAGCGGACGGCTGCACGCCAATCTGCACCGCCGCCGCCGCGGTGGACAGAGGAGGCGCCCCTCGGCGCGTCAGGTCGCTGTTCTCACGGAACGCGGACGTTCGCGAGCAGCCATTTATGCATTGCCGCGAACATGCCCGGCGCGAAATGGCTGAGAGTCGCTATTTCAGCGTTACCGCCGGTCTTGGCTTCGAGAAAAGCGTGATTCGCGGTCGGGAAGAACTCGATCGTCAACTTCTCTTTGTCACGGATCGCGTTCGCCAAATTGGCCGCTGATTCAATGGGCGTCGACTTGTCGAGACCGCCAAACAGTGCAAGCACCGGCTGGTGAACCCGACCGGCGAACGGTCGCGGATCGAAACTGAAGTCGTTCCTCCACACCCGCTGCAATTCGGCGAGCGAGTCAGGTTTGTACACCAGGTTCATCCATGACGCCTGCTCATTCGCGCGCATCGTCTCCGCGATCTCAGGCCATCCTTGTCCCTGTGCTCCGACCGTCATGAGGCGCGCTTCAAATGCGACCGCTTTTGCCAGGTCTTCCGGCGCGACACCGTCGGCACGGGCTTCAGCGCTAAGCCGGTACAGCTCCTGTTGCCAGGCCGGCAGCATCATTCCGGAGTGATCGATCACGAAAGAGATAGCGGGTGATTGAGAAGCGGCGACGAGGGATACCCAGCCGCCTTGACTATGACCCCACAAGCCAACTCTGCGCGGATCGACGTCAGCGCGCCCACGCAGGCTTTTGACGACCGCAACGGCGTCCGCTGCGTACGTCGTGAATTGCACGGATCCAGGCCGGCGGTCGTACACAACTACGGCGAAACCTTCGGCGACAAAGAAATTGGGAAATGTGGCCGCGGCTGTCCGCCCCACCCCGCCCGCAGGGACGATCACGATCACCGGAAACGGTCCATGCCCTGCGGGCAGAAAAATCGTTGCGCCAAGCCTGACATCGCCGGCGTCGACGGTCAGCTCTTCCCGTCGCGCCTCAATCCGCGACGCTCGAAGCGGCTGACCGCTCGAAGGTGCGTAGATCAGCGCTATGACACGATCATTCGATCGGATGAAACGGATCGCGGCGACTTGAGAGCCCGCGAGCAGCCCTTGGCGAAGTGAGAACTCGTCTTTACCAACCTCGGTTAGTACTCCGATTCGACCGGTTTTGAGGTCGGTGAACGCCAACACATGCGGTGAGCTCGGGTCGAGCTCCCACTCGGCTATGGCGATTACCTCATTTGCTGCGACTCGATAATTGCCGGCGTACGCCGCGAAGTCAGGCGTCGCACCAATCGATGTCGAGAGGAGTGAAAGAAATGCGAGACGAATGACGGTCATGCCTGACGTACGCGCGGGGGTCCGGCATGTTTCAATGACGGCCTAACGGACGTTGCAATAGACAAGCACTTTTCGGATGTGGCTACGCCGCACTTTTGACAGTGCGCTTGCAGCTGAACTAAGACGTTAGGTAGCGGCTTCAGAGTTTGGAGGTTGCGATGAGAGATCGAAGCGGTTGGCAGTCGCTTGCCGAATGGGCGGTGGCTTGCGGCTTGATGACTCTCGCAGTGATCGGTGCAATGACGATTGGAATCTTTGTCTTACCAGTCGCCATTGCAGCTGTAGTGTTAGTGGCTCGCAGGAATCGCGCATGGCCCGAAGCACCAATGGGCGCACTGGTGGGAGCCGGCAGCATTTTTCTTTTTGTGGCGTACCGAAACCGCTCGTATTCCCCCTGCCCGCCTGGACCGATGCGCCTCGCTCAGGGTGAACACTTCTCGTGCGGAGGGTTCGATCCGATACCATGGCTCACGATCGGCCTGGCATTAACCGCCTCCGGCTTTGCGGGTTATCTGGTTTATCGGCGAACACGCCTCCCCGCTGCCGCGACCTGACGTACGTTGCCTAGACCAGATCTCTGATGCGCAGGATCGTCGTTTCGCTCTTAGTCATCGCGGTTGCTGGTTGTGCCGCGGACTCGGCCGAGCAGCGTCTTCGACAATACTTCGGCGTTCCCGTTAAGGTCTCGTCGGATACACTTGCGCTGAGCGCAGCCATCTTGGAACAGCTCAAGGTTGGAACGCCAGAGTCTCAAATAGCAGCGACACTTACCGCTCGCGGAGTCGGCAGCGATAGCCTGAGTCGATACTACCCACCCACTAGCGGCGATACCGGACTCGTCCGCATCGAGCGTGATCCTCATGGAGCGACCATCGTCGCGAGGTCGTACGGCGTGCGTTTAGTATTCGATTCGAATCGCAAACTGTCTGGAGTCAGCGTTAGTGAGTGGTTGACTGGCCCATGAGAGGATTTCAATGAACCGCGTTGCTCTCTTCTTTTTTGCTTGCGTTCTCGGTGGTGCTGGTGGCGCACTCGGATCGATCGCCGGTCATGCTTTCGGCAAAGCAGGTCTCTGGGGGGGCGGAATCCTCGGTGGACTCCTCGCCTCGATGCTCGTCGCACGGATCGCTCTTTGGCGGCGTTGGATCGTCCGATCCCAGTATTGGCCGACTGTTCTCGGCACGGTCATAGGCTTTTTGATGGCGTGCGCAGTCGCCGTCAACACCTTGTCCAGTCCTATTGGCCCAATCATGAGCACAATCCTGATCGGCGCCGGCGCGGTTTTCGGCAGTATCCGCGGATCATCCGCCGCCGACCTCCACGACCACACTGCGTAACGAACGTTGCAGCTGACCAACATTTTTCGGATGCGGCTTCGCCGGACCCCGCCCGTTGCACACTCTTGGAGCGGTATGAAGCACCTGATTCCATTCACAGTTGCTCTGGCACTGGTCCAACCCGCAGCCGGACTATCTCAATCGTCGCAGGGCAAGGCGGGTAAGACGGCGGAGGTTACGATCCCAAGTAAGACGTATCCCCGCGCTCGCCACGCCTGGGTCTATACGCCCGTTGGATACGCCGCCTCCTGCCGGAGCGCCTGCAATCTCATGGTTGTGTTTGACGGCGCCATATACCTTGGCGAGATGCCGCTGCCCCAGATTCTAGATTCACTAATTGCAGCCAAACGCACGCCACCAACGGTGGCGATACTCTTTGACAACGGAGCACCCCGGGCCGCATATCGGATCTTGCGAACTCCCAGCGCTTTGCCGGGTTCGTTGCCAACGAGCTCTTGCCCTGAGCGTGGAAACATTTTGCCGTAGCGCACTCTGCTGACCGTACGGTCCTTGCGGGTTCCAGCGCTGGCGGACTCGGAGCGGCCTACATCGCCCTCAAGTATCCGGCACTATTCGGCAATGTTCTATCCCAGAGCGGAGCGTTCTGGCGCGGCAACGAAGCATCAAATGACCCGCCATACGAGTGGCTGACACAGCAGTATGCCACATCGCCAAAGGTCAACGTCCATTTCTTCATGGATGTTGGATCCAACGAGACCGTCGGCGCGTTAAGAGGCGTCGCCCCATCGCTATTGGATGCCAATCGGCGCCTGCGTTCGGTACTCGAGAAAAAGGGGTACGATGTCGCGTACTTCGAGGTGCCAAATGGGCAGCATTCACCTGATACTTGGCGCGGGCGCATTCCGCTCGGAATCGTAGCGCTGGCACCACTGCCGGGCAGCCGCTAGCATAGTTCGGGCGCTGCGCTGGCTAACGTACATTGAGGTCACTATGGCCACACAGATTCAAGAGACTCTTTCTAGCGGACCTTCGATGTGGCTCCGGCTGATCGCCTGGGTTTTCAAGTTGAGTGGCTTCCTGTTCTTCGTCATGGCGATTTTGGCTGTTGTGGCCTATGTGGCTGATGTGTCGCCCCCATCAGGCAACCCGTCATTTGGTGTGACGCTGCTAAGTTTCTCCGCGATGTCGGGTGCGCTTCTCCTGACCGGGATTTTACTCGCAAGGCGCGCACGCGCGGGTGCATACATGGCGCTGATCGTTACGCTCTACCCTTTGGCGTTTATCCTCGCAGGATGGCGGCCGCTCTCATGGACCGACGTTATCGTCACTTTGGTGACCGTTGCAGTGGTAGCGAGCATCTGGCCGCAACTCTCCTCGCCACGCGCATCGACTGCTGCCAAGTAACATCTAAGCGCCGCTCATGATCAGACAAGCTGCCATCGTCGCCCTCGCCTTCCCCTCAGCTCTCGCATTTGCACAACAGGTTGAATCCGGGCGACTGCAGCTCGGGGAGCGCGATCGGAGCAGGCCAGTTCCAGCGAAATCCGAGACCATTGCGGCGTGGCAAAAACGTCAGGGCTCAATCACCACGTTCCGCTTTGCCTGGTCGGAAGAGCAGACCCATCCAAAAGGGTGGCTCTCCAATCCGAGGTATCCCGAGCGCGAACGGTCCGCGATACCAGGATTGCTCATCGACCGGCGCTACGTCGTCGCCAAAACCCTCGCGGTGGCCGGCAACAAGATGCGCTACAGCTTCGAGCTCGACCGCAAGGAAGAACCGGATGGCGTCGACGTGATTGCACAGCAAGGCGGGAATCGAGGGCTGGGGGTGAGGCGACACTATTCGTACGTCAGCGTCTTTGACGGCCAGACCGGAACAACCCGCCTCAGCTCGTTCCTGGACCATCCCCCGGGAACCATCATTCGAACGACGGCGAACGTCGACGCTCAAAACCTGGATACCCGACCGATCCTGATGGCGTTTCGACCGCTCGATCCAGTGATGGGACACCGGCTAATCGATCGCGCGATCACCAACCTTTCGCGGACGTTCTACAGGGGGAAGTCCACATTCCTCCAGGAAGAACGACACGATCCGTCAGGCTGGAAGACGCTCCTGTGGATCGAGCCGGAGCGGAATTTCCTCGTGAGCCGGTACGTAGTGTCCTTTGAGCAGAAAATGATCGTGGACATCGACATCGACTACGTGCAGGACGCCCGATGGGGTTGGATCCCCAACGGATGGCGAGTCACTGAGATGCTGTCGGACGGATCGAGACGGCAGGTAGCTGTGGCAAAGGTGACCAGTTACAGCATCAACGGTCCAATCGGACCAGAGGAGTTTCGCTGATCCGCCGAGTCAACCGGGCGTTTGACGCTGGCCGGTTGCCGCGGCCGTCTCGATCGCATCCAACATGCGATGGCGCGTGACCGCGTCGTCGAACGTGGCACAGAGATGCGTTCCCTCGCGATAGTCGCGGGCGAAACGCGCGTACGCCTGGGCGACGTTAAGTGCAGGACCTTGTAGCGGCGACAACCTGTAGGGCTGCGGCACGGGCAGGACCTCGAGCGAAGATTGCGCGCCCTTGCCGCCGCGTACGGTCATCTCGAAGATCTGGGCCTGGCCGCCGGCGGCGGTGAGCTGCAGATCGCCCTCGGTGCCGTTGATCTCCCAGAGCAGGTTCGTGCCGCGCGAATGCCCGCCGCGATAGTGGATCGAGAAAGCGGCCCCGCCCTCGAGTAGTCCGGTGACACCCACCTGGTCCTCCGCGGTCATGGGCTTGCTTTCGCCCGTTTTCGCGATCGTGAAGGACTTTCGACGCACCGTCATCGTCGCCGCGAGCTCTCGGACTTCGCCGAGGCAGTAGCACAGCCCGTCCGCCGCGTGGCCGACTGCAATCGAGAGCATCGTCGCGCCGTTTTTCTTGTCGTTCAGGTAGACGTTGTACGGCTCCACAGTCGGTCCCCAGCCCATTCCCGAGCCGATCAACGTGG
>JALYKM010000058.1 GCA_030774785.1 Gemmatimonadota bacterium
CTCTTCCCTGTCGTGCTTCGTACGTCGCGCGCGGAATCAGGGTGATGACGGCCGCGATTCTATTAGTCGGAACGATTACCACGTCAGTCGCAGGATCAAACGCGAGTCCACCCCAGTGTGCGCCGCCGACGTTCGAGGGAAGGATCAGCGACCCGCGGACGCTCGGCGGAGTGAAAGCACCCTCGTATCGGAGCTCCCCGAAGCGTTGCAGGCACGCGTCGCGGTCCTGACTCGTCGGTCCCCACATTTCGTCACGAGTGATACTCTGCGGACTCAGTGGGGGAAGCCCACTGCTGATGATCTGTGTCGCTGCAGCTTCTTCGCCAGGTACGTCGCTCGCCGGCACATCCGCGAGAGAAATCGGGAAGAGCGATTCTCCCGTCTCCCGATTGAGCGCGAACAGCTGACCCGTCTTCGTAGCGAGCAGGAGCGCAGGAACCGTGCGTCCATCCAGTTGAAGCGTGACGAGGACAGGAGGCGAGGCGTTGTCGTAGTCCCACAAATCGTGTCGTACCGTCTGGAATGCCCACAGCACCGCGCCAGTCGCGGCATTTAATGCCACGATCGAATTCGCGTGTTGATTCTGTCCTTTGCGCTCGCCTCCGAAGTAGTCCACGCTAGGCGAGCTGGTCGGGACGAAGACGACGTTGCGAATGGGATCCGCCGCGAAGATCGTCCACGCGTTGGCCGCGCCGCTGCGGTGCGCGTTCGTGCCGATCCACGTGCCCCACGCAGGGGTGGTGGAGTCCTGAGGAACGGGGTGCCAGGTCCAACGCCTTGCGCCCGTTCGCGCGTCGAATCCGCGCACCTCTCCGCTCGCCGCGTCAATGCGATTGTTATCGGCGACGGCGGAGCCGACTACCACGACCCGACCCACGACCGTTGGCGGGGAAGTCTCCTCGTACTCGGCCGCGCTTGCCGGCGCATTCCGCAGCCCGTTGCGAAGCTGAACGGTCCCCCGCTGCCCGAAGTCAGAGCACGGCGTTCCGGTCGCTGCGTCGAGCGCAATCAGTCTCGTGTCGATTGTCGCTACGAATACGCGCAGCGAACACCGCGATGCGGCCGCCGCCCCGGCGTCGAGCCAGAGCGCCACACCGCGATTGGCGAAGTCCCCGAAATTGATCGTTCGATCGACCTCCGGATCGTACACCCAGCGACGGGCACCGCTCGTCGGATCCAGCGCGAATACTCTGCCCAACGGAGTGCTGAGATACATCGTTCCGCGAAAGACGAGGGGCGTCACCTCGAGCGCGGTCGGCGCTCTGGTCTTGAACGCTGGCGCGCCTTCGCCGGTGTGGAACCGCCAGGCGACTTCGAGCGTGGAGACGTTTTGCGGCGTGATCTGGCGGAGCGGTGAGTGCCGGTCCCCGTACGGAGTGCGGCCGTAGCTCGGCCAATCCGAGTCGGGGCCTGCGGAAGGCGTAGGAACCACCATCTGACCGGCACAAGCCGTGGCGAGAATCACTGTGCCGACGGACGACAGTATTCGAAGCATTCGGAGAAGATACCGACCGCCCCAGCTCGCATCTATATACGGAAGGCTTGTCAACTGGCGCTCGGACTGGCCAGTCAGAGGGAAGGTTAATCGCGGATCACGCGGAACAGGCGGAATACGCGAATGGCTCCGCGAGTCGCTAGAGCTCCTGTTGGCAGGGCCGGGATTTTTTGTTCACGCCGCTCGGGATGCATCAGGCCCGGCGCAGAACTCTCCTACGCAATAACAAAAAGAAAATTTCCGCGTTCATCCGCTACTTCCGCGTCTTCCGCGCCAAGCCTTTGGTCATTGTGGCCTCCCCGAGCGGCCTTTCCGAGGCGCACAAAGTTCGATAAGAAGGGCCGCATCGCCGCGAAAGAGAGCCTTGACTTCCCCTGTAGGGCGTTATAACCTTAAATCCGGATGAACGGATGGAGCGTATGACCCCGACGGCCATTTTTGGCCAGATGACGGCCCTCGCCGATCCGACGAGGTGCAGGCTCCTGCTCGCCCTCGAGCGCAACGAGCTCACGGTCAACGAGCTGCGCTCCATTCTCCAGCTCCCTC
>JALYKM010000059.1 GCA_030774785.1 Gemmatimonadota bacterium
CTGCTCCTTCGCCCGCTCGGCAATTCGATGTGGGAGGCAATGGTGCACCCGGGCGGGAAGCTCAAGCCAGGACGAATCGTCCGCATCGCCGATGACTTCGTGGCCGAGATTCTGTCGACGACCGAGCGTCGCACGCGTGTAGTACAGCTGAATTCCTCGCTGCCGATCGAGCTGGCAATCGAGAAGTACGGTCACGTACCGCTTCCGCCTTACATCACCCGCGCCGATCAGCAGTCGGACGCCGAGCGATACCAGACCGTCTACGCGAATGAGAGCGGATCGGTTGCGGCTCCCACGGCTGGGCTCCACTTCACACCGGAGATGCTCGAACGGCTCTCATCGAAGGGAGTGCGGCGCGCCGATCTCATCCTCCACGTCGGCGCGGGCACGTTCAAGCCGGTCGAGACGG
Source organism: Gemmatimonadota bacterium (assembly GCA_030774785.1). Lineage (GTDB taxonomy): Bacteria > Gemmatimonadota > Gemmatimonadetes > Gemmatimonadales > Gemmatimonadaceae > UBA4720. The sequence goes on from JALYKM010000059.1 coordinate 410, forward strand.
AGCATCCCGCCGATCACGTCATGCACGAGGAATCGTTCACTCTTCCCGCGCGTACTGCCGAGATACTGAATGGAACGCGACGCAGCGGCGGAAAGATCTGGGCGGTCGGCACGACCAGCGTTCGGACGCTCGAGGCCGCGATCGACGAGGACGGAATTTTCAGAGAAAAATCGGGTGAGACACGGATCTTCATCCGCCCGCCCTATGAATTCCGTGCCGTCGACCGGCTCATCACCAACTTCCACCTGCCGCGCTCGACGCTCGTCATGCTCGTCGCCGCCTTCGCGGGATACGATCTCACTATGCGCGCCTACCAGGAGGCTGTGGCCGAGCAGTACAGGCTTTACTCGTATGGCGATGCTATGGTGGTCGTCGACTAGCGGACGACTCGTGAGGCATCGATACTACGATGATGAGACAGGTCGCCTATCGGACTAGCCTAGGCATGCTGGTGCTCTTAGCCGCTCCGGCTTTGGCACAAACGGGCCTCCAAGGAAATTGGCAGGGTGGGTGGACCCGCGCCGGCGTGACACTGCCGGTAACATTCGCGTTTCAGCAAGTCGACTCCACCATAACCGGATCGTTTGGCTCGGATCAGTTACGGGTCGTTGGGATCCCGGTCTCCAAGATCTCCTATCGCCCACCAGCCGTGCATTTCGAGATTGCGGGAGACTTCACGACAACCGCCTTCGACGGCGAACTGGAAGGCGATTCCATCTGGGGGAAATTCAAGGACGGCAATGCCGATGGCCAGTTTGCTTTGCGGCGTACCTCGCCGACAGCTGCAAATCCGTATCGCACCGAAGAAGTCTCGTTTCAGAATGGAGATGTAAAACTCGCCGGTTCCCTTTTGGTCCCGACCGACGGGAGGCGAAAGCACCCGGTCCTCCTTTTCATGCACCCCGCTCGTAGCATCGCGCTCGCCGGCAGTCTCGTTCGTCATCGCGTCAGCCGCATCCGGCCTTCCCGCAACGGAAGTCGAACGGTACAGTTTGCACAATTCTCTGGGCGGACAAGACCTTACAGCGGACGAAGCCCGCGAGGCCCAACGCTACGTTGACCTCATGGTCGAATCGGGACGCGCTGGTTATCGCACGTCTGCTTTGGACTCTGCCGTTCTCCGCGATAGTTCAGCTCGATGGTTCTTCGCTGCACCCGCGAAGGACAGTTATTACTGGAGCTTCTCGAAGGAGATCGCCGATTACAATGCGGCGGCACACTGGAGAAACGTTCATGTACCAGTCCTATTGCTGTACGGTGAGCGAGACCGGCGAGTACCCGTAAAAGAAAGCGTGAGAAGTATCGAGGCTGCTTTACGCGCCGCTCATAACCGCCGTTACACCGTCAGAATCTTCCCCAACGCCGACCACACACTTCGACTCATTCCAGCGAGCGGCAGCGGATTCGCCTGGCCACGCAATCCACCTGGCTATCTGGAAACTCTGATGCGGTGGACCTTGGACGTAACGGGGTCGGCAACATCCAAGCGGAGAGCGGAATAATCACGCAACTTTTTCACGCAGAGCGCTCGAGCCAGTCCTACTGCGCCTCCGGAAAATCCGCCTCGACCGTCGTCTTCTCCCAGGCGTCGAAATCTTTCTTCAAGGAATCCAGCTTAATCCGCGCCCCTTTGAGTGCCGCTTTCCCCAGCAGCAGCCGGAGCGGTGGATCCGGTGATTCGACCGCCGCGATGATCGCCGCCGCGGCGCGCACCGGATCGCCGGGCTGCTTGCCGCTGTAGCCGCGCAGATCCTCCCGGTTTTTGCCTGCCGTCGCCGCGTAGTCGGCAATGCGATTCTTGCTCTCGCCAGCTGATCGTCCAGCCCAGTCGGTACGGAAGCCGCTGGGCTCGACAATCGTGACCTTGATACCGAGTGGCGCAACTTCCATCGCCAGCGCTTCTGAGAATCCTTCGACCGCGTGCTTGGTGGCGTTGTAGTAGGCGAGCGAGGGAAAGCTTTTCAATCCCCCGATCGAGGAGATGTTCACGATGTGGCCGCTCCGCTGCTTGCGCATTATCGGAAGCACCGCCCGGGTCATGCGCGCGAGACCGAAGAAGTTGATCTCGAACATCCGACGCACTTCTTCTTCGTCGCTCTCCTCGACGGCGCCGAAGTAGCCAATGCCGGCATTGTTCACCAGCACGTCGATCCGGCCGAAGTGCTTCACGGCGCTCTTGACCGCGGCATCGGCCTCCACCGGGTCGGTGACATCGAGCTCGAGCACGAGCGCGCGGTCACCCCTGCCCGATGCGATGTCCTCCACCTTGGCGGCATCGCGCGCTGTGATAACAGCTCGATAGCCACGGTCGCTAACCATTTTGGCCAGCTCGCGGCCAAAGCCGGTCGAGCAGCCTGTGATAAACCAGACCTCATCCTGCGAAAATGCACTTGTGTTTGTCATAGACTATCCGAAGGGTTCGCCCTCCGATGTGGCAAACTATTGTCCAGCGGATGACGAGAGGACTCGTCACGGAGCTACCGAAGGCTCGAGTCTTCAGGACTGCATTCCTTAGCGCACGAGCGGGCAGAGACTCCGTGCACCACTCCTTTCGCCTCCGCGAGCGCCGGAAGCCCGGGGTCGGCGTTCTTCCAGTTCACCAACAGCTTCAAGTACGCTTCCACTGCGCCCTTGGAATCACCGGCCGCAAGACGCGCCCGTGCCAATCCGAGCAGCGACTCCGAACGGTTGTGCCGTAGCTCGAGCTCTTTAGTGAATGCAGCTATCGCCTCCTGAGGTCTGCCGGCTCCCAGCAACGTAGTTCCCAGCACTTCCAGCGCGGGAGGCAGATAGGGCGGACCGGCGGGCGATGTCTTCGCCTCCAGATCTCCCGCCGCACGCAACAGCTCGATTGCCTTCGTCGTGTCGCCGGAATTCTTCGCGATGAGCGCGTTTGCGATGTTGAGCCCAATCGTGAAGCTCGTACGCCCGTATTGTGCGGCCAGGCCTGAATCCGCTCGGCTCTGGATGCGGGTGACGAGAGAGCGCGCATTCGCGCTATCGCCCCGCATCGCGGTCGCGATCGCCTGCTCGAGCAGCATCGTGCTCGTGAACCCGACGGCTCGCGGCGAGTGACGATCGTCCTGACGCCCAGCCGATGGGAGGTTGATCTCGCTCCAGTCTCCGCTCGCGAGACGGTACTGGAAGATGAGATCCGGACCCACCATCGCTGCATCCGAGAACTGGTTTCCGAAGTCGACGCCGTGGAACAGCACGCGCAGCGTGTCGATCAGCCCTCTCGCCGCTCGGTACCGCCCCTGCTGGATGTAGGCGTACTGGAGCCAGGTGAGGCTATGAAAGTCGCTGCGCGTGGTCGGCATGTTGTTGCGCGCGACCCACGCGCGTGAAGCGGCCCACGCGCGCTCGTTCGACGCCACGACATCGTTCCAGAGGCCGACCTGCAGGAAGATGTGCGACGGCATATGCACCGCGTGCTCCGCATCCGGCGCGATCTGCGCGTACTCCCTCGCAAATGGTAGCCCGCGCTCGGCGCGACTGGGGTCGTCGTAAGCGTGAATGAGGTAGTGCGACGCGCCGGGATGCTTTGCGTTGCTGGCGAACACCCGCTGCGCGTAACGGATCGCGTCCTCCACCTGCGCCCCTCCCTGTGCGCGAGGGAGCTGCGCCCACAAACCCAGCGAAGCCAGCGCGGCGAAGGCGGACGCCTCCAGATCTGACGGATATGTCTCCGCCACCTTATGCATTCCTTCCGCGAAGCCGCGCGCGCGGTCTACCTCCGCGCCCTCCGCGAACAGCGCCTCCACCGCAGCGCCGTATGAGCGCTCGCGCGGGGTCTTGGCGCGGGCAAGACGCGCCTTGGTGCTCGGTCCAAGAGAAGCGAGCGCGGCGCGCGCCGCATCCAGATCCTCCTGTCCCCACAGCGGATGCCGGTAGGTCAACGCCTCCATCCAGTACGCGAGCGCGAAGTCCGGGTCGGCGTTTTGCGCGGCCTTGAACGCCTTCGCCGCGTCGTAATACTCGAAGCTGTGAAGGAGCGCGACACCGCGGAGGAAATCGGCTTGCGCGGCCCTGCTTCCCGAATTCGCGAAGACTACGCTGCCGAGTCGCGAATGCGCAGTGGGGCTGGCGTGCGAGTGATCTTCCTGCGCGTAGGCGAGAGACGATCCGACGAGCGCGGAGACTGAAAGCAGGAGCGCGCGAGCGATCATGGAAACTCCCGGAAGCTGTGGAGGCATCAAGTATTTTGGGGCGCCGCGTTCCCGGGCGCCAGCGCCCTGATCCTTCGTCCATTTTTCTGGCCCGGGTCACGCACCTTTCCGTAAATTAGAGCGCGATGCCTTTGCTTCACGGCCAATGAGCTTTTCATTCGAGATCGAAGCCACTGCCGGCTCTGCACGGGCCGGCGTTTTTGTCACCCCACACGGGCCGGTGGAGACACCAGCGTTCATGCCCGTTGGAACGCTGGCGACGGTGAAGGCGCTCGACCCCGACGACCTCGTCCGGATGGGCGCGTCGATGATACTCGGCAACGCCTACCACCTGCACCTCCGGCCTGGCGACGAAGTCGTGCGCGAGATGGGCGGGCTCCACAAGTTCATGCACTGGGATCGCCCTATCCTGACAGACTCCGGCGGCTTCCAGGTTTTCTCGCTGGCGCAGCTCCGGACCGTCAACGAAGATGGCGTCGAGTTCCAGTCACACATCGACGGCTCCCGCCGCTTCTTCACGCCGGAATCCGTTATGCAGATCGAGCGCAACCTCGGCGCCGACGTGATCATGCAGTTCGATCACGTCATCCCGGGACAATCGGACGAGACATCGGCGCGCGATGCGAGCGAGCGAAGCATCCGCTGGCTCGCGCGATGTCTCGCTGAGCTCGAGCGTCTCGAGAGCACGCAGCCGCTGGAGGAAGACACGCCGCGCGGCGAGATACCCGGCGACAACCCCCGCAATCAGCAGGCGCTCTTTCCTATCGTACAGGGCGGGATCCACCCCCACCTCCGGCGCGAAGCCGCCAAGACGATCGGCGAGATGCACGACTGGGCAGGGTTTGGGGTGGGAGGTCTATCAGTTGGTGAAGAAAAGAATGCGACGTACGAGATGATCGAGATCGTGGACGAGGCGCTGCCGAAGACTCATCCGCGCTATCTCATGGGAGTTGGCTTCCCCGAAGACCTGATCGAGACGATCCGTCGCGGGGTCGATCTGTTCGACTGCGTAGCACCCACGCGGATGGGAAGGAACGGCGCCGTTTTCACCCGCGACGGCCGCCTCAACATCAAGCGCACCGAGTTCCGCACCGATCCGCGCCCGCTCGACGCCGAGTGCGACTGCGCCGCCTGCTCGCGATTCAGCCGAGCCTACATCAGGCACCTCTTCGTTTCCGACGAGATACTCGGGCTCCGCCTCCTCTCCCTGCACAATGTACATTTCCTCCTGTCGCTCGCCCGGCAGGCACGGCGGGCGATACGGAGCGGCGATCTCGAGCAGTGGGCGTGCGACTGGCTGGCTCGCTACCGCGCGACGTCGCCGCTCGCCGTCTGAAAACATTCCGCCACCATTTCCGGTTTTTTACATATGCCAAGCAATCCAATACTCGGCTCCATTTTCATGTATGGAGCGATCTTCGCGATCTTCTACTTCATTCTCATCCGGCCGCAGTCTACGCAACGGAAGAAGCACGACGAGATGGTTCGGAATCTCAAGAAGGGCGATGAGATCGTGACGAACGGCGGCCTGGTGGGCGAAGTGCTCTTCATCAAGGAAAAGGGCGACGACAAGACCGCCGGAATGGAAGATCGCGTCACCATCAAGTCGGGTGACACCCGCGTCGTCGTCGAGCGAGGACGCATCGCACGCATCAACAGGCCGGTGTCGGCCTCCAACGTCTCAGCTGGGTGAGCATCCTCGATATCCGGGTGCTTGGTGACCCGGCTCTTCGCAAGCCGACAAAGCGCGTCACTGAAGTCACCGACGAGCTGCGCAATCTGATCGCCGACATGTTCGAGACGATGTACGCCGCCGAGGGAATCGGGCTCGCCGCGCCGCAGGTCGGACGCACCGAGAGGCTTGCCGTCGTGGATGTCGAAGGGAAGAAGTTCGCGCTCATCAATCCCGAGATCGTCTCGACATCCGGCTCGCCGGAGAAGGCGGAAGAGGGATGCCTCTCGATCCCGGACATCTATGGTGATGTCGAGCGGCCGCCTGAGGTCACGATTCGCGCACTCGATGAACAGGGCATTCAGTACGAAGCGGCCAGCGACGCCCTGCTCGGCCGGTGCTTTCAGCACGAGATAGATCATCTCGATGGAAAGCTCTTCATCGACTACCTGAGCCCGCTCAAGCGCAAGGCAGCGCTGTCGAAGTGGGAGAAGGCGAAGGAGTTGTACCCGAGCTACATCCGAAAGGTGAAATCCGAAGTGAAGGGCGAGCACCACCATGAGACGGAGATGTAGTGCGCGTTCTATTCTGGGGTACTCCTGAATTCGCCGCTCCGCCGTTGCGGGCTTTGATCGGTGAAGGGTTTGAAGTCGTCGGTGTCGTCACGCAGCCCGACAAGCCACAGGGAAGATCGCGAACGATTACTGCGCCTGCCGTGAAGCAGATCGCGGCAGAGGAAGAGATTCCCGTTCTCCAGCCGAAGAACGCCCGGGATCCAGAGCTGGTCGAGAAGCTTGAGGCATGGAAGCCCGATATCTCGATCGTCGTCGCCTACGGCCACATCCTGCCGCAGAGAATTATCGATCTCCCCCCACAGGGGACGCTCAACATTCACGCGTCGCTGCTGCCCGCTCTGCGCGGAGCCGGTCCGATTCAGGCGGCCATCCGGCAAGGACTCACTGAAACGGGGGTCAGTGTCATGCGCGTAGTACCCGCGCTCGACGCGGGTCCGGTGCTGCTTCAGGCGAACATGCCGATCTTCGACGACGAGGCATTCGGCGAGCTCCAGAACCGTCTCTCCGAGCTGGGCGCGCTGACGCTGATCGAAGCGCTGACGCTGGTGAACCTCGGCAAGGCGAAGGAGACGATTCAGGACGAATCGCGAGCCACCTATGCGCCGAAGGTCACTCGCGAGTCGTCGCGAATAAACTGGCGGGATAGCGCGGTGGAAATATCCCGACTGATCCGAGCGTCCGATCCCAAGCCGGGGGCGTTCACCAGAACTCCCAGGGGAGACGTGAAGTTGTTCGAGCCCAAAGTGATGGACGGCATCAAGGGCGAACCCGGCGAAGTCCTGAAGGTTACCGGTGAGCTGGTGATCGCGTGCGGTCTCGATGCACTGCGCATCAACGAAGTGCAGCCATCGGGGAAAACCCGGATGTCGGCGCACGAATGGGCCCGCGGGCGCGGAACCTCAATTGGGGACAGATACGGCGAATGATCAAAAGACGCGTTACCCGTTACCTGTTACGCGGTACCCGTTGCCCGTTACCCGTTGCCCGAGGGAAATACAGGCGTTGAAAGCGCCCATCGAGGAGCTGCCACGTGTACACGCCGTCACCAGTGACGAGATAATGCTTCGGCCCGGGTTTCTCCGGAAAGCGATGGCCGTTATGCGCATCCTCGGCGACAAGGGCGCGATTCACATCAGGTCCCAGCTGCTCGACTCTCCGACGCTTTTTTCGCTCACGCTCGCCCTGCTCGAGCTCAACGCACAGACCGGGTGCTGGTGCATCGTCAACGACCGCGTCGATATCGCGCTCGCGTGCGGAGTGCAGGGCGTCCAGCTCACTCACAAATCGATCTCCGTGCCGGACGTGCAGTCGATCGCGCCCGCTCTCCGAATCGGAGCGAGCGTTCATTCCCCCGAAGAGGCGCGCGACGCCGAGCAGGCTGGCGCGGACTGGTGCGTCGCGGGACACGTATTCGAGACGCCCTCACACCCCGGACTGCCGCGGCGCGAGAACAGCTTCATCAACGAAGTCGTTGCTGCGGTGAGCTTTCCGGTGATCGCCATCGGGGGAATCAGGCCCGAGCACGTCCGCTCGCTCGTCCACCGGGGCGCGCACGGCGTCGCCGCCATTCGTGGAATCTGGAACGACGAGAATTCCGAACTCGCTGCCAGCCGCTATCTTTCACAGGTATGAAGCTTCGCCGTTTGGGCAGAGTTTTTCCCGCAGCTATAGAG
>JALYKM010000060.1 GCA_030774785.1 Gemmatimonadota bacterium
GAAGACCACCCTTGCGGCCAGCCCAGTAACCCAGGTTGTCCCCGACGATCGCTCCGAGAGCCGCGGCTGCGATGACGGCGGCGATATTGAGCCTGCCGGTTGCCGCGAGCGCGGCTGCCGTGACGAGAGCGGTTTCGCCAGGGAGTGGTACGCCGAAACTCTCTACGCCGACGATCAGAAATAGAAATACGTAGCCATAAGAGGCCAAGAGCGTGTTTAGGGTATCATGCACGATTGAATCGGTTTCGGCGTTGGGTCGAGCGTGAACCCGACGTCGCTATTTCGGCGCGTCGGGAGTCGGCCAGTAGTCCAATATTAATGGGCGGACGTTAGCCTGCCCCCACAGCTTTAACCGCAATGTCGGGCGCGCAGGTTGCGTGACATAACAACATGCCCAACCGCCTCGCCAACGAAACGAGCCCCTACCTCCTCCAGCACGCCGAAAATCCGGTTGATTGGTACGCGTGGGGACCCGAGGCTCTCGAGAAGGCGAAACGTGAAGACAAGCCGATCCTGCTGAGCATCGGCTACGCCGCGTGCCACTGGTGCCACGTCATGGCGCACGAGTCGTTCGAGGACGAAGAGACCGCGCGACTCATGAACGAGAATTTCGTCAACATCAAGGTCGATCGCGAAGAGCGGCCCGACCTCGACGGGATTTACATGCAGGCGGTCCAGGCCATGACCGGACACGGCGGCTGGCCGATGACGATGTTCCTTCTGCCCGACGGCAGCCCGTTCTTCGGCGGAACCTACTTCCCGCCCGATGACAAGCACGGCCTGCCATCCTTCCGGCGGGTTCTACAGTCGGTCGCCGACGCCTACGCGGAGAGGCGCGAAGGAGTGACTCAGACCGCGGAGCAGCTGAAGCAGATCTACGAAAGCAATATCGCGGGGGCGCGCAGTAGCGGCGGCGTCAGTTCACAGTCGCTGGAGATCGCCTATCGCTCGCTGGCCCAGGCCTACGACGCACAGAACGGAGGATTCGGCGCCGCTCCCAAGTTTCCCGCTACGATGGTGTTGGATTTTCTTCTCAGGTACTGGAAGCGCACCGGCACTTCACACGCTCTCGAGATCGTCGGGAGCTCGTTCCGGAAGATGGCCCGCGGCGGGATCTACGATCAGATTGGCGGCGGATTCGCCCGCTACGCAGTCGATGCCACCTGGCTCGTGCCCCACTTCGAGAAGATGCTGTACGACAATGCCCTTCTCAGCCGTCTTGGCGCTCACCTCTGGCAAGCGACAAAAGACGACGAGGTAAAGCGGGTGACTACCGAGATCGTCGAGTGGGTCGAGCGGGAAATGACTTCGGCCGCCGGCGGGTTCTACTCGTCGCTCGATGCCGACAGCGAAGGGCACGAAGGCAAGTTCTACGTCTGGAGCGAAGACGAGATCGACTCGCTCCTCGGCGCGGACGCCCGTGTCTTCAAGTCCTACTATGGCGTAACCGGCGAGGGGAACTTCGAAGGCAAGAACATTCTCTTCGTCCCCCGGGATCATGCCGCGGCTGCTGCGCGCGCGGGAGTCGAGGCGGAGCTTCTCGACGCAATCCTCGCGAGGGCGAAGAGAGCTCTCTACGAATCGCGCGCGAAGCGAGTGTCGCCGGGACGGGACGAGAAGATTCTTGCCTCCTGGAACGGGCTGATGCTGCGGGGCGTCGCAACCGCCGCCCGAGTTCTTGCGCGAGCGGATTTCAGCAACCTCGCCATCCGGAACGCGGAATTCCTGTCGCGGGAAATGGTACGCAACGGACGAGTGATGCGCTCGCACAAGGAAGGCGTCACTCGAATCAGCGGCTTCCTCGAGGATCACGCGGCGGTCGCGCTTGGATTCCTCGCAGTATACGAGCTGACCTTCGACGAGCGCTGGGTGGACCGCGCCAGGGACATCGCCGATGCAGTGATCGAGTGGTTCTGGGACGATCAGGTCGGGGCTTTCTTCGATACCGCCAAAGACGCGGAGCAGCTCATCACCCGCCCGCGCGATGTCACCGACAACGCGACTCCTTCGGGAACGTCTCTCACGGTCGAGCTGCTACTCCATCTGTCAGAGCTGCAGCAGGACGCTGAATATCGCCGTCGCGCGGTGTTCGCCCTCGAGACGCTGGCCGAGCCGATGACCCGGTATCCAACCGCCTTCGGACATCTACTCGGCTGCGCCGACATGGAGATCAATGGAGCGATCGAGGTAGCTCTCGTTGGAGATGTGAAGAGCGCGGCGTTCAAGGCACTGGAGCGGGCGGTCGCCGAGCAGTACGTTCCTTCCCTTGTTCTCGCCGGCGGAGAAGCGGGGAGCAGGTTGCACGTCAAGCTGCTCCAGGATCGTCCGCTCGTCGACGGCAAGCCGACTGCCTACGTCTGTCGTGGCTACAGTTGCGACAGGCCCGTGACGAAAGCGGCCGCGCTGTCCGATCAGTTGGAGAATGCTGCGAAGGTTGTAGCCACCATCTAGAGGAGCCTGGAATGGATCGAATCAACAGTCGTATCGCGCAAGTGTACGGCTACGCGGTGTGCTTCATCACCGTCGTCGTCATGCTGATCGCCATCAAGCAGGTGGTTGATGCTGCATTCGACCTGAGCGATCCGATTCGCGCAGATGGCGGTGGATACGGAAGAATGGGCCGACCAATCACGAATTTCGAGCTATACAAGATGGAGGCGCGCCGGCAGGGGCCTAACCGGATCGACGTTCAGAGAGGTGTGATCGAGAAAGCCTCGCCAGACTCGGCGGCATCGGATGCGGAACTCAAGCGCATGTACGACGCCGAACGCGAGGCAGCGATCGGCAACGCGCGCTTCCGCGCGATCCGGTCGCTCGTGGGCAACCTCCTGCTCATCGTGCTGGCCGGCGTTCTCTTCGGAATCCACTGGCGCTGGCTCAGACAGCGCGATTCGATTCCGGTGACGGGGTGAAGCAGGTGACCGTTTCAACGACGCGAATATCTTGAGTGGCTGATCAGCAATCATCCTTCACCCGTGGAATCTTCGCGGGTGTCGTGCTCGACTCTCTTCTCTTCCCCTACCCGCGGCCGCTCGACGAGCGGAGTGCGGACGAAGCGCGGACGGTGCGCCGTCTGATCAAGGACCTGCGCGCGCTCGATGGCGACGTGATCGATTCGGCGAAGTTCGACGAAGAGGAGACGATCCCCGACAACGTCATCCGGGCATTCGCCGAGATCGGAATGCTCGGGCTCGCTATTCCGAAAAAGTACGGTGGCCTCGAGCTCTCGTCGTCGGCGTACGCGCGGGTGTTCGAGACGCTTTCATCGATCGATGGGTCGCTGGCCGTTCTGGTCGGCGTTCACTGCGGGCTCGGCTCCAAGGCCATCGTGCTGCACGGCAACGATCAGCAGAAGGAGCGTTATCTCCCGCCGCTCGCGCGCGGCGACTACCTCGCCGCCTACGCTCTGACAGAGCCGGAGGTCGGCTCGGACGCGCAGAACATCAAGACCACCGCGACGCCCAGCGAGGATGGCTCGCACTGGAGATTGAACGGACGAAAGATCTGGATCGGCAATGGCCATCGCGCTGGAGTCATCGCCACTTTCGCGCAGGCGTTTGTCAAGCGCCGCGGCGAGAACGTACAGCGTATGAC
>JALYKM010000061.1 GCA_030774785.1 Gemmatimonadota bacterium
GGAGGCGCGGGGATTCGAACCCCGGTCCGAGACAAGATCGACCACAGCGTCTACGTGCGTATTCCACCGATTGAGGTCTCCAGCCGCTGGCCAGTGGACAGCCCACTTCTGGACAAGTCTTTCTTGAATTCACCGACTACCGGAAGACACAGCAGCCGACTATCCCGAATTTGCGATACCCTTAAAGCCGCCTCAGGAGGGCTTCTCTAAGAGCAGGTGCAGCAACTCCGAAGAGTTACGCAGCCAGGGCCAAGTTTTGGTTGGCAGTTGAAAAAATCCCCAGAGGTTTTACCAGGACCTGAGTACCTGGGCACGCGGCCACAGCTTCACTAACCCCGTCGAAGCCAGTCGCCCCCGTAATTCAAGTATACGCCAACCCGCCCCCAAAGTCAACGATAAATCGCTTCGCAACCTGGTTGAGACCGATTACCCAACTTGCTGCCAGGCAATGGCTTAGAGCAGAGCGCTTCAAGCCGCGGCTGGCGACGCCTCAACCTGTTCCATCGAATCGTAGAGTGGGCTCGCCAAGTATTCCGCGAAGACGTCTTCGACTTCGGACAGGCTTTCAACGGCGTGCAGCTTTCGTCTCAGATCCGCGGATCCGGGCACTCCCTTCACGTACCAGCCGAGGTGCTTTCTGAACTCGATTGCAGCCCCTCGGGGGTCGGCCTCGTACTGCTCCGCCATCCGGGCGTGCTCGAGTGCGATCTCGAACCTGCGCTCGATGGGCGGCGCCTCGGGCTTTGGCTTCCCCTCCAAAAGTGCGCGGGTCTGGTCGAAAATCCAGGGCTGTCCGAAGGAGCCGCGGGCGATCATGATCGCGGCGCAACCTGTCTCTCGTTGGAGCCGGACCGCATCCTCTGCGGTTTTGATGTCGCCGTTTCCGATCACCGGGATGTCGAGCGCCTGCGTGACGGCGGCGATCTCTTCCCAGCGGGCGTTGCCGCTGTACATCTGGGTCCGCGTGCGCGGGTGCAGCGCGAGGGCCCTTGCACCCGCGTCCTGACACCGGAGTGCAATCTTTACCGGATCGCGCGTGTCCTCACTCCAGCCACTTCGGATCTTCACCGTCACAGGCAAGTGGGTGCTCGACGACACAGACCGGATCACCGACTCTACGAGTGAGAGGTCCTTGAGGCATCCCGAGCCGCCATTTCTCTTCACGACCTTCTTCACCGGACAGCCGAAGTTGATGTCGATGAACTCGGGCTCAAAGACATCGGTCACCAGGCGGGCCGCTTCACCCATTCCCCACGGATCAGCGCCAAAGATCTGAACTCCGATCGGTCGCTCGTCCGGTCCGAAACGGAGCTTGTCGAGAGTCGCCGCGTTCTCGCGCCGGATTCCCTCTGCGGAGAGAAACTCGGTGACGACCACATCCGCGCCAAAGCGGCGGCAGAGCCTCCGGAAAGGAGACTCGGACACACCGGCCATCGGGGCCAGGTAGAGCGGGATGTCGTGGTCGACGGCGAATGGAAAACGCATATGAGTTGAAGCTAAGGGAGGCCCCAAGTGCTTGCAACATCGTGGTTTGACTCTCGCCCCAGTCGCGCGTAACTTCCGTCCTTCGCGCGCACGAACGGGCCACTGTCGGGGAGCTGATGGAACTACGCGATTTTTTTTCTGAAGACGCGATCAAGCTGGAGTTGGAAGGCACCACCAAGGACGAGATACTGAAGGAGCTTATCGGCCTCCTCGGCCTCGACGAGAAGGCGGAAGGAATGCTGTTCAAGATGCTCAAGCGACGCGAGAATCTCGGCTCCACCGGCATCGGCCGGGGAATCGCGATCCCCCACTGCCGCTCGCTCGTGGTGAGCAGACTGCGCGTGGCGTTCGGAAGGAAAAGTCAGGGCGTCGATTTCAAGGCAATCGACGAGAAGCCGGTCTACTTCTTCTTCCTCATCGTTGCGCCGCCACTGGAAGTCTCCAACCAGTACCTGCCGGTGCTCGGAAAGATCGCGCAGTTCTCGAAGGAGTCCGACGTCCCCGAGCGGCTCATGAAGTTGAAGCAGCCACGAGAATTCATGCAGCTGCTAGAGGAGAAAAGCCTCTAGCCCTCCCGGGCCTGCCCGCTCCTGACCAATGCGCGCGTTGAATGGCCGCTCGGACTGGCATCTATGACGGAGGGTTATACGGATGCTCCGGATGGGACGGATGCTCCGGATTTTTCTTCTTGTTATTTGCTAAGAGAGCTCCGTTTCGCGCCTGATGCATCCCGAGCGGCGGTGAACAAAAAATCCCAACCCTGGTGTAGCAGCGTAAGCGCCTCACGGAGCGATCCGAAGCATCCGCTAAAATCAGAAGCATCCGTATAACCTTCCGTCATAGATGCCTGCCCGAGCGCTTTTAGTTCACTCCCATTCGATAGTCGCCGGCGGCTTTGAGCTCACGTCGTATACGACGCGGTTGATCCCGGGCACTTGGTTGATGATGCGATTCGAGATCCGCGCCAAGACTTCGTGCGGAAACGGATACCAGTCCGCAGTCATCCCATCCGTGCTCGTGACGGCGCGAAGACCGAGAACGTTGTCATAAGTTCTCTCATCGCCCATCACTCCCACGCTGCGCACGGGCAGGAGCACCGAGAACGCCTGCCAGATCTCGTCGTAAAGTCCCGCCTCCCGGATTTCTTCGATGTAAAGCGCATCCGCGGCGCGGAGGAGATCGAGCTTGTCCTTCGTGACGTCGCTCAGAACGCGGATCGCCAGGCCGGGACCCGGGAAGGGATGTCGAGCGACCATCTCTTCCGGCAGCCCCAGCTCACGGCCGACGTTTCGGACTTCATCCTTGAACAATTCTCTCAACGGCTCGATCAGCTTGAATTTCATCACGGGCTTCAACCCGCCAACGTTGTGGTGGGTCTTGATCGTCACCGACGGCCCACCGCGGGGTGAGAAGGACTCGATCACGTCGGGGTAGAGAGTTCCCTGCACCAGGAAGTCGACGTCGTCCCCCACGTTGGCCGCCGCGTCCTCAAACACATCGATGAAGGTGTGACCGATGATCGTCCGCTTCCTTTCAGGATCTTCGACCCCCGCCAGCGCGCTGAGGAAGCGCTTCTCAGCGTCGATCGTGATCAGCTCGATTCCGAGATGGGCGCGGAAGGTTCTCTCTACCTGCTCTCGCTCATGCAGCCGCAACAATCCCGTGTCGACGAAGATGCACGTCAGCTGATCACCAATCGACCGGTGTACCAGCGCAGCGGCGACCGAAGAGTCGACACCACCCGACAAGCCGCAGATGACGCGCGACTTTCCGACGGTCTTCCGAATGCGCGAGATTTCCTCCTCGATGAAGGCGCCGGCGGTCCAGGTAGGTTCCGCTTTGCACACTCCAAAGAGAAAGTTGGAAATCACCTCCCCGCCGCGCGGCGTGTGAGCGACCTCGGGATGGAACTGCACGCCGAAGATCGGACGCTTCTCATGGCGGAATGCGCTGATCAGATTGCCTTTGCTTTCCGCCGTCACCCGATAGCCTTTCGGCGGCTGCTCGATGTGGTCGCCGTGGCTCATCCAGGCGGTGACGGGTTCGCTGGTCGTGAATCCCGCGAACAGTCCGTCTGGTTCGAGAACCTTCATCTCCGCGCGGCCGTACTCGCGGCGGTCTGTGCGTATCACCTGTCCGCCCTCGATATGGGCGATCAGCTGCATTCCGTAGCAGATGCCGAGCACGGGAGCGATGTCGAAGATGGCGGGGTCAGCGAGGGGGACGTTGTCGCCGTACACCGAGTTGGGCCCCCCGCTGAGGATGATGCCTGTTGGTTTCCACTCCCGGATCCATTCCACGGTTCGACTGGGCGGATGGATCTCGGAATACACGCGCGCCTCGCGAACCCGCCGGGCGATCAACTGCGTGAATTGTGAGCCGAAATCGATGATGAGGATCCGGCTGCTCATAGGGTGATGTTTTCTACTTCCCCGGTGCTTATGTCGAGAATCGCGGCGGTGCACTTCCCGTGAATCCAGCCGCATGCTTCGCCTGGATTTATCACGAGGGTAGTCCCGACCTTCTTCTGCCCCTGAAGGTGCGAGGAGCCGTGAATCACGAAATCATGCGACTCGATGGATCGCGCGCTCACTTCGTTGATCTCGTGTACCAGCAGCACTCGTTTCCCTCCGACATCGAAGCTGTGTGGGGATTCGTAAATCTCCGTTCCCATACCGCGCGCCGCGTACGCGCTCAGGGTCTCGCGATCCCCGTCGTTACGCCCGAAGACGCCCAGGAGCGCCATTCCACGCTGGTGAAAGGGCGCCAGGCAGAACGGAGAGCAGTAGTCGCCGGCGTGCATCACCATGCTCACGCCCTTGTCGGCGAATTTATGGAGCAGATCGGCGACTGCCGGAACGCGGTCGTGTGTATCAGCCATGACTCCGATGCGCACTACGGGCTCCTCCAATCGGGGCGTGGCTCTTCGTTGCGAATCAGATCATCGTAGCTCTCGCGCCGCGTGATCACCGCGAATCTATCGCCGTCGACGAGCACCTCGGCGGAGCGCGGGCGCGAGTTGTAGTTGGAAGACATGACGAATCCGTAGGCGCCGGTCGACTGCACCGCAAGAAGATCGCCCGGCGCCGCATCATCGATCTGGCGGTCGAGCGCGAGAAAATCTCCACTCTCGCAGATGGGTCCGACCACGTCGGCGACTGTAGTCCGTCCCGTCGGATTCACCGCTTCGATCCGATGAAACGCGTTGTAGTGTGACGGCCTGAGAAGCTCCGTCATGCCTGCATCGGTGATGATGAACTCCTTTCCTCCGCTTCGCTTCCGGTAGAGGACGCGCGTCAACAGCACCCCCGCGTTTCCGACGAGAAACCGGCCGGGCTCCAGAATGATCCTGAGACCGGCCCCGCCGACGAGCGCGCTGATCACCTTGCCGAAGTGACCGATGTCGACCGATCGCTCGGCGTCGTACGTGACGGCGAGTCCGCCTCCGATGTCGAGATACTCGAGCCGAACCTTGGTGTCGCGCTCAATCTCGCGACGCAGGTGCAGCAACCGCTGCAGGCCAACCTCATAGGGCGCGAACTGGGAGATCTGGGAGCCGACGTGCATGTCGAGGCCAAGCAGCCGGAGATCCGGCAGCGTGGCGGCGACCTTTGCGACCGAGAGCGCTTCGTCGAATGGGATTCCGAACTTCATTCCCTTCTCACCCGTCCGCGTATACGGGTGCGGCGTATCGACCAGTACTTCCGGATTCACGCGTAGCGCAACGGGAGCCCTCACACCCAGCCGCTTCGCGACTCGATCGAGAACGTGCAGCTCCTGCTCGGATTCCACGTTGAACAGCAGCACGTCGGCGCGCAGCGCCTCTTCCATCTCGCGCTCGGTCTTACCCACGCCGCTGAAGACTATGTCCTTTCCCTCGTATCCGGCCTTGAGTGCGCGGAACAGCTCCCCTCCCGACACGATGTCGAGTCCGGCGCCAAGCTCTCTCAGCAGAGCGAGTATCGCAATGCTCGAATTGGCCTTTACGCTGTAGTGCAGCCGGGCGTCCAGCTTTCCCAGCGCGTCACGAAGGCGAGCATACTGCTCGCGGATCCCGGCGGAGCTATAGACGTAGCACGGAGTTCCAACCTCGCTGGCGATAGTCGCCAGCGGAACGCCTTCGCACCGCAAGCCTTCAGAGTCTCGAGGAAAGGCTTCGTCCGGTGTCGTCGATTTTTCCGTCACCTTCGCGGCTGCCTCCCGCCGGCTCAATATGCCTTTGCCCACAGCGCCTCGGTGGTCGATGGGCGTCCGCACTTGAGACAGGACGTCGGGGGATCAGCTGATCTGAATTCCTCGTCGGGGAGGACGCGTATGGTCGCTTTCGTTTCCTCCTTGATCGCTGCCTCGCACTTCGTGTCCCCACACCAGCCGGCGTACACAAAGGCCCCTTCCCCCTCCATCACTTGCCGGAAGCGATCGTAGGTGATGCCGCCGCGAATGCTGTTCTGTTCTCTGCGCTCGCGCGCGTCGATCATCATTGATTCCTGTATCTGGTGAAGCAGATCCGCTGCATCCTCGCCAATTGACCCCAACGAGACGGCGCGCTTTTCTCCGGTGTCGCGGCGCACCATTATCGCCTGGTTCTGGTCCAGATCACGAGGACCGATCTCGAGTCGCACAGGAATTCCACGCAGCTCCCATTCGTAGTACTTCGCTCCGGGCTTCATCCCTTCCCGGTCATCCACGTGCACGCGGAGGCGTCCGGGCACTCGCCGTTCCCACCCGAGCAGACTCTCCTTGATCAGATGCGCGGCAGCGCGGACACGGCCCTTGTCTTCGTCGGAGCGCCAGATGGGCACTACCACGATCTCGATAGGGGCGAGAAGAGGCGGGACTCGCAGTCCGTTGTCGTCGCCGTGTGTCATGACGAGACCGCCCACAAGGCGGGTAGAAACGCCCCAGCTCGTGTTCCAGGCGAAGTCGATCCCTCCTGCCTCAGTCTGGAACTTGAGGTCGAACGCTTTCGAGAAATTCTGTCCCAGATCGTGCGATGTTCCGGCTTGCAGCGCCTTGTTGTCCTGCATCATGCCTTCGCACGAATAGGTGCGAAGCGCGCCCGCGAATTTTTCCGACTCGGTTTTGGTGCCTGTAACCACCGGCATCGCCATCCAGCCTTCCATGAAGTCGCGATAGACACCGAGCATTTTTCGGGCTTCTTCCTCGCCCTCCTCATGGGTCGCATGCGCGGTGTGGCCTTCCTGCCAGAGGAACTCGAGGGTGCGCAGAAATAGTCGCGTCCGCATCTCCCACCGGACGACGTTCGCCCATTGATTTATGAGAATGGGAAGATCGCGATAGCTCTGAACCCATTTCGCGTACATCGCGTAGATGATCGTCTCGGAGGTCGGGCGAACGATCAACGGCTCCTCCAGCTTCTTCCCGCCTCCGTGAGTAACGACCGCAGTCTGGGGTGCGAATCCCTCGACGTGCTGCGCCTCCTTGTGGAGAAAGCTCTCCGGAATGAACAGCGGGAAGTAGGCGTTCTCGTGTCCGGTGTCCTTGAACATCGTGTCGAGCTGCTGCTGCATCCGCTCCCAGATTCCATAGCCGCGCGGCCTGATCACCATACAGCCGCGGACGGGCGAGTAGTCGGCGAGCTCGGCCCGGAGCACGACCTCGTTGTACCAGGCGCTGAAATCCTCGGAGCGCTTCGTCAGCTTTTTATCGTCGGCCATTGGCGTTGTTACAGTGAGTCGAGGAATGCATCGAGAGCCACACTGCGCTCGGATCCATCGGCGAGCGTCTTGAGTGTCACGTTGCCATTTGCGTAATCGTCGCGCCGCAGTAGAACGACGCTCTTCACGCCCGCCGTCGATGCGGTCTTGAGCTGGCGCGCCAGGGTCTGGGACTTGAGCGCGTATTCGACGCTCCGCGATTTCGCGCGCAGTCGTCCCGCCACAGCCATCACATCCGGGAGGAGCGATTCATCATCCGCCGCGACCCAGTACTCTGTCCCCAGCTCGGCGCGCGGGAGCAGCTCGCGAGCGCGCAGGAGCTCCGTGAGCACGACGTCTCCCATTCCAAACCCGAGCGCCGGGAGATCCACGCCGCCTATGGTCGAGAGTAGATCGTCGTACCGTCCGCCTCCGCAGATTGCGCGAAACTCCCCCTTCGCATCGAAAAGCTCGAATACCTTGCCCGTATAGTAAGCGAGTCCGCGAACGATTGAGAGATCGAAGTCCACCCAGTCGCCCACGCCGAGCGCTTCGAGAAAACCCAGATATTCCCGCATCCGAGTGATTTCTTCGACCACCTCCGGTGAATCGGAGAACTCGGTTGCGATGGCAGCGAGATCCTTCGAGTTTTTCAGAATACGCTCGACGCCGTGCCGCGCATCAGCGCTGCTGACGGCCTTCTCGACCTTGGCGAGGCTAGCGTCGCGCGGCTCGCGGCCAGCCTTGTCGATCGCGGCGAAGACTGCCGGAAGCTCCGTCTTCTTCACACCGACGTGCGAGAGCAGAGCGGTCAGAAGCCGCCGGTCCGAAACTCGCGCGCGGACATCCTGCGCGGTCAGACCAAGCGCGCGCGTAACATCGATCGCCACAGCGAGCAGCTCGGCGTCCGCGGCAGCCGATGCCTCACCGATGATGTCTACGTTGAGCTGAAAGTGTTCTCGAAGGCGCCCCTTCTGCTGCCTCTCGTAGCGAAAGAGCTGGGGAACGGAAAACCAGCGAATGGGTTTCCGCATCGCGTTCGCCTTGGCCGAGACCATGCGTGCGAGAGTCGGAGTCATCTCGGGACGGAGAGCTACGTCTCGATCCCCTTTGTCGGTGAAAGTGTACAGCTGACCGACGATCTCATCGCCGCTCTTTTTCGTATACAGCTCGAGCGGCTCCAGCGGCGGACCATCGTATTCGACGAACCCGTATCTACGGGCGACGTCACGCCAGACCGACATCAGATAGTTGCGGGTGGCGAGTTGCTCGGGGTAAAAGTCTCGAAATCCGGGTAAAGCTCCCTGTGACATTCAGGAAAGCTACGCGGCGAACGGAGACACCTGCAAGCGTGACATCGCGTCGCCAACTGTGTGAAATGACCCCGTGACGAGAAGCGTTCCAGAGTCTAACTCGCCGCGCTCGAGCGCCACATTCATGTCCGGCTCCAGGTCGGCGTCGAATCCCTTCGATCTGGCGAACGCGAAAGCCTCCGCGGGATTCCACGTGCGTTCGGCCGGAGCTGAAGGAGCGTTGGTGAAGAGAAAGCGATCGACCACCGGCGCGAGCTCTTGGATGATCCCCCGCCAATCCTTGTCCGCGAGCACGGCAACCAGAGCGGTGCGCGGCCCGGGCGGGCTCAGCGCGCGTAAGGTTTCGGCGATGCTGCGAGCGCCCGCGGGATTGTGTGCGACGTCGAAGATGATCTTTCCCCGGCGCTGAAAACGGCCCGGCAGAGAAACATTGGAGAGCGCGCTGGAGATTTCGCCCGCTGAGGGAAGGTAATGCTCTCCAAGCGCCGCGACGGTCGCGAGGCCTAAGGCTGTATTCCGTGCCTGATGAGCGCCGATCAGTGGAGTGGTGAGGCGTCGTCGCTGGGCTCCATGGCGCAGCGTGAACTCGGTGCCCCGCGAGGAAATCTCGACGTCCTCGATCGCATACTCGGCGTCGATTACGACTATCGGCTGCGCGCCCGCATCTTTGGCGCAACCTTCCAGCAAGGAACGAATCGTCGGCGATTGTTCGCCGATGACGGCTGGAACGCCCGATTTGAAGATCCCTGCCTTTTCCCGCGCGATCGCTTCCAGAGTATCTCCGAGGAGATCGGTGTGGTCTAGCCCAATGGATGTGACCGTCGCCACGCGGGGAGTGAGCACGTTCGTGGAGTCGAGGCGGCCGCCGAGCCCAGTCTCGATCACGGCGATGTCGACGCTCCGCTTCACGAACCACTCGAATGCGAGGGCGGTCGTCAGCTCGAAGAAAGTCGCTCCCGTCTGTTCCGCGGCGGGAATCCATCTCTCGAGAAACTCGAACACGGCCTCTTCGCTGATTGGTGTCCCGTCGACGGTGATCCGCTCGCGGAAGTCGATTAGATGCGGTGAGGTGTATCTCCCGACTTTGATGCCCGTCGATCGCAGTAGTGCTTCCGCGGTTGCCACCACGCTGCCCTTGCCATTGGTGCCGGCTACGTGAACAGCGGAGAGCTTCCGATGCGGCGAGCCGAGCTTGGCGAGGAGCGCTTCGGTGCGCTCGAGACCTGGTTTTATGCCGCCGGTGGTGCGGGCGAAGAGAGCCTCGATCGCCGCGCCGTAAGACTTCAGGAGGTCGTCCACCCTGCCGATGCCGGCTTCCCACTCATGTGGCGAAGGAGCTGCCCTACAGTGCGCTTGAGCTCGCTCCGCGGAACGACGGAGTCGACGATTCCGTGCTCGAGCAGAAACTCCGCTGTCTGGAATCCCTCAGGCAGCTCCTGCCCAATCGTCTGCTTGATCACGCGCGGCCCCGCAAATCCGATTACCGCCCCCGGCTCGGCAAGAATTGCGTCGCCCAGCATCGAGAAGCTGGCGCTCACGCCGCCCGTCGTCGGATTCGTGAGAATCGACACGTAAGGAATCCGCCGCTCCGAGAGCTGAGAGAGGATCGCCGCGGCTTTCGCCATTTGCATGAGGGAGAGGACTCCCTCCTGCATGCGCGCGCCGCCAGACGCGGAGATGATGATGAGCGGATACTTCCGCTCGAGCGACCGTTGCCCAAGGCGCGCGAGCTTCTCTCCGACGACGGAGCCCATCGAGCCGCCCATGAAGGCGAAGTCCATCACCGCCAGGCATACTGGCATCCCGCCGAGCTGACCGGTGAAGGTGAGGACCGCATCGCCGTCGCCCGCGGAGCCGGTCGCTTTCTTGAGGCGTGCCGGGTAATCCGGGAAGCCAAGCGGATCGGTGGATCTTATCTCGAGCTCGGTCTCTTCCGCAGTTCCTTCATCGAGGAGGATGTTGGCGTATTCCGTAGCGCGAATACGCCGGTGGAAGCCGCAGCTCGGACACACGTTGAGATTCCGGACAAACTTCTCGCGCAGATCGGTGTGACCGCAGGCATCGCATTTCTCCCATGCGTCCGGCGGAATCTCGTGTTTTTCGTGCCGCGGCAGGCGGGGCTTTTTTTCCTTCTTGAACCAAGCCATACGCGGAATCTATGGCAGAGCGGCTAACTTCGCACCGGGTAAGCGGATACAGCGCTCGTCCGCTTACCCGGGTTAATCGATAAGGCGCGCCTTGGCTGCGGCTATCTTGTAGTCGCGCAGTTTGCTGATCCTCGCCGGTCAGCCGCGCGCGGGTATCCTCTTCGGCAGCTACTCGCTTACACGCGGGCGAGCCCGTCAGCCCACTTCGCTTGCGCTCCGTGGGCACCCAGCCGGTCTCTTGCTACGCGAGACGCTGCCTACGAGGACACCCGCACCCTCCTTCCCACTAAGTCGTAACTGCAGCGGCGCGAAGCCCGCACGAGGTTGCGCGCAGACTTTCGCGCGCGCGCGGCAGCGCGCCGAGCGCAGCTAGCCATCCCCGCGCACACAGTGCCGCGTCGGCCGGACGCGCAGGACCAACAGCGCGCGCTGTTATAGATCTCGAGCAGGGAGGCGAGGGGTATCCTCGGAGGGGCACCCGCAGCCAGCGCCGCTATAGTTTTTCGCGGCGCGGTGGGAAGAAGCCGCAGGCTTCGTCCCAGGCGAGGACACTGCCCCGAAGAGGATACCCCTCGCCGACCACGCGCGATGCGCTAGAAGAAAGCGCGCACCACGATGCCAGTCAGAGCTACCGGCGCAGAGACAGAGCGCTCCCGCGACCCTCTCCAGAGATGCGCATGAGGATGCCGACGGCGAGCCAGCTCGCGAGCATGAACGATCCGCCGTAGCTGAAAAACGGGAGTGGGATGCCGGTGATGGGCATCAGGTTGAGCGTCATTCCAACGTTCACCAGCACGTGCACGAACCAGCCTGACATCAGTCCGAACGCAACGAGACTGCTGTATGAATCGTTGGCGCGCTCCGCCACTTTGGTGATGCGGAGGAAGAGCCATAGAAAAAGCCCGAGCGCGATGGTGACGCCGAGGAACCCGAGCTCCTCCCCGACCACGGAGAAGATGAAGTCGGTGTGCTGCTCCGGAAGAAACGCGAGCCTCTTCTGCGTACCGAGCGTAAATCCCTTGCCAAACAAGCCGCCGGATCCGATCGCGACCTTCGATTGAATCACGTGATACCCGGAGGCGCGGGGATCGGCGGATGGATCGATGAAGACCTTCAAACGATTCTGCTGATACGGCGCCAGTTTCTCCCACATCATCGGTGCGATGACACCGGTGGCGACGTTCAGCACCATCAGAACGATCCCCTCGATCAGATACGGGCGGTACCACAGCACTAGCGCGAGCAGGATGAAGAACCACGCGCCCCAAAGTCCGACGCTGAACGAGAGGATGAGGCTGATGGCCGGACTCGCGATCAGAACGAGAAGCGGCCACGCCACCCCAGCCCAGTACAGCATCGCAAAGAAAATCCCGATGAACACGATGCCTGTCCCCAGATCGGGCTGAAGCATGATGATGAGCCACGGGATGCCGACGACGAGCGCGGGCTTCCAGAGATCCAGCAGCGATCGAGCGGTGTCGCGCCGTCCGGACAGCACTTTGGCAAGCATGAGCACGACCGTGACCTTGGCGATCTCCGATGGCTGGCCAATGCGGTGGCTGCCAATGGCAAGCCAGCTCTTCGTGCTCGCGGCGGTCCCGGCGCCCTTCCCTATCACGAGCGTCAGCCCGAGAAAAAAGATCGACAACAGGTATAGTGGTGTCGTCATCCACTCGATGAATCGGACCGATGAGTGCCCAACTGCGTAGGCGAACCCGATTCCGATGAGGAGCCAGACGATCTGCGACTTGTACAGGCTCGCGACCGCGGTGGGAGTGTCCGTCTGTCCCGCGGAATAAACCATCGCTACACCAAACAGCGAGAGAAGTCCGGCGGCGGCGAGAAGACGGACGTCTGAAACGATCGGGCGGCTCATCAGCCCTCGTCCATGGTCGCCTTAATCGGCCCGACTTTCAGATAGTGGCCGATTATAGCGGAGGCGATGTGGGCCGCACGTGACCCGTGGAGGCCAAATTCCAGCAGGACTGCGACGACGATTTTCGGATGGTCGGCAGGAGCGAAGCCAACGAACCAGCCATGATCCTCGCCGCCGGTATTCTGCGCAGTGCCGGTCTTGCCCGCGAGCGTGAGACCCTGAATCGCGGAGGCTCCCGCGGTGCCGCCCGCTTCGAGGACCGCCTTGAGACCCTCCAACACAACCGAGTCCTGTTGCTTGGTAAGCTGGAATATCTGCTTCCGCTGCGGTACCAGGTGGGCGATCTCAGGTTTCGGAGCCTGGCCCTTGGCAGCGAACGCGCTATAGAGCTTCGCCATGTTAACCACGGTCTGCGAATTCGCGCCCTGCCCGATCGCCAGATTGAGCGTCTCGGCATTGCTCCATCCGCGTGGGCCGTACTTCTTGTTGTAATAATCGATCGCGTAGGGCCATCGAGCCTGGCTTTCTTCAGGCAGATCGATCCCCGACTTGTCCCGCATGGTGAGTTTTATGCCTCCCGCGATGAAGTTTCTAAGTCCGATCTTCAAGCCGAGCTGATAGAAGTAGACGTCGCAGGAGTGCTTTATGGCGCCTTCGAGATTGAGCGAGCCATGACCCCTCTTCTCCCAGCACCGGAAATACCGTGTACCGTACTGATAGCCACCGGTGCAAGGCACCGGCATGTGCTCTTTCAACCCGACCACACCATCCTGCAGTCCGATAAGTGAGGTGGCGAGCTTGAAAGTCGAGCCGGGCGGATATGTGCCCTGAATGGCCTTGTTGACGAGTGGCCGCCGTTTGTCTTCGAGAAGCTGCTTGTAATAGTCGACAGGTATGCCGCCCGTAAACTTGTTCGGGTCCCAGCTCGGCGCGCTGTAGAGCGCGAGCACCTCGCCCGTGCTGGGGTCGATCGCGATCGCCCCGCCCTGTAACGAATCCGCGAAGATGCCGACCGTGAACTTCTGAAGATCGAGATCGATGTTCGTGTAGAGCGGCGGCGCGCCTTCCGGGTTTAGATCAGGCCTCGGCCCCTCGCCCCGTACGGGGCGGCCCCGTGCATCAACCTCATCGAAGCGGACACCTTCCTTGCCGTGGAGTATCGACTCGTACTGCTTCTCGAGACCAGCTTTGCCGATCTGCTGTCCGGGTTTGTAGTTCGTGTACTTCGGATCGTTGAGATCCGATTCGGTGATTTCACCCGTGTAGCCGACGAACGATGCCACCATTGGTCCATCGGGATAGTATCGCTTCGGAACGGACTGGATGATTAGTCGGGGGAAATCGAGACGGTGCTCCTCGAGAACCGATACGATGTCGATGGAGGCGTCCGGGAGAATGACCGTCGGTCTCGTCGGCGCACGACGATAGCGGCGTATGGCATTGTTGATATCGCCCTGTCCGAGCTGCAGCGTCGGCGCCAGCTGGGCGAGCGCACTGCGCAGGCTGTCCACGCTGGGGGCGGTAATCGAAACAGAATACGCGGGAAGATTCTCGGCGATCACCTCGCCGTGACGGTCGTAGATGATTCCGCGCGGCGCCGGCAACGGTATTGGTCGCAGGCGGTTCTCTTCCGACTGCATCACGTACTGTCTGTTCTGGACGACCTGCGTCTTGAAGAACGCACCGATGACCACCATGAATCCGAGTACAAGCGCCAGCGAGCTCATTCTCGCTCTGCGGGCCACGTCGTTCGGATGAAAGCTCATGCGGGATTCGGCTCCAGGAGGGGACGCATGATGAAGAGTAACAGGACGCCCACCGCCGCGGTAACCGCGGCCGACAAGGGCGACCAGAGGAGCAGCTGCTGTACGAGCTCCACGCCGTGGACTCTTTGCTCGCCCAGGAAGTAGATGATGTCGAACATCCACTTGCCCAGGAAGAAGAAGAAAGCGTTGAGCACGAGGTTGTCGGCGAAGAAGACGGCCTTGAGGTAGGAAGCTCCGAACCCTACCGCAGTCATCGCTATCGCTCCGGCTCCGAGCGCATCGGGCGCCAATGAATCAGATATCAGCCCGAGAACGAAGCCGATCACAGCCGCCGTGGCCGGTCTGACACGCACCGAAGCGAGCAGAAGCGCCAGGACGAGAAAGTCCATCGGCGCTCGCCACCCGAGTAGCGGGCGAAGCGTGTAGTGGAGAACGACGAAGATGAGGAAGCTGATTATGGCGCGAATCGCTCCGCCCACGTTCATCGCCTTGCTCCCTGCCGCAGATGAATCGTGTCAGGAGGGGGGACTGAGTCGCGGCGGATGGTATCGGCTCGCGTCGTGTCGCGACGTATGGTGTCGGGCGGCGGCCGGCGAACTGGAACAGGTCGCGGAGTGACCGCGCGGACGCTATCCGTTGCGCCGAGTGGAGCTACGCCATTGGCGCGGGCGATGCTATCGAGAACTGCTCTGCGAGCCGCCGCTTCGGCGAGTGCCGCGGTCCTGGCTGCGGAGTCACCTGAGACGACGATACGCTGCGCGGCCGCATCGGCCTGCGCGACACTCTGCCAAACGCCTTCCAGCCCTTTGGCGAGCCGGTCGCGGCGGAGAATCATCACCGAATAGACGTCAGAAGGATTGACCGCCGGGCGCAACAGGTACGTTCGCGCCCAGCCTTCGCTCGTCTTGATCTCCTCGAGCACCGTTCCAACCGGGATCCCGCGCGGCCAAACGCCGCCCCACCCCGAGCTCACGATCAGTGCGCCCGGCTTGAGCGCGGCTCTGAATGGCACTCCGCGCAGCTCGATGAGATAGCCGCCGGTCGCCCCAGTCAGATGCGCCTGCGCGATTCCGAACGCTGTGCCGTCAGGCGACATTGCGCTGACGCGGAAATCTGGATGCGTCCACAGCATTGCGTGACTCATCGTCGGATCGACCTGATCGACCACGCCGACAAGGCCTTCGGGAGCGATCACGGGACTTAGCCGGCTGACGCCCGCGCGCGAGCCGGCACTCAGGATCACCGTAGTCTCGTCCCGAATCCCGCGGCCATGCAACGCCTCGGCAGGCACGAAGCCATAGCGAACGCGCGAGCCGAGGCCAATGAGTTTCCTCAGGCGGTCGTTCTCGCTCTCGAGCGAGCCCGCTTTCATGGAGTTGAGCGAGAGACTGTCGAGGTACGTCTGCTTGGCGTCGGCGGAGAGGAGAGACTGGCGTCCTTTCTCGGATCTCTCCTGAAGAAGCACGAGCGGAGCAAGGAAGGTGCGGCGCATGCCAGTCGCCACCGGATCGCGCATCGTGTTCGGCAGTGCGCGGGCCGCGAGCGCCAGGAGGATGCAGGCAGAAAGAACAATCAGATCGAGCCGGGTGTTGCTTCTTATGGCGCGGGCCACTCGTTACCTCAAGTCGCTAGGACGGACCAGTATTTCGCCTCGTCATCAAGTATACGGCCGCAACCCCGCACCACGCAGGTCAGAGGATCCTCATCGACATGGATCGGCAGACCGGTTTCCTGCGACAACAGGACATCGAGGCCGCGAATGAGAGCGCCTCCGCCGGTCATGACCATGCCGCGGTCGACGATGTCGGCGGCAAGCTCTGGCGGCGTGATCTCCAGGGCGCGGCGAACCGCATCGATGATCTGCTGAATCGGCTCCTGTATCGCGTCGCGGATCTCCGACGAATGCACGCGGACCGTCTTGGGGATGCCTGATACGAGATCCCGACCCTTCACGTCCATCTCCCTCTCGTCGCCCACGGGCGCCGCCGATCCGATCTGGATCTTCACCTGCTCCGCGGTCGAATCGCCGATGAGAAGGTTGTAGTTCTTGCGCATAAACTGCACGATCGCCATGTCCATCTCATCGCCACCGGTGCGAATCGAAGTGTCGCTCACGATTCCTGACAGCGCGATGACGGCGATCTCGGTGGTGCCTCCACCGATGTCGATTATCATGTTGCCCGTCGGAGTCTCTACTGGAAGTCCGACGCCGATTGCAGCAGCCATCGGCTCAGCGACCATGAAGACTTCCTTGGCGCCGGCGCCGAGCGCCGAGTCACGCACGGCGCGCTTCTCTACTTCGGTGATGCCCGAGGGAACGCAGACGATGACGCGAGGCTTCACCTTGAAGACGTGGTTCTCGATGATCAACGCGAGGAAGTAGCGCAGCATCTTCTCGGTGACATCGAAGTCGGCGATGACACCGTCCTTCATCGGTCTTATGGCGATTATGCCTTCGGGGGTGCGGCCGAGCATGCGCTTCGCTTCGAGACCGACGCCTTTGATCTTCCTCGTCTCGCGATCGAGCGCGACGACGGACGGTTCGTTCAGCACGATCCCTTCACCCTTCACGTATATCAGTGTATTCGCGGTGCCGAGGTCGACGGCGATCGCATTCGCCGGGAAGAGAGAACCCGGCTTGAAGAATGGCCAGCGCATTAGTTCAAATATGAATCGGGTGGAGTATACGGCAAGGCAAATGCCTCAGCGACAGCGGGATATGTCACCTTTCCGTCTACGATGTTGAGTCCCTTCCTGAGTGCAGCGTTTTCTTTGAGAGCCTGCTTCCATCCCTTTTTCGCGAGCTCCTTCGCGTAAGGGAAAGTCGCGTTGGTGAGCGCGAGCGTTGAGGTGCGTGGTACTCCACCGGGCATGTTTGCGACTCCGTAGTGGATGATTCCGTCCACGACGTAGGTTGGGTTCTCGTGCGTTGTAGCCTTGATGGTTTCGACGCAGCCGCCCTGATCGATGGCGACGTCGACGATAACCGCTCCTTGCTGCATCGTCTTCAGATCTTCACGCCGAATCAGCCGGGGCGCGACGGCTCCCGGGATGAGAACCGCGCCGACGACCAGATCCGCGGTGGCGATCTGCTCCAGGATGTTATGACGATTGGAATAGATGAGTGTGACGTTGGCGGGCATCACGTCCGAGAGGTAGCGCAAACGTTCCAGGCTCAGGTCAAGAACAGTCACCTTCGCCCCCAACCCGGCGGCCATCTTCGCCGCGTTGATGCCGACGATCCCGCCACCCAGAATCACGACCTTGGCCGGAGCTACACCAGGAACTCCGCCAAGGAGAACCCCGCGGCCGCCATAGAGCTTCTCGAGGTACTTCGCGCCTTCCTGAACCGCCATCCTGCCAGCGACCTCCGACATCGGAGTGAGAAGCGGGAGCTCGCCTGTCGGCAGCTCCACCGTCTCGTAAGCGATACAGATGGCTTTGCTCTTCAAATGCGCGAGAGTCAGCTCCTTGTCGGCCGCGAAGTGGAAGTAGGTGAAGATCACCTGCCCCTTCTTCATCCGCGGCCACTCGGGCTTGATCGGCTCCTTGACCTTCATGATCATCTCGGCCTCGCGCCACACGGTGTCGGCGTCTGCACCGATGCTGGCCCCGACAGACGTGTACGACGAATCCGGAAATCCGCTACCCTCACCCGCTCCTTTCTCGATCATCACGCTGTGCCCCGCGGCGACCAGCGCTTCCGCGCCCGCGGGCACCAGGGCGACACGATTCTCGTTGGTCTTGATCTCCTTGGGAACGCCGATCTTCATAAAATTTCAGCTTACTCGAATTGAAAGATTGAACGCGATGCCACGGATCGTGCCCACCATCACGCCGCGGCCTTGGGGCCCAGGCTGACTAGTGTTTGCTTCCCCGGCGAATAGTAAGCTTTACAGATGGCCGCGACGGTCTGCGTATCGATGGCGTCGACCAGCGCAAGCACTTCATCGAGCGTCCTGTACGGCTCGCCGTAGAGCTCGACTCCCGCCGCCCGATACATCCTCGATGACGGGCTCTCTAGAGACAGTGTAATTTGTCCCTTCAACTGGCTTTTTCCAGCGGTCAGGTCTTCTTCGCTCAGGCCTTGGGCCGCCAGCTGCTCCATCTCCGCGTTGATTGCATCGACCGCTGCGCGGGCAGTCTCTGGCGTCGTTCCAACATAGACTCCATGCACTCCCGAATCCTCATGGAACGACTGAAACGAATACACGGAGTATGCGAGCCCGAGCTCTTCGCGTACGCGCTGGAACAGTCGCGAGCTCATTCCACCGCCGAACAGCATTCCGATCATGCTCATGGCGTAGCGCCGCGGATCGCTGTGGGCGAATGTGGCGCTGCCGATCACGATGTGGGTCTGGGCGGTATCACGCTCGAAGTGCACGGCCGCCGGTGCTTGCACGATTGGAGCCGGAGATCTGAGAGGGGGAAGTCCGCCGTGCGGAATATCGGCCCATCCCGCTGACTCGAGCGTGTCCAGAAGCGTCGCGTGCTCGACGTTTCCCGCCGCTGCGACGACTATCTGCTCCGGGTGATACGCACGCGAGTGAAGGGCGCGGAGATCACCCTGGTCGAGCGCGCCTACCGTCTCCCGGGTGCCGAGAATCGAGAACCCATAGGGGTGATTGCCCCATAGCTGAGTGTTGTGCAGCTCGAAGACCAGATCGTCGGGCGTGTCGTCCACTGTGTTGATCTCTTCCAGCACGACCTTGCGCTCGAGAGCGAGATCCGAAGCGCGAAGCGTCGGACGAAAGATCAGGTCAGCGAGAACGTCGGCGGCCTGCGGCAAATGCTCGTCCAGCACCTTGGCCTGATAGGCTGTGTGCTCGCGCGCGGTGTAGGCATCGAGTGACCCACCGAGTGTCTCGAGAGCGAGAGCGAGCTCCCGGGCGCTCCGCGTCGGAGTGCCCTTGAAGACCATGTGCTCGAGCATGTGCGAGATGCCCATCTTGTCCGGGCTCTCATGGAGCGAGG
Source organism: Gemmatimonadota bacterium (assembly GCA_030774785.1). Taxonomy (GTDB): domain Bacteria; phylum Gemmatimonadota; class Gemmatimonadetes; order Gemmatimonadales; family Gemmatimonadaceae; genus UBA4720. The sequence continues at coordinate 19,219 of JALYKM010000061.1, forward strand.
CTGCACGCACCCACGCCCCCAAAGCGACCGACCGTACTCCCGGCATCGATTCCGAGAGTACGGTCAGGCCGTTCGCGAGAACGGTTCGTCGCAGATCAGATTCGGCGCACGGCGCGGCGAGGCTCACTCGCGCGAACGCCCTCCGCCACCGCGCGAACCGCTGCGTGGGCGCCGCGGCCTGTCGCCACGATCGGACGCCGGGCGGTCGGACCTGCCGCCGCCCTCGCCCCCGTCAGCTTGCTCACCCTCGGCGCCGACCGCTGCCAACGCCTCGCTGCCGCCGCCACTTCCCTCCCCGCTCGAGTGCGTCTCTCCTTCGGGCTTTTGCTTCAGAGCTTTCATCGAGAGGCGAAGGCGTCCACGCTCGTCGCGCTCGAGAAGCTTGACCTTGACCCGGTCTCCCTTCTTCACGACGTCCTCGGTCTTCTCGGTACGACCGTGCTTCAGCTCGGAGATGTGAACGAGTCCTTCCGTTCCGGGCATGATCTCGACGAAGGCGCCGAATGCCGTCGTGCTCTTGACGGTGCCTTCGTAGGTCTCGCCGATCACGGGCTCGGCGGTGAGCGCCTGGATCATCTGGCGCGCTCTTTCCATCGCCTCGCCGCCCACCGCGGCAATCGTGACCAGTCCGCTGTCGTCGACGGTGACTTCAGCTCCGGTCTCGTCCTGAATGCCGCGAATCGTCTTGCCTTTCGGACCGATCAGGTCGCCGATCTTCTCGGGGCTGATGTTCATCGTTACGATGCGCGGCGCGTACGGCGAGAGATCCGCTCTCGGCTCGGCGAGCGCCTTGGTCATCTCGCCAAGGATGTGGAGTCGGCCTTCGCGCGCCTGCGCGAGCGCTTCCTTCACGATCTTGAGGTCGAGGCCCTCGACCTTGATGTCCATCTGGATCGACGTGATTCCGGTCTCGGTGCCCGCGACCTTGAAATCCATATCGCCAAGGTGATCCTCGGTACCGAGGATGTCGGTGAGGATCGCGTACTTCTCACCTTCCTTGATGAGTCCCATCGCCACACCCGCGACGCCAGAGCGGAGGGGAACACCGGCGTCGAAGAGAGCCAGCGAGCCACCACATACCGAAGCCATCGACGACGATCCGTTGGACTCGAGGATGTCGGAGACGATGCGAATGGTGTACGGAAAATCCTCGAATGCCGGCAACACGCTCTGCAGCGCGCGTTCAGCGAGGTTTCCATGACCGATCTCGCGGCGGCTCGTTCCCCGCATCGGTCTCACTTCACCCGTCGAGAAGGGCGGGAAATTGTAATGGAGCATGAACGACTTCGTCGTCTCGCCAGCGTCATCGATGCTGTCCAGCCGCTGCACGTCGTTGGCGGTGCCAAGCGTGATCGCCACCAGCGCCTGCGTTTGCCCGCGCGTGAAGAGCGCGGAGCCGTGTGCGCGCGGGAGCACCTGGGTATCGATGGTGATAGGGCGGACTTCCTTGGGGCCACGACCATCGACCCGCTTTCCGGTGTCGAGCACCTGCGAGCGGAGCGCGTGGTATTCGACGTCGTCGACCAGATTTTGAATGTCCTTGGCGTTGTCGGGGAATTCGGCGACGAGCTTATCCGTCGCTTCCTTCTTCACGATCTCGACCGCGCCTATTCGCGCGTTCTTCTCCTGGTGATTGATGGCTTCACCGATCCTGCCCTTCGCCAGCTCGTCTACGCGATTCTTGATCTCGGGCCCGAGCTCGGCCTTCGTCCACTTCATTTTTTCGGCGCGGTGCTGGGCCAGCATCTCTTCCTGAATCTGGATCAGCTCCTGGATGCCGCGGTGCCCGACAGTCAGCGCCTCGAGCGCATCGGCTTCGGTCACTTCGAGTGCGCCACCCTCGACCATCATGATCGAATCTTTCGACGCTGCCACGACGATATCCATGTCGCTGTACGGTAGCTGCTGGAAGGTCGGGTTGAGAATCCACTTTTCCTGGACGCGGCCGACGCGAACTCCCGCGATCGGACCCATGAACGGGATCTTCGACGAGTTGAGCGCGTAAGATGCGGCGACCAGCGCCATCACGTCGGCGTCATTCTCCTGATCCGCCGAGACGACGTAGATGAATACCTGGACTTCGTTCTTGAAGCCTTCCGGGAAGAGCGGGCGAATCGATCTGTCGATGATTCGCGCCTTGAGGATTTCCGGATCGGAGGGCCGGCCTTCCCGCTTGATGAAGCCGCCGGGGATCTTACCCGCGGCGTAGGCCTTGTCCTTGTACTCTACGAGGAGGGGGAAAAACGGGAGGGGACTTTCGGTGTCACTGACCGTTACTGCCGCGAGAACCATCGTCTCGCCGAACTGAACCACTGCTGATCCTGCGGCCTGCTTCGCCATGCGGCCGGTCTCGATGACCAGGCGCCTGCCGGCGAACGTTCTTTCGATGCGTTGCATATGTTGTGTTGTTGTCTCTGTGTAGCACAAACCGCGCGGGATCGCATTGTGCGCCGCGCGGTCAGATCAAGGAGCCAGATCAGTACCGGAGTCCAAGATCGGCGATGATCTTTCGGTAACCTTCGAGATCGGTACGCCTCAGGTAGTCGAGTAGACGCCGCCGTTTTCCGACCATCTTGAGCAGCCCGCGACGGCTGTGGTGATCCTTCGCGTGGGTGCGGAAGTGGCCGGTAAGATAGTTGATTCTTTCGGTGAGAAGTGCGACCTGAACTTCGGTCGAGCCGCTATCGTCTTTGTGTGTGCGGTACTTCTCTACGGTGGGTGTTCTCTCGAATGCCATTTGGATTTGCTCTCGCGCCGGCCCATTTGCCTGCGCGCGTCACTGGTTCTTAAATCGCTGTAGCCTTGTAACTTAGCGGGCCTGCGGGAACAAGACAAGGCTCCGGCTTGAATAGTGTCAAACGCCATTAGAAATGTCACCCAAGTTACGCCATTAGAAATGTCACCCTAGGTAGTTGCCGTTATTTCTTGAGTTTCCATGGTATTCTGGCTGGGGATCGAACCGGATCCAGCTCGCCTCCGATCGAATGCCTCTTTGATTCTCACGTAGTCGTTGCCACGCCATGGATGGGTGGCCGCTGGGCGCCTCGCCTTGTGAGCAGCAATTGCTTTCTCCGAGAGACCCACTCTGTTCGCTGGAGGAAGCGGAGGAAGAGGTTTTTTGTAATCGCGCCAGGAGAGCTCGTGCTCGCTCCCGCTTCTAGTCTTGTAGAGGATGCGCAGCGAGCCATCCTCAGTAGTGCGGACTATCACTCTGGCTCTCACTGGCATGTCGTGCCGCACATCGACCTGGATCGCTCGCCTCTGGTAGCTCACCACTCCGTCGTTGCTCAGCTGGCGTTCTTCCTCACGACACCAGAGATCGGCTGCCTTGAGCCGGCGATTCATCGGCAGATGATAGTCGGCACTGCTCGCCGGAGCGTGAGCAAATCGGGCGTTATGGGCTGGGAGATATTCCTCTCTCAGGTAGCGGTTCATCTCCTCGTAAGTCGCGATCCCCTTCAAGCGGAGCTTCTTGATCAGCCGGTCCTGGTTGGTCCCGTGGGTCCGCTCCACCCTGCCCTTGGCCTGAGGAGAGTTGGCAGCGATCATCTCGATTGAGAGCTTCTGGCACATGATACCCAACTGAGTCAGGGGGCCGTTCTCACTTCTTGAGTGGTAGAGATTCTTCCGGTCGGTGTAGAGCGCTCTCGGCACTCCGTAGCGCTCGATCCAGCCGCGGAGCACTGAGCCCGCCGACCAGATCGTCTCCTCTTTGGAGATCTCTTCGTACACCTTGCTCGTGGCGTCGTCGGTCATGGTCATGAGGCATCCCACAGGCCCTCGACCCTCGAGCCAGTCGTGGAAACTCCCATCGAGCTGCACCAGTTCTCCAAAGTGCTCTCTCCGGTCTCGTCTCTTGAACCTGGGGCGCCAATTTCTTCGCTTGGTCCAGAGCCGGCTCTCCAGCATCCATCTCCTGAGCGTCGAGGCCGGGATCACTAATCCCTCATCCTCTTCGAGCTGCTCGGCGGCCAATGTCGGACCGAATCTCTGACCAGCTCCTTTCTCGGTGCCACCACCATAGCGCTCCCGCACAATGTTCAGTGCTCGCTCTCGCTCTCTCGGTGATCGCTGCCGATTAGAAGATCGGCCCAGGAGACCGTGCCGCACCTCACGGGCGCCTCCTGCCACGTATCGCTTCCTGAGACGCTTCACCTGCCGGACGCTCACAGCTAGGAGCTCTGCTCCCTCTTGAGACGTGAGCTCCCCTGCCACCATCCTCGAGAGCACGCTCACCCTCACCACATCCCGGTCGCTCATCGCTGTCCGCTCCATCCGCTCCCCCCAGGCAAGGGGGAACAGTCTAGAGGGTGACAGTTCTAATGGCGCCTCTGGGTGACATTATCATTGGCGTACAACAGGCTCCGGCTTGAATAGGAGAAGTCAAACCTAGAACTACACAGATGCGAGGGGACAGAGGCATGGCCGAGAGTTACGAGACATTCTCGGAACTCGAAGCTCTGCTTCCGTCCTCTCGCATCTGTGTAGTTCTAGGTTGACTGACCCACTACGGCCCTGTTCCGCACCCGAACGGCACCCCCCGTTCAGTTCCGAAAACCCGGTTCGCGCGTCTTGAGAACGACCCTTCACCCGGAGTCCGGAGTGTTTTTTCGAGGAGCAGCGTTGCTGGGCCTGTTGTCGGTAGTCCACCCGTTTCCAGAGAAGACGCTGCTCGACGGCAGTGCACAGCCTTGTGCGGATTCACGAGAGGCAACGTCCGGCGTGCCCGGCGTTCACGTGTATGCGTTCAATGCGAAAAAAATCCCGGCGATCCGCAAATCTCTCTTTGTGCTCGATACCCTCGAGTGGGAGAACGGTGACCCAGACGCGATGCGGGCCGCCTCCAGGGAGTATGATCGACTCCTGTCGCTGGTGAGGAAGGCCCGGACGCTGGGGTACGCAACCAGCAACGGGAACGGCGATTTCGAGATCACGGTAACCCAAACAGACTCGGTCCTTGTCTTTGGTGAAGCCAAATGGCCGGGCGAGCCGTTCTACTATTCGAGCAAAGTGGTTGGCGCGACGGGACAAGAGGAGGTCAGGGTAGTGCTCCTCATGTGCAACCAGCAGCTGCTTTAGCTATCGCGGCGTCCAGCGCGGTTCCGATGTGAAGAGCCCGTCCGCGAAGCCGATCTTTTGGGCGAGGTAGAGCCCGAAGACCAGGCTCACGGCTCCCGACGCCACGCGGAGCGAACGCTGGAGACTCGGCCCGTGGGCAGTGGCCAGCAGCGAGGGGGCAGCAATGGTTAGCGTGACGAGCGTCATGCCTACGATCGTGCCGAGGCCGAACGTCAGTAGATAGAGCGCCGCCGAGCGCGGATCGTCGATCAGGGGTACGATCAGAAGCGCAGCGGCCGCCGAGCCGGCGAGTCCGTGCACCACTCCTACGAGGAACGGGCGCGAACCGGTTGGGATGCCGGATTTCGTGCGCACATCGAAAAGATTCAGAACTCCGAGGACGATCAGCATAACCGCGACGCAAAGCTCCATTGACAGTCCCAGTCTGGCGTCGAACACGATCTTGAATGCGATGATTGCACCGCCCACAAGCAGTAGCGTGATGGTGTGGCCGAGACCCCACAGCACACCAATGCCCGCCGCCTTGGCCACTGATCGCTCACGACTTACGATCGTCGTAACTGCGACGATGTGATCGGGGTCCGTCGCGTGGCGCATGCCGAGCATCAGACTGGTGATGAACGTCAGGAACAGGCTCATTCGGGCGAAACCTCAGTCGCTTCGGCACCGACTCTCCCATCATGGAGCAGAAGCTCGAACTCGAGGCCGGCGCGGAACTGCCATGTGGACGTGAGCGCCCTTCCCTTCGGATCGCGGGCTACAGCGTAACCGCGCGCGAGGGTCGCCAGCGGACTGAGCGCGTTGAGCCGCCCCGCGGCGGCGGCGAGCTGAGATTTCCTGGCGACGACGATGCCTTCAGCGGTTTGATTGATGCGCCGGCCGACCCTGTCGAGCTCGTTGCGCGCGCCTTGTACACGCGACAGGATCGCCTCCGACAGATCGCGCCTGGCGAGTGCAAACGCTTTCTCGATCTCGTCGCGCGCGGAACACGCGGCAGCGGCAGCGGCTGACGGCGTCGGCGCGCGCAAGTCCGTCACGGCGTCGCACACGGTGATGTCGGCTTCATGCCCGACGGCAGAGATGACTGGCACGGGGCAAGCGACAATGGCGCGAGCGACACGCTCGTCGTTGAACGCCCACAGGTCTTCCTTGCCGCCGCCTCCACGTCCGACGATCACCACATCGGCCAGCGCCCAGCGCGCAACACGCCGGAGCGCGGCAGCGATCTCCAGTGCTGCTCCGTCGCCCTGCACCTTCGCCGGACAAATGACGAGTTGCACTCCCGTGTTTCTCTTCCGCATCACGGCAACGATGTCGCGAAGCGCGGCGCCATCCGCGCTTGTCACGATCGCGACCCGCTTGGGGAAGCGCGGAATTGCGCGCTTACGGCTTTCGTCGAGCAATCCTTCCTCGCGAAGCTTCGACAGCGTCAGCTCCATCGCCTTGCGCCAGAGACCGTCACCCACGGCTTCGATCCGACGGACTCTTAGCTGGAGATCTCCGCGCGCCGCGTACACCGTCATCTGTCCGAGCAGCACGACCTGCATTCCGTCGTCCGGGGATGCGGGGATGCCGCGCTGGTCGCTCGACCAGACGACGCAGCGGATCTGCGCCGCTTCATCGCGGAGGCAGAAATACCAGTGTCCGTTGCGGTGGCGCTTGAAGTCGCTGATCTCACCACGCACCCAAACCGGCTGCAATCCGGATTCAATCAGGGCGCGCGTCTCGGTCGTCAGATCGGAGACGGAAATGGCGTTCTCACGCGTTATGCCCGGGGCTGAGCGTCCAAGCGGCGACGCGAAGAGATCGAACGGATAAGCCCTCACCGAAGAGTCATCTCCGCGGCGCGAACCGTGTTTGCCATCAGCATCGCGATCGTCATCGGCCCTACTCCGCCGGGAACCGGGGTGATCTTCGACGCGACTTCACGCACCGACTCGAAATCGACGTCGCCCTGAATCTTCGTACCTCCCTTGGCCTTCGGATCGGCGACACGATTGGTTCCTACATCGATCACCACGGCACCAGGCTTGACCATGTCCCCCGTGACAATGCGCGGGCGGCCGGCGGCGACGATGAGGATGTCCGCCGATTTTGTCTGTGCCTTGAGGTCAGCCGTGTGGCGGTGGCAAACAGTCACTGTGCAGTTCGCATTGTCGTTGTCCTGGATCATGAGCGCGGCCATCGGCTTCCCTACGATATTGCTGCGGCCGATCACCACGCAATTCTTGCCGGGAGTTTTCACCCCCGATTCCCTGAGTAGCACTTGTATCCCGGCCGGAGTACACGGGATGAACCCATCGCGCTCGCCAATGAGCATCTTCCCGACGTTCACCGGGTGGAAGCCATCGACGTCCTTGGCCGGGTCGATGCGTCGAATGACGGTGTCGGGGTCGATCTGCTTGGGGAGCGGCGTCTGGACCAATATGCCGTGAATGCGAGCATCGGAATTGAGCGCATCGACTCGCGCGAGCAGCTCCTCCTGTGACGTGTCGGCATCGAGCCTGACAGTCAGGCTGTACATGCCCGCTTCTTCAATCGCCTTCCCTTTGGCGCTGACGTAAACCGCGCTGGCTGGATCGTCGCCGACGAGCACGACGGCGAGACCTGGCCTGATCCCACGCTCCGCAAGTTTCTTGGCTCGCTCTGCTACCTCAGCCCGGACCTTCTTCGCGATCGCGCGGCCATCGATCAGCTCAGCGGGCAAAGTCCACTGCTCGCGTCTCCCTGATCAGCACGACCTTGATCTGTCCCGGATACTGAAGCTCCGCCTCGATGCGGCGGGCAATCTCTTCGCTGAGCGTTGTCATGCGCGGGTCGTCCACCTCCTCGGGCGTGACGATCACCCGCACTTCGCGGCCAGCCTGAATCGCGAACACCTTTTCTATGCCTCGGTAGCTCGCCGCGATCTTCTCCAGGCCCTCGAGGCGCTTCACGTAGGTTTCGAACGCCTCTCGCCGCGCACCCGGACGCGCGCCCGAGATCGCGTCGGCGGCCTGGACCAGAACAGAGATCTCGGTCTCGTGTGGCACGTCGTCGTGGTGCGCGGCAATGCAGTTCACCACCAGTGGATTCTCGCCGTAGCGGGTTGCCATCTCGACGCCGAGCTGGACATGAGTGCCTTCGTGCTCGTGGGTGAGAACCTTGCCGACATCGTGGAGCAGCGCTCCGCGGCGGGCCATCGCGACATCGAGTCCCAGCTCGGCCGCCATGATCCCGGCTAACCACGCGACTTCCTTCGAGTGATTCAGAATGTTCTGGCCGTAGCTCGTACGCCAGCGCATGCGGCCAATCAGCTTCACCAGCTCCGGGTGCAGTCCGTGCACACCACTCTCGTAGGCGGCCTGCTCACCAGTCTCGACGATCGATGCCTCGACCTCCTGTCGCGACTTGTTGACGACTTCCTCAATGCGCCCTGGATGGATGCGCCCATCGGCGACCAGCTTCTCCAGCGACAGCCGCGCGATCTCGCGCCGGATCGGATCGAAGCAGGAGACGACGACCGTGTCCGGAGTATCATCGATGATGACGTCGACACCGGTGGTGAGCTCGAAGGCGCGGATGTTTCTGCCTTCGCGTCCGATGATGCGCCCCTTCATCTCGTCGTTGGGAAGCGCCACTGCTGACACCGTCGTCTCGACGCTCTGCTCGGCCGCGATACGCTGGATTGCCAGGGCAATGATTTTCTTCGCTTCGCGCTCGGCGTTGCGCTTGGCGCTCTCCCGTATTTCCCGGATCCGATTCGCGGCGTCGGCCTGAGCCTCTTCTTCCATGCGGTGCATGAGCTCGGCCTTGGCATCGGCGGCTGAGATTCCAGCCAGCTGCTCGAGCCTGCGGCGCTCTTCGCCGAGGAGCCGCTCCAGCTCCTGGTCACGCTGGGCGAGGGTCAGTTCGCGGCCCGACAGGGTCTCGGTGCGGCGGGTGGTCTCGCGCTCGCGCTGCTCGAGCAGATCGTATTTGCGATTGAGCTGGCCTTCGCGGTCGGCGACTCGACGTTCCTCGCGCTCTACTTCTTCCCGCCGGCCTCTTACTTCGAGTTCCCAGTCCTCACGAAGTCGAATGAGCTCCTCCTTGCCGCTCAAGACCGCCGTCTTGCGGAGGCTTTGCGCCTCACGCTCGGCTTCGCCGACGATTCTACTGGCTGTCTCCCCCGCTGTCGCGCGGGCCTGCTCCTGGCGGCGGAGCTCGGTGCGCCCTCCAAACCTTCGGCCGACAAAGAAAAAAACCGCGCTGGCAATTACGAACAGAAGTATGCCGGCTGCGGATAACCACGCCGTGTTCGTCATGTGAGATCTATGTTGGGCCCGCGGCAAAGCCACAGGCGGCCCCTATCGCGCCGGAAAGTCGTCGCGTAGCTGAGGTAAGCTAATGATTATT
>JALYKM010000062.1 GCA_030774785.1 Gemmatimonadota bacterium
GGGCTTCCCCACTTTTAGCAAGCGACTTCTCCTCCTGGCAATTCCAGGATCGAATCGACTTCGGCAGCTACCAGGTCGAAGAAGCAAGGGATGCGGACAGCGAAACTACAAACGGTCATTGATGCAAGCGGGAGTGCTTGCGGACCCTGATGAAAGACGCGCGTGAGGGCCTCATTCGTTACCGTTTGTGCCAATGTGACGTGAGACACCTACCTTCATAGAATGACTGTCGAAAGGTAGGCCAACAATGTCATCGAGGAAGAAGCTGAAGATGGTTGCGTCTAATATCGAAGTGGCCGCGGGTTTCCCCGCGGCGCCGGACCCGGAGGTGCGTGCGGTCGCGAAGCGCCGGCAGTTCAGTGCGGCGTACAAGCTCGCGGTGCTGACTGAAGCCGAGCGGCTCACCGAGCACGGGGCGATTCGGGGCGCTGCTACGGCGCGAGGGGCGGTACAGCTCGCACCTGTCGGTGTGGCGGCGCGAGCGCGAGGGCAGGCGCCTTGGGAGGCGCTCGGTCGCCGGCGCGGGGCCGCAAAGCACGCTCGACGCCGGAGGAGCGGCGCATCGAGCGGTTGCAAGCGCGCTGCGTGCGCCTGGAGCGCGAGCTCGAGCAAGCGCGGACGATCATCGGGGTCCAAAAAAAACTCTGTACGCTGCTGGGACTGCCCACGGCGGAGAGCCCCGAGAGCACCGAGACCGACTCCTGAGCGCGGTGGCCGAACTCGTGCCGCAGAGAGCGCTACGCGCCACGCCCTGCGTGCCTTGGGCGGCTCGCACGCGACCGTGGTATCGGCCGCCACGCGCTGCGCCTGGTGCGTGCGCGGGCGCGACGCGTCTCGCCACTTGCGCTCTCGGCTGCCGAGCGCGGCACGATCCTCGAAGTGCTCAACAGCGGGTCGCTTTGCCGACGCGACCCCCCTACACCGCGTTTGCGCGGTTGCTCGATGAGGGGGACGTACCTGGGGCGCCTCGGTGCGTACCTTCTACCGCATCCTTGGTGCTTCGAGCCTCGCCCGCGAGCAGGCGCAATCAGCTGATCCATCCGGCGCACGCCAAGCCCGAGCTGTGCTGGCCACCGGTCCCAACCAGGTCTGGTCCTGGGACATCAGTGTGCTGCAGCAACACAGAAGGAGGCTTCATGTGAGCTGACCGATGTGTGAAAAGCTGCATGAGAGATGGAGGAAGGCCCTCCGGGATCGGTCTGCAGGGGCAGGTCCCAAACCGCCTTGAGCGGCATTGGTCAAAAGCCCGTGTCGTGAGCGTCAAGGAAAAGGCGCATTCAATGCGTCAGGTGCGAATCAAGAAGGCGAACACCCGTGAACCATCGTTCAAGTGTCGAAACAGTTAGACGGCATCGAAACCAGGTGTGTGATGTTGGCCTGGGACCAAGTTCATCGGCAACCTGCCTACTGGGTGAGCGGTGCCCGGCATAGAGATGGCGCGATCTTGACTCAGGCTCTTATGTGGAACTGCAGGAACCTTGCGTTTCGATGTGAAGGGAGAATGCCAAGCGCAAACACGCGAGGCAGAGACTACCGATGCGAAGCGTGAGGGACGGATCGACCCGTACTAGCGATGATGGGGCTGTAATGGACCCGGAGCGAAGGGGTCGAGTTATCGTGCCGCGATCGAGCGCCAACCCGAAAGGGGAGGAGCGCGCGAGAACGGCAAAGCCGTTTGATATTCCGAAGCGGTTGGTATGCAATGCTTGGCGGCTTGTCCGTGCGAACGGAGGAGCGGCCGGCGTGGATGAGGAATCAATCGATCTTTTTGAGCGAGACCTCAGGAACAACTTGTATAGGGTTTGGAATCGCATGAGTTCGGGGAGCTACTTTCCCCCACCCGTGAAAGAGGTTCTGATTCCAAAGAAAAGCGGTGGTCAACGTCCGCTCGGGATTCCCACGGTAGCAGATCGTATTGCCCAAGCCGTGGTGAAGCTTCAGTTCGAGCCCGAAGTGGAGCCTCATTTCCACGAGGATTCCTACGGGTACCGTCCGGGAAGATCAGCCCATCAAGCAATTAGCGTCACCCGCCAACGTTGCTGGTGGCACGACTTCGGTGTTGGAGTTTGACATCCGAGGGCTGTTCGACAACATTGATCATCAGCGTCTGATGAAAGCGGTTCGGCATCACACGACCTGCAAGTGGGTCCTGCTGTACATCGAGCGCTGGCTGATGGCTCCGGTGCAACAGGAAAACGGCGAGTTACGTCCTCGCGCCAGAGGCACCCCGCAAGGAGGGGTAGTTTCGCCGCTTTTGGCGAACCTCTTTCTGCATTACGCCTTTGATCGATGGATGGTGCGTCACTTTCCGAAGCTGCCCTTCTGCCGGTACGCCGATGACGGACTTATCCATTGTCGCAGTCTGCAGCAGGCGCGCTATGTGCAGGAAAGACTGGCGCAACGGCTGCAGGAATGCGGTTTGGAACTTCATCCCGACAAGACCAAGGTGGTCTATTGCAAGGATGTTCATCGACGGCAGGAGCATGAATGCATTCAGTTCGACTTCCTCGGTTACACGTTCCGTCCGAGGCGTAGTCAAGACCGGCAAGGGCGTCTCTTCACCAACTTTACTCCCGCGATTGCACCGGCCGCCGCGCAAGCGCTGCGTCAGGAGGTTCGCAGGTGGCGGTTGCAATTGAAGAGCGATAAGTCGATCGAAGACCTCTCGCGGATGTTCAATCCGGTGATTTCGGGCTGGGTCCAATACTACTGTCGATTCCACCCCTCGGCTTTTTACCGAGTGGCAGCACATATCAACCGTGCACTGGCTCGATGGGCCATGCGGAAATTCAAAACGCTGCGCGGCCATCAACGCCGGGCGAGAGCCTGGGTCACGCGCTTGGCGTGTCAACGCCCACGTCTCTTTGCCCATTGGCGGCTGAATTCTGCAGTTGCGGCTCGATAATGGGAGCCGGATGAGCCGAGAGGTTCACGTCCGGTTCTGCGAGGGCCTGGGGGTGCGATTCCCC
>JALYKM010000063.1 GCA_030774785.1 Gemmatimonadota bacterium
GATCTGCTGAACATGTTCATGGCGATACTTCGGCTTACTGGCAATCGGCGGAACTAACTGCGAACTGCAACGGAGAACTGCCAGGCTGCCCGCTGCCTGCTTGAAGCTGCCAACCACCAGCCTCACTACGTCGGGACGTTACTGGCGCGGGTCTCGGCACAATCAACTGCCTGTGCCATCACGCCACTAATGGCGTCCCGACGTTTGCAGCTCGCCGCTGGCAGCTTCAGCTGGAAGCGGGCAGCTTCGCAGTTCTCAGTTGCAGTTGCATTTAACGCTTTTATTGATCCTGCACCTTGTCTATCTGCCGAGCCATATCCAGATCCTTCTGCGTGATTCCGCCGGCCGAGTGAGTGCTCAGGGTGCAAACGATCTTCGTGTAGCGAATATCGATGTCGGGGTGGTGGTCCGCGGTTTCCGCCGCCCTCGCGACTGCCGTCACGAAGTCGATTCCAGTCAGAAAATTCCGGAACTGAAAGGTTTTGGTGATCACATCTCCGCGCCGGCTCCAGCCAGGAAGAGTCCCGAGTTCTCGCTGGATCGCGATGTCAGATAACCGTTCAGCCGCCATCGGTGGCTTGCTCCGAGCAGAATGTTCGGCGAAGAAGATAAGTTTTAGAGCATCTCGCGCAATGCTTCTTGGCTTGGCGGGTGTTACGCTCGTCTCCAGCATAACTGCAACCGCCCTCGCTCAACAGGGTCCATCAGCGGATCGGGCCGCGCCTGCGGGGAATTACTGGCGACATTTCGCCTTCGGGTTCGGCGCGAGCATCCTGGCGCACGAGACCGCGCACGTCCTGACCTCAATCGCCGTGGGCGCGCACCCCTACATCGCCTTCGACAACGGCCGGCCGACTGTCTTCTCGGGAATCGACAGCAACAGGCACCCTCACAAGCAGTTTCTTTTTTCGGCTGCGGGGCTGACGACGCAGGCGTTGATCAACGAAGCGATCCTCGACGTCCCGCACTCCCGCGGCGGCGCGATCGAGCGGGGAATCCTCGCCGGCGGAATCGCGACCACCCTCTTCTACATCACGCTCGGACGCAACGGATCGGCAAGCGACATCGCTTTCATGGCACGCACGTCCTCCCTGTCGAAGACGCAGCTGTCGCTCATTTTCGGCGGGGTGTCGGCGGTTCACGCGTGGCGGGTATCTCGAGATCCCAGGTACGCCCATTTTTTTGTGGGGCCGGGAGGGAATGGTGCTGCGGTGGGGCTCTCGTATTGACTGCGACCGCAACTGCAGTTCCATAGTTCAGCTTTGCTCTGTTGCATTTTCGGGTTATATTCGGGTAGTGAAACCCAGAGAACCCGGTTTGTTCGGCGCCGAGTACGAGCGCGCCTCCCGCCAGCTCCCCGTCATCGGAGAGCAGAAGGACATCCGCTACTACTCCTCACCAGCGAAAAGCGTCCTCAACGGGCCCGAGACGACAGGGATGGGCTTCTGGTCGATCAACCCGTACATCGGCTGCGCCTTCGGCTGCGCTTACTGTTACGCGCGCTATACCCACCGGTACGTCATGGAGCGCGCAGCAACCGACGAGAAGATGACCGAAGCGCTCGGCGAAGCGTACAACAGACTTCCCCCCTGGCTCGCCTTCGAGCGGAACATCTTCGTCAAGAAAAACGCGCCCGAGGTTCTGAGTCGCACTCTCCGCTTCGGTAGCGAGCGGCACCTCAAGCTGCTCCACGGAGAGTCGATCGTGATCGGCACAGCCACCGATCCCTATCAGCCGGCGGAAAGAAGATTTCGAGTCACCCGCGGCATCCTCGAGGTGCTCGCCGAGCACCCGGGACTGAGTGTGGTGATCATCACGAAGAGCCCGCTCATCACGCGCGACATTGATCTGCTTTCACGAATCAATCGTCACTCGGAGCTCTCCGTACACATCTCGCTCATCACCCTCGACCGCGAGCTCGCTCGGCGGATCGAGCCCAGGGCGCCCACTCCGGAGTCGAGAGTGCGCGCTCTGGCCAGACTGCGAGAGGCCGGGATCGATGCAGGCATCAACTGCATGCCAGTGCTTCCGGGAATTACGGACAACCCCTCTGATCTCGAAGCCCTCGTGAAACGCGTGTCGGAAGCAGGCGCCACCTATGTCGGGGCGTGCGCGGTGAGGCTCAAGTACGCCGCCAGGAAGCGCTATCTGCCCTTCATCGAGCAGGAGTTTCCGCACCTGGCGGAGAGATACCGCAATACATACGGGAACAGCGCTCACGCAGGCGAGAAATACCGCGAAGGCCTGGCGCGCTTCTTCGAGAAGCTGTGCGCCAAGTACAGAGTGCGCGGCTGGTCGCGGAGTGACGACGAAGAAGAAGGGGACGAGTCGCTTGGTGCAGCGCTCGTCCCCGATGTGCAGCTGTCCTTCGAGATGTAGCCGACGCCGGCGGCGCGAAGCCGCCAACCGCCGCCTACTCCTCGCTGCTACATGCCGGTTTTACCCGCCGGTGGATTGTCGCTCGGGCCAAAGCCAATGTTCATCGCTGTGAGCAGCGCGGCCGCGTTGTTGGCGGAATTGAACTTCTTGGCGCAGGTCGCGATCGCGCGACGAGTCTGCGGACCATAGCGTCCGTCGACGTTCGTCACTCCGCATCCCTGGTCGCGCAGCTCCTGCTGCAGCGCGAGGAATTGAATCCTCGAGAGCCCAGCCTGAGCAGAAGCCAGGGCTGGGGCGGCGATTAGAGCGATTACAGCGATGGTCTTCTTCATCTTTGATGCCTCCGATCAGGTATGGTCTCTACTATACAGTACAGAGTTGTCGTAGAGCTGCAAGGTCTACGCCGAGCGAGAGATTCGGCAGCAGTCAAATGGACAAGAAAAACGCCCGACTCGCAAGGAGTCGGGCGTTTATGGTCGGGAGAGAATTAGCTCTAGCGGAGCGCCTGGATGATCAGGACGCCTACTGCGAGGAGCGCTACGCCGATGGCGATTGCCGAAACAGGCGTCATCGTCATGACCTGCTTCCACCAGCTGGTGGCCGTGCCGGGTGAGTCGGGCAGAGACGCCATGATGCGCTGCTGAACGTGCACCGGAGTGACGCGGCGGCGGAGCATCTCGCTCTCGGCGTTGATGCGGGTCCACAGCTCGACCTTCGATTTGCCCTCGGCTTCACTTGCGCGCATTACATCCACCTCACCGTCAAGCCAGTCGTGCAGCAAACCGTGACCAGAGACTCCATTGAGCGGAACCTCGCGGTCGTAGAGCTGCTCGGCGGACTTTTCCTTGCGTTGAATGGGCTCGCGGCCCGCGATTTTATCATTTCTGTCGAAACCTGCGTCATCGAGCATCATGCGTACTTCTCCTCGAGCAGTTGTTGGAGCGCCTCTCGCGCCCGATGCACTCGCATCTTTAGCGCGCCAACCGTCGTTTCAAGTAACAGCGCCATCTCCTCGTACGATCTACCCTCTACGTGCTTCATCACAAACGCTTCACGCAGCGAGGGAGCGAGTCTGGCCAGAGCAAATTGCAGATCCGTACGCAGCTCGTTGCGATCCATCTCTTCTTCCGGCGACGAGTACGTCGAGGGCTGATCGTCCTCATCGTAGCTCACGTGCGTTCGCCGGATGTTCTTCAGCCAATCCTTGCACGAGTTGGCAACGATTCGAAAAACCCACGCATCGAAACGGCCCCGAACTTCGCCCAAATGCTGAAAGGCTTTAATAAAGGACGCTTGGAGTATGTCTTCCGCCACATCGGGACTTCCGGTCATCCCAAGTGCATGGCGGTACAAGGGATCGCTATATCGGGTTATCAGAACCCCGAACGAGTCCTTGTGGCCTGCCAGAACCTTGGCGATGATCTCCTGATCGGCATCAATTCCCGGCGCCTGAGCATCCGGCGTCGAGCTCCCCGCGCCCACTGTCTGACTACCCTGATTCTGCAGCGGTGTGGCTGTCATCTTCACCTGCCTAGTGTAATCCCTTTGCCAGCCCGTGTATAGACCCAACTGGCGTGGGCAGAACACCTTATCACCGTTACCTGCTTCTGACGAACATGGGGTCCTGGAGGTAACCAAGATTTACCGGAGGCGGACGAGATAGAGGTGCTCGAGGGCCATATCCCCATGATAATGTCTGCCCTCCCGCTCGCTGTCGGCCCTGTATCGGCGGTAGCGCTGGGTAAAATGCGCCACCTCCCCGTCAACCGATGCCTTGGTTAAAAGCGATTGGAGCGCATCGGGTGGCAGATGCCCCTCGGAATTGAAGCTTATGAGGGCGTGCCTCGCACCTGTCGCGGCGAGGAGCGCTGAGAAAAGCTTCTGCACCCGCCGCCCGTGGGACCACTGACTTCGCCCCTCCTCGCCCGCCAGCAATCCGACTTTGCCGCGGATCGCTGGCACCGAGTCGGTCCAGCCGCGCGCCAGGATCTCAGGAATATGGTAGTAGGCGACGTACTGCCTCGAATTGTAGGGGGGATCTATGTAGAGCAGGTCAACCTCGCCAATCGATCTCGCCGCATCGGTCGCATCCATCAGCCTGGCGTGGGCGGGTTGCGCGCCTTTGACGGGAATCTCGGGAACCACCTCGAACCGCCGCCTCGCGTTCGGTTGCCAGTGCTTCATGTACGACGCGTAGACGCCTGCGGTGTTGGCCACCCGGTCCGCGCCTTCGATGATCGCGGCGAGAAGTAAATAGTAGCTGTCCTCCCCGATCTTTCCCGCTTTCCGCCAGATCTCCAGCTCCTCGCGCGCGGCGTCGACCCGCCCGGCGTTCTCGGGAGTGAAGTACATCCTCCCGCTGGAGCCGCTCCGATGCGATGGAGAGAAGTGCTCGGTGATGAAGCCTGCATGGGGGGCAAGAGAGCCGAGGCCGCTGGCCATATCCCCGAGCAAAGGATCAGCGGCTTCCGCCACGACGTACGCGCGCTGAAATACGTACGACGACATGAGGAGATCGCTCGAGTGGACGCGCCAGCCTTGTCCCTTGAGCGCGCGGCTCACGCTCGCCGTTCCGGCGAATGCATCGTGAACCGAGCCGACGCCGATCCCACTCTGCTTCAAGGTGCGGAGTATGAAGGGAAGGAGCCGCGTTTTGTTGCCGATGTACCTCATGATGCAAAGAGGGCGAGGTTCTTGGCCTCGCCCTCTGAAACAGTATCAACTGGATACTACGGGCAAAGCTGCGCCGCGGTCAGCACCGGTCTTTCGTTCTTCGGGATCTCGAACGCGTACGTAGCGTTGAGTGCATCCGCCGCGGCGTTGGCTATCGCCTGCTGTCCATCGAGACTGGGATGGACACCGTCCAGACCGATGTATTGTCCAAACGGCCTGGTGCAAGAGAGGAATTTGGACAGGCTGAATGAAGTCTTTCTCGCGATAAAGGCGGCTAACGCGGTATTCAGCTCGAGATACGCCCACGAATGAGCAGATGCCTGCGATTGAATGTGCGTGTTCATCTGACGAATGAGGGCGTTCACGAACGCCGTATCCGATTGAGTCAGGATGAAATCAGCCGCAGCGGGGTTGTCCGTGCAACTAAAAGTGTTCGGCTTCGGACTCCCCAACGCCGTCAAGACCTTCCCGAAGGCAAAAATCGAATTCGTGTTGCCGTTGCAATCATCAGCGACAGTGATACCGAATGAAGCAAAAGCGGCGCGGTCCTGGTAGAAATCATTACCCGAATAAACCCCAACGATGTTCGGGATGAGCGGTACGGAGACGAGCAGCCCTTTCGCCCCCGTTTTCGCTATACTGTCTACGATTGCGTCGTATTGGGGTTGCCACAGGCTCGTCGGAAAATAGGTGAAGGTGTTATCTGGCTGACGGTACGCCGCGGCGGGAATGAGGATGCCACTAGTTACCGTCCGGAGAGCCTCATTGGAACCAAGCTCGACCGACACAAGCGTCGGCTTCTGGGCCATCATCGATGTTACCTGAGTCTTCCCGGGGGCAAGGATCGCTTTGTACAAGCGCTTTCTCTGATCGCTATCAACCGTCAGCGGGGTGGTAACGGTCGATTCGGGCGTGATTCGGAGCGCGTGGTATGTCGTCGCGCCGTCGACCGCGACGTTGTTCGTCGGCAGCGTAATGTTCCCGAGAAGGGCGCACACCTGATCCAGGGCGTTGATGCCGGGATATGTTGCCCCGCTCAGACGCTTCTGGAATTGGAGCGGAGCGATCAAGGGCGAATAACATCCAGGCCCTTGAAGCAACGGACTTGTAAACTTGGTAGCGAACGCCTGGTGTGCGAGGAGCGCGGGCCACGCCGTTTGCTGCGTTGCGTAAAACACTCCCTCATTCATATACCCCATGCTCACGCTGGTGCCAAGCGAGACGTACTTCGCGAAAGCTTCTTGCCCCTTGGGACCGGTGATGTGGACATCATCGCTTTCGCACGCGGCAACTGACAGCAGAAGAGCGACAGCACCAGCGGACAAGAACCAGTTACGCGTCATAGCAAATCCTCAGAAGTGAACAAACATCCGTGGCCTTAACCCAGGGGGCTGATAATATCTGTCATCGCTGAAAGGCGCGCCACCCCAGAGTTCGGATGGCGTCACCGTGCTCATCGAGCTTGGGAGGAGGCAATCGTACGCTACCGGGCACACTCGGACGCACTCCTGTCCGAGGATCGGCATCGGTGACTTCGAGAGCCTCGGCAACGGTCCGCACCAATCCACATGGGACGCTCATGGATTGAAGGCGATCGATCCAATGCTGCGCGCCCATCTCTCCGACGCGGTGGGCCAACGCTGTGACGAGGCGATCCCGGTTCTTGACGCGGCCCGGATTGGTCGCCAGAGCTTCGTCTTCCGCGAGATCGCGCAGGCCGAGGGCGTGCGCGCACGCGCGCCATTGCCCATCGCTTCCTACCGCGATGACGAACGGCCGATCTGCGGCTTCGAACAGCTGGTAGGGGACAAGATTCGGATGCGCGTTTCCCCATCTCTTCGCGTCACTGCCGGAAACGAGAACGTTCTGCGCTACGTTGACGAGTGCCGCGCGCGCACTGTCCGCCAGTGAAATGTTGATGTGACGCTTCCAGGGCGAGAGTGATCCCGCGTCCCGTTCCGCCACTGCCGCAAGGATAGCGATCGCGGCATCCTTTCCCGCAATGACGTCGGCGAGAGCGACGCCGACCTTCATCGGAGCTCGATCATGCTCCCCAGTTATTGCCATCCACCCGCACTCCGCCTGGATGACGAAATCATAACCGGGGCGTGTGCTCTTCGGTCCGAAGCCGGAGATGGTGCACCAGATGAGCGATGGGTGCTGTCCGAGGAGATCCTCGGGATCGAGCCCGAGCCGAGCGAGCGAGCCGGATAGAAAATTCTCGAGCACGACGTCGGCGCCACGGATGAGATCGAGCACGACCGCGCGGTCGGTCTCGTCAGAGAGGTCCGCGGTTATGCTTTTCTTGTTCCTGTTGATCGCCAGGAAATAGGCGCTTTCGCCATCGGCGTTGAAAGGCGGTCCCCAACCCCGCGTTTCGTCGCCTTCACCCGGTCGCTCGACTTTAATGACGTCGGCGCCCAGATCTCCAAGCATCATTGAGCAAACCGGTCCGGCAAGCACTCGGCTCAAGTCCAACACTTTTAGCTTCATTTCGGGCAATCTGGCGTGTTAATGTCAAGTGAATGGCGTACTAGTGTCGTTAGAAAGCCTTGGAAAGGCGCAAATCGGGCCTTCCGTGAAGACGGTTCACCCCACCTTGTTTTAGTCACGAAAAATCATATACTTAGCGCCGTTCGAGCCCCCGTCGGGGCGCACTCCATTTTTCCGTGATCCCCACCCGTCAGCACAGCCCCTCGCGCTGACCGGAGCCCATAAATGCCCGATAGAGAAAATCCCGCGGTTGCTAATACCACAGCACCTGCCCCTGCCGTCGTTACGCCTCCGATTCCGCCAAAGCGGAGCCCGGGCCACCGCGGAGCTGATGTAAAAGATACCGTCGCCGAGATGGCGGCGAAGGCGCACGAGATCAGCCTCGAGGCCGGCAGTAAGATGGCTGCCGCGATGAAAGATGTCGTCGGCGCTGCCGCCGGTCTCACCGGACTCGTCGTCGAAAGCGCGCGCGATCTGCTCCAGTACATGGTTCGTCGCGGGCAGATGACGCAGGACGAAGCCGACAAGCTGATGCGGGAAGTCGAAGCGTCGCACGCGAAGAGAAAGCCATTCACTCCTCCAGCACCCCTCGCGGTGAAGACGGCTCCGAGAATCGAGGCGTCCCATTCTGCGCCGATGGCGAAGGCCGCGCCCACTCCGATCAAGCAACCCGCCAAGCCTCTGGCGAAGCACACTGCCGTCAGGAAACCGGCCGCGAAAAAGCCGACCATGAAGCCGGCCGCAAAGAAGCATTCGGCCAAATCCGCGACCAAGTCGAAACCCAAGGCTTCAGGCAAGACCGCGAAAAGAAGGTAGGCCGTGGCCATACCGCGAGGCGATTCAGTCGCGCTCGCCCGCGCCCTGATACAAATCGATTCCAGAAACCCCACCCTCGCTCCGGATTCACCGGGCGAGGGTGATTGCGCTCGCGCGCTCGCTTCGGCGCTCGACGATTGGGGCTTCTCGGTCGAGATGACGGAAGACGTGCCGGGCCGGCCGAATGTCGTTGCGCGCCTCGGACCGAGCGACACACCGGCCCTCATGCTGAACGGTCATCTCGACGTCGTGGGCATCGACGGGATGATTCACGAGCCGTTCGCGGCGGAAGTTCGTGATAACCGGATTTACGGCCGCGGCTCCGCCGACATGAAGGCCGGGCTCGCTGCGATGTGCGCCGCCGCCGTTGCAGGCGCGAGCTCGAGAGCGAAGAGGCAGATCCTCATCGCCGCCGTCGTCGACGAGGAGTACGAGAGCCTCGGCATGCGCGCCCTGCTCGCCTCGGGAGTTCGCGCCGACGCCGCGATCATCACTGAGCCGACGAGGCTCGCGATCTGCCCCGCCCACCGTGGATTCGCCTGGCTCGATGTCTCGCTCCGAGGCCGCGCCGCGCACGGAAGCCGCTACGACATCGGCGTCGACGCGATTACCCACGCTGGTCTGCTGCTCGCCGAGCTCGACCAGCTGGAGCGGACGCGCGAGTCAGGCCCGCGCCATCCCTTGCTCGGCCGCGGCTCGCTCCATGCCTCAAGAATTCGCGGCGGCGTCGGAATGTCCACTTATCCGGAGGAGTGCGATCTCGCGATCGAGCGGCGCACGCTCCCCGGCGAGACAGCCGACAAGGCGATGCGGGAGATCACCGACGCGTGCGAGCGGGTGAAGGCAAAACGGCCCGACTTCGACGCGCGAGTTACATTGAGTACCGCGCAGCTTCCGAGCGATGTGCCGCCCGATGCGCCGGTTGTGAAGATGCTGCGGGGAGCGCTAGAACGAGAGAACATGCCCGTCAGGATCGAAGGACTTTCGGCCTGGACTGACGCGGCGCTTCTCAACGAGGCGGGAATTCCGGCGATTTGTTTTGGCCCCGGAGACATCGCTCTGGCACACGCGGCCGAGGAGTTCGTGCCGGTCGAAGAGATCGGTCTCGCGACACGAGCGCTCACACGCGTCGTCCGCGAGTGGTGCGAGGAGACCTGAAGATGCTGCTTCGAAGAGGAGACGGCTGATTGGCGGACTGGACCCACAAGCAGTACGACATTCTCGAGAGAGCGATCCAGAGCGGGAGACGGATCGCGGCATATCGCCGCGGCACGGAGTACGTCGTTGTCCCCACGCGGCTGCGAATGATCAGCGGCCGGGAAGCAGTCGAAGCGACGCACCCTAGCACTGGCGATCAGATAACGCTCTACCTCGATGAGCTGGACAGCTTCGAGGTTGTGAAATGACTCGTGCCAAGTCCGGTGACCTGGTCGCGATATACGCCGACGAGTCCTGCATCGGCAATGGTCGCGATGGCGACAATCCCGGCGGCGCGGGCGGATTGATCGAATGGCTCCATCCGCAGTCCAACGAGGTAACCAGGTGCGACTACTGGATATCGGAGCCCGCGACCACCAACAACCGCATGGCTCTACGCTCGGTGATCGAGGCTTTTCGGGCAATCTCGCGCAGCGGCAATTCGTACCGCGTTGTGTTTACCAGCGATTCCAAATACATAGTTGAGGGGATGAACGAGTGGCTTCCATCCTGGAAGGCACGAGATTGGAAGAAGAAAAACGGACCCATCATGAATCTCGAGCTGTGGCAGGAAGCCGATGAGCTCGTGTCCCGGCATGAATGTCACTGGAAGTGGGTGCGCGGTCACGACGCCCATCCACAGAACGAATACGCGGATTTTCTGGCCACACGAGCAGCAGAGGAACAATCAAATTCCGGCGGGTTACGGCAATCTGAGTTCGACAGCTGGCTGAAGGCGAAGCAGCAGGCAGGGCGTGTCCGCCTGAAGGACACCGCACCTTTCCCCGATCTTCAATCCTTCCAGCCTCGCAGGGGATCATGGACGACCTAGACCGGCTTTTTCAACGACTGGTTCACAACATCAGGAATGGACACGCCGAGTACCTGAGCGTGCCATTCACGGTGCAGGAGCTCTATGACACGCTCGTCCCCTACCGCCACTATCGCCGCGACCTCGGCATCGAGACGAACCAGGATTATGAAGCTGCAGTAACGCGACTCCTTTCCGGCGAGAAAGGCTACATCCGGGCGGATCACGCGATGCAGGAGCGGCTCAAGAAAGAGCTGGCCGCGTCGCACACCGATCTGGGCGCGTTCCGCGACTACGGCGACACGCGGATCTCTCTCGCCCCCGATGCCGTGCAGAAACTCGGCGTTTCGATTCCCTCCCAGAATTCCGGCGGCTACTCGGTTGAAGGAGCCCGCGCCGCTGGAGGCAAAGGCGGAAACGGCGAGAGCACGACTTCCTTTGCAATCCCCGGCATCTCGACGCTGGAGCCGCCAGAGGGATGCAAGTTCTGCGGTGGCACGCTTCCCGAAGGGCGCCCTGTCATCTACTGCCCACACTGCGGCCAGAATCTCGCCGCCAAGCACTGCGCGGGGTGCGGGGCCGAGCTGGATCCGGCCTGGAAGTTCTGCGTGAACTGCGGCAAGAAAGCGGCATAGCGAACAACACCAGACGATGAGCGCTAAAAAAGCGGAATCCCGCGAAAGCGTCGTTTTTCTGTCGGCGGTCCGAACCCCGTTCGGCACCTTCGGCGGAAAGCTGAAGGCTTTCTCGCCGATCGATCTCGCCGTGCACGCATCGAAAGCAGCGATCGAACGCGCGGGAATCGCGGCGACTGATGTCGACCAGACGATATTCGGGAACGTCCTCTACACGACGAGCGATTCCATTTATTTCGCGCGGCATGTGTCGCTCAAGTCGGGATGCCGGCAGGAGACTTCGGCGCTCACGCTCAACCGTCTCTGCGGTTCCGGATTCCAGGCGGTGGTGAGCGGCGCGCAGGAGATCATCCTCGGCGACGCCCAGCTCTGTCTCGTTGGGGGCGCCGAGTCGATGTCGCA
>JALYKM010000064.1 GCA_030774785.1 Gemmatimonadota bacterium
ATTCAGCGCGACTGACGTCTCGCTGAAGACCAGTGTATCGCCCGGATCTGCCAACCTTTCCGAGTCCGGCCTAGTAGTATCAGCTCTGCACCTGCACTGTTGATGTCGCGGCCCTCGAAACTGCCGGTCGAAGTCGATGTCGAGACCAACCACGCGACGTTTCCCTCGCACGTGTAGGAGAACGACGTTCTTTTCTCCTTTACAGCTTTGGCGAACCCGATATCGGCGGAAAGGCGATCGGAAAGATATTGTCGTCTATTTTCGACCGCTCCGCCTTCGAGGACTCTCAGGTCGGGAGCGAGGAGCGCATTTAACCCGGTGGTATCGCCGGTCGAGAGAATCTGGTGAAAACGGTTGGCGACACGAACGACCGCAGCCGAGTCCGCGGATCGGCATGCTGAAGCACTCGTCGCCGATTGTCGTTGAGGCGGAACTAGACCCGGCAAATCCTTAGCCGAGAGGACCGAGAAAAATCCGACGGCGAGCAGCGCCACGTTTTTCCGCGAAGGCATTGATGTTCTCTGGGGAAGGAGTTTGTAGCAGTCCCATCTTGGGCCTGCATTGCGAACGCTTCTTAAGGGCTTACCTCTATGAGCACCGTGAGTCCGCCGGCACCTTTCTCCTCGACGTTGTTGTTGAGAGTGTGGTGAGGAATGTGACAGTGCAAGATCCATTTGCCCGGTTCTCTCGCCGGCCAAATGACATCGTAGCGTTGACCGGGACCAACGTTGATTACATCAGCCTGGAACCTCGCGGCAAGAGGCAGCATGACGCCGTCGCGGGCTATGACGGTAAATGGACCGCCATGCATGTGCATCGGGTGGATGAAGTTGTTGTTCGTCCCGATGAAACGGAATTTGATGGTCTCGCCAAGCTTCATCCGCAGAGTATCCGTCGCAGGATAGGCTTTGCCGTTGATCGTGAAATAGTTTGGCAGGCCGCCTTCCATTAGCATCGCGGGATAGGTCAAGCCATCTCGATTGAGCCACTCCTGTAGCTGCACCACGTAGTCGTAGTTGCTCTTCGGCTCGGCAGTGGAATCCTTCGGATGGATGATCAGAGCGCCGTAAAGTCCGAGCGCTTGCTGCCGATCTGGTCGGGTGTGCGAGTGGTAGAAGTACGTTCCAGCCTGATGTACAACGTACTCATACACGTATCTCCCACCGGGCGGCACTGGGTCCTGGGTGATGTATCCCGGACCGTCCATTCGATTCGGGACCACCAATCCGTGCCAATGCATGGTCGCTGGCTCGGGCAAATGGTTCGTGAAATTGATGCGGACGTGATCGCCTTCGGTGAGCTCGAGGCGTGGACCAGGCACTTCCCGATTGATTGCATAAGCCGCCACCTGTACGCGGGGGAGGATGTTCCACCGTATGACCGACGCATCGAGATCGAACACTTTCACACCGTTCTCTATGCGAGGCGCCAGGATTCGATCCCCTCTCTCCGTCGGTGGAGCGGCGTACTTGACGCGCCGGAGGTCGACCGCTGCCATGTCCCGCATTGCATCAGGTGGAGTTTCGGGCGTCATGATCATGCCTGGAGGCATGATGATGCTTCTCACTTCTTCCGCTCGCACTCCGAGGTTGACGAAGGCCGCTGGTACGAACATTCCGGCCAACAGCGCAAGCAGAGTGACGCCTGTAAGAGCCATGATCTGGGACCGTGTCACTGTTTCTGCGCCGTTTCCATGCGCAGCATGCTGCTTCGCAGGCGTACTGTGACCAGCATGTTGCTTCCCGTGTGCACTATGACCAGCGTGATGGTCATGTGAATGCTCTTGATGTGAAGCTTCCTGTTTGGAATCGCGCACGGTCATCAATCCATGCTTCATTCCTTTCGCAACGAGCCACACATTCACTGGATAGGCAATCATGAACCCGACGGTAACGCCGAGCGACATTACGAACCAGAAGAGCGGTTCGGCTGGCCACATGGCACGCATGTCCCGCCCCATCATCATGAAAATCATGACCGGAGCCATACCCGCCATCATCATGTTCATGGAGAGGAGCTCGGGCAGAAAACTGCGGCGGACATTCTCGCCATAGCTTCCACCCATCATGTCGCGCATGAACAGCGCCTGAAAGATGAGGAGGCCGAGCAGGAATCCGACGATGTACTCGACAATTACATCTATCCACATCGGAAAGCCAAGCAATGCAGTAGCAGCGGCTGCGAGAATGATCCCCGTCGCGTCACCCGCGATACAGTGCACGGTTGAGCCGACCCCTTGTTTCCAGAGCGGTTCAACGAAGCGCTCATGCGTGCCCGGGACAGGCTCCTTGTCAGCCATTACGTAGAGCAACAGGCCAACCGGCCCCATGTAAAGCGTGACCAGTACGAACCCCCACTTCATCACGGGCGCTTCGGGATTGTGCCGAAATTGATCGTACGCAACGTAAATCGCCGAAAGCACGGCGACGACCAGCCACGCATAGACGACGAAGTCAATCGGTTGAAGGATCATTGAACTGCGTTCAGAGGTTCAGGCCGCGGTGAAAAGCAGGATCAATGAAGAGAAGATATCTTCACAGAAACGCAAGAGATTGAGACCAACAGCAGTTTCAGCCGATCGGACTGGAACTTGCGTCGAGAGACAGTGTCACATCAGCTGCAATCTCACCGATAAAATCAGACCAACGTGCGCCGTCTTGTAGGAATCGTAACCGGAATCTGTGCGCTCTACCTCACGGTAGGAGCAGTCGACGCGGCTTGTAGCGATCATTCCCGCGACAGCTCTTCCGGATCAAGCGCAGTAGTGATGGCGCACCAGGACGGCACCCATCACGAATTGCCGGCCCAGCATAGCGAGCAGCCAAAGCCCTGCAAGTCGACAGCGATTCCCTGCTGTGTCGCGATGACTTCGTGCGGCACGACAGTCGCCCTTGGCGCAAGTGTCTCATCGTCAGCGTCTCCGATTGCAGCTCAGATTGTGCCTTCCTTCCACCTCGCACAACCACTCAGCCGCATAGCGGCTCCCGAGCCTCCGCCTCCGAAGGCATAGAGCGCCCGTTGGTGCTCGCGGTTCGCAGCGTGAATCACTCCGCGCGGACCAATACCGCCGTCTGTGGTCCCGTCACAGCGGATGAATCACTCACTTCGGATGGACAATGTTTTCGTCATCACGCTTTATCGCGAGCGGCTTTGGTCTAGCGTTCGCTCTCTCACTTGCGATTGCCAAGGAGCCCTTGGCGGCGCAGGCGACCGCGCAGGATACGGCTCACAAAAAAGGCACGATGCAAATGCCCATGAACATGCCGATGGGCAAAAAAACTCAAAAGAAGAAACCGACGACTAAAACCGCAAAAGCAAAAAAGCCTGCCGCCGGCAAAAACACGGCAAAAACCGTTAAGAAATCCGCTCCGGTCGGCACCACCCGAAAGAAGCAGGTCGGTGCGCCGAAAACGCAGCCAATGGCGATGCCAATGGGCGCCGAACCGCATCATGCGCCCGCAATAGGACAGATGCAGATGCCGGGCATGCCGGGGATGGAGATGCCGTCAAAAGTCGCGGATTCGACTCACATGGGAATGCCTGGCATGCAACGCCACTCCGCAGATGACATGATGATTGGCCCGGTCGGCGTCAGCATGGAGAGAATGGGATCGGGAACCACGTGGATTCCCGACGCGGTCACCCTTCCCTCGCGCAGACGTATGCTCGGTGACTGGATGCTCATGGCGCACGGATTCGTCTTCGCGCAATACGACAACCAGAGCGGCGAGCGCGGTGACGACCAGTTCGGCTCATTGAACTGGGGAATGCTGATGGCTACCCACGACGTCGCTGGCGGTCGCTTCCAGGCTCGGACGATGCTAAGCCTCGATCCGCTGACGGTCACCAAGCGCGGATATCCGCTGTTGCTGCAGACCGGAGAGACCTACAAGGGTGAGCCCCTACACGATCGTCAGCATCCGCACGACTTCTGGATGGAGCTGGGTGCTCTGTACCAGCGCGAAATCAACAAGCGGTTGGCGTGGAGCATCTATGCTGCGCCATCCGGCGAGCCGGCACTTGGTCCAGTCGCGTTCATGCACCGTCCCTCAGCGATGGACAATCCGGCCGCGCCGCTCAACCACCATTGGCAGGACGCAACACACGTCAGCTTCGGAGTTCTGACCGGAGGGATCTATTCCCGGAGATGGCAGCTGGAGGGCTCCGTATTCAACGGTCGTGAGCCTGATGAGAACCGATGGAATTTCGATCCCATCAAGCTCGATTCCTACTCTGGTCGGCTGACTGTCAATCCGACCGCTCACTGGAGTCTAGCGGGCGGATATGGCTACTTGAAAAGCCCCGAGTCGCTGAACCCTGATGAATCGATGCACCGCATTACTGCTTCCGCGCTTCATGGAGCTCGATGGGGCGCCGATGGGCAATGGGCGAGCGCCTTCATCTGGGGCGCAAACAAGCACAGCACTCAACCCAGCTGGTCAAACGGATTTCTCGCCGAGAGCGAAGCGATCCTCGACAAGCACAACACTCTGTTCGGGCGAACCGAGCTGGTGCAGAAGAGTGCCGAGGATCTCGTCGTCGACAATCCCGTCGTCACACGAAATGGGACGGTGCTCTCCGGATTTCCTGCCAGCCAGAGATTCAACGTCGGTGCGCTACAACTCGGCTATATCAGGGAAGTAGCAAGAATGCATTGGGCCACGATTGGGCTCGGTGCGGCGGGGACACTCAATTTCGTTCCTGCTTCGCTGGAGCCATACTATGGTTCCAGAAATCCAACAGGTACGTTCGTCTTCGTGCGACTGCGCCCTTTTCATTCAACCCGATCCACGATGCGCATGAACGGCATGGGTGGAATGCAAACGAAACACGATCATGAGTAAGGCAGTGCGTCTCTTTCTCGCGCTCGGCTTGCTACTGTGTCCGGCTCGCGCGTGGGGGCACGCCCACTTGAAGCGCAGTGAGCCCGCCGCAGGGTCGAGAGTCACCAGGTCGCCACAGCTGATTTGGCTCTGGTTCACTGAGCGACCAGAGCTTTCGATGACCTTGATTTCGATGAAGGACGCGAATGGGAAAGAGTTCGCGCTCGCTCAACCTGAGAGAGATCGAGGCGATCCACTCGCGGTTTTAGTTCGTGTGTCCCGGCCGCTCCCAGCCGGACGATACACAGTCACGTGGCGAACAGCTGGGTCCGACGGTCATCCTTCGAAGGGTACTTTCAGCTTCATCGTTTTGGTAGAAGGAACTCTACCTGCGAATGGATCCGTGCATCAGGTTGGCCCTGGTACGGACACGGTTGGTGCCGGAAATACGACAGCAGGACCATCCACTAGCGGCGAGAATGGAGAAGAAAACGCGGCTTCCTCGATCAGTAATTCCCTTGCACGCACTTTCTCGTTTGTCGGCCTTCTCGTCCTCATCGGTGTGACCGCGTTCCGAACGCTCATCCTTCCTCGGGCGCGTGGAGTCGCTCCGGAGATAAGAGTACGGATGGAAAGGCGCGCAGCTGTGCTTGGGCTCGCCGCGAGTGTGCTCGTGATCCTTACCGCGTTCGCAAGAATCTTTCTGGAGTCGGAGATGATGAGTGCGATGCCCGGCATGCAGGCCATGAGCATGACAGATATGGCGATGCACACACAGTGGGGATTTGCTCTCCGGCTCGAGCTCGGAGCGGCTCTCGTGGCACTTGTGTCCTTTGCCCTGGCAGTGCGGCGGCTTCGTGGCGCCTGGCTGGTTGCGAGCATCTCGGCGATCGTGCTTGCCGTGACGCCAGCTCTCGCCGGGCACGCAGCAGCGAGCCCCAAACTCACTTCTCTAATGATTGGCACCGATTTCCTTCACGTCTTGGGTGGGGCGAGCTGGCTGGGAAGTCTATTGGCTGTAATGGTGGCTGGCGTTCCTCTCTCTCTGACCCTTGACGGCGTTCAACGCTGGTCATCTGTTGCATCACTCGTGAATTCTTTTTCGCCTGTAGCGTTAGTCTCGGCTGCGGTGGTCGTTGTCAGTGGAGTGATCGCATCGTGGGTACACTTGGAGCATCTCTCCGCCCTCTGGCAGACAGCATATGGCCAGGTCTTGCTCGTAAAATTGGTCCTGGTCGCAATCACGGTCGCGATCGGGGCGTACAACTTTCGTCGAGTGCAGCCACAACTGGCGAACGAGGTCGGATCCGCGCGCCTTACGCGCTCTGCCGCGGTGGAGCTGAGCGTTGGATTTCTGATTCTCCTGGTGACGGGGCTGCTGACGGGCATCTCGCCTTGATTGTAGATTAACGGCCGTGATGCGCCGACTTCTCGCCATCCCGCTCATCGTAGTTCTGCTAGCGCCGTGGATCGCGGCCTTGAGCGGCGCAGCAGCTCCCGTGGTAGCCTGCCCGATGCATCGCTCCGGCGAAGGAGCAAGTCATGCCGACGCCAATGGCATGGCCCCAGAGCATCAGGCAGGCGCAGAACATTCGACCAGTCCTCATCACGGGACAACCACACGCGGTTGTAACTGCGCGGGTGAGTGTGGACGGTCTGGCGTACCCTTCAGTCTTCCAAAAGATGAGCACGTAACGGTCGTCTCACGCGCAATAACAGACGCGATAATCGCGTCTGAGCAACCCAGTTTCGGCACTTCCGCCCGCCTTCTCCCGCTAGCAACCGGCCCTCCCCAGCGTCTCCGAATCTGACTCGACGCTGATCACACGCTCGGACACGCCGAGCGTCATTTCCACAATCGGAGACGTATTCATGTCACATCCGAACCTGTCCGGTTCGGAGCTCTGCGGCGCGTATTCGCGTCGTTTGCTCCTCGTCATCACGTTCTTCCTCATACCGTTTGCTGGAATGCAGGCTCAGGAACATGAGGACGATCACGACCACGATCACCTCCGCTTCTCGCATCCCCTCGTCACGGAATCCCCGAGCCCTGACACGAAGCTCAGGTTTGACTACCTCGCAGTTCGTACTAGCGACCCGACAGGGGTCCGCGAGAACAGGTTTCGCCTCGAAGGCGAGTATGCGTTCAATCGCAGTGTCAGCCTCGCTATCGTGACCCCGTTCATCTCCAGAACCGCGCCGGCGACAGAACGAGCGAGTGGACTTGGAAATGTCGAGCTATCACTCAAGGCTGCGAGCCTGGCCTTCGGTGAGCGCGGATTGCTCCTCGGAGGCGGGCTCTCGGCGGCGCTCCCGACGGGAAGTGACACGAAAGGAATCGGCAGCGCACACATCATCGAGCTCGAACCGTTCCTCGATGTCGGATACAAAAGACATGCACTCGAGCTGGTGGGCTTCGCCACCCTGTCCTCCACGTTCCGCCGCCGCCCGGGTGAAGAGGCCGAACGTAACCTGACCCTCGACTTCTCGGCGCTGTATCGAATTCAGTCGCGACTCGAAGGACTGGTTGAGCTGACGACGACGCACGCGCTGGTTGGGGCCGAGTCTGGATCGCAGCAAACTTTCATTGCGCCGGGATTTAAAGTGTATCCATTCATGAACAGGAAGTTCATGTTCGGAGCAAGCCTGGAGCTCGGGACAGGGGTCGTTCATGACACCCACGCATTGCTGCTATCAGGTTTTTATCACTTCTAGGACGGCATGACTGGATCGGGAGAGTTGTTAGCGGCGAGGCATTCGGCTGTCCGGCAAGGCATTCTGCTTAGCTACGCGACCATCGGATACAACAGCCTGGAAGCGATCGGCTCTCTCATCGCGGGACTGTTATCCGGAAGCGTAGCTCTCGTCGGGTTTGGCATCGACAGCGTGATCGAAGTCATCGCCAGTGCGGCAGCCCAGTGGCGGCTTCGTGTAGATGCCGATCTTTCGAGACGCTCTCAATCCGAGGTGCGGACTCTTCGAATCGTAGGATGGTGCTTCGTCGCTCTCGCTTTGTACGTCACCGTCGATGGCGTCAAATCCCTCTATCTGGCGGAAGAACCGGATCGCAGCTGGTTCGGCCTCGTTGTTCTTGCTCTTTCGGTCATCGTGATGCCCGCTCTTGCCTGGGCTAAGCGCCGTGTCGCGATCAAGATACAGAGCACCGCGCTCAAGGCTGAGGCCAAACAGACTTCGCTCTGCGCGTATCTGTCCGTGATCGCGCTCGGAGGAGTAGGTCTCAACGCCCTTTTCGGATGGTGGTGGGCTGACCCGGTCGCGGCTCTTGCAATGGTGCCAATCATCGTGCGAGAAGGAGTACACGGAATACGCCTGCACCCCCATGAGCACGACACATGCTGTTGACCGGGGCGGGCGAGCCTGGATCAGGCGGGCATCACGCTAAGATGTCTCACATCTTCGGTCACGGAGGCGTGCCAATGAACGCCACGCTACTTCAGTCTCAACTCAACTCTGCGAGGCAGCCATGAAGCATCGGACCAATCCAACCGACGCGCACTCAGCCAGCGGACACGCGGGCGATAGCCACTACCGCCGTCTGGGCATCATGACGGTGCTGTCGTTCATCGTGATGTACTTCCTTATGTATGCGATGGTCAACGCCGTCGACAACGTGTACATGAACTTCAATCAGGTCTACATGGCGGGCCTGATGGCGGCTCCGATGGTACTCATTGAGCTGGCGCTGATGAGTAGCATGTACCACAACAAACGACTCAACGCTCTGATTGCGGCCGCTGCCGTGGTCGCGGTGGTTGTGTTCTTTCTGTTCATCAGACGACAGACCGTGATTGGGGATCATCAATTCTTGAGGTCGATGATCCCGCATCACGCAGGCGCGATTCTTATGTGCCAGCAAGCCTCGATACGTGACGCCGACATCAAGCGCCTGTGCCAAAACATCCTTTCGAGCCAGCAGGCCGAGATCGACCAAATGAAGGTCATGCTGCGCGAAAAGCGGGACTGATGTCGACATCGAGCAGCGGTCACTGCATCTACGGCTGCGGCACAGTACGCTGCTGGTGCTGCTTACGGCGCCCGTACGGGGTCACATGCCCCGCGGCTTGTACACCGCCAGCGTCGTGGCCACGAGCAACACCAGCAGGGCGAGAACGGAGTGGAGCACGACGGATGGGGTCCGCAGCACGCCGAGATCGTCACTGGACAGTGTCGTCTGT
>JALYKM010000065.1 GCA_030774785.1 Gemmatimonadota bacterium
ATGGAGCGTACAGGGATCGAACCTGCGACCTCCTGGTTGCAAACCAGGCGCTCTCCCAGCTGAGCTAACGCCCCTCGTCGCGAAATATAGGCAGTCTCGCCACGCAGGGACAACGCACGTAGATCTCGGCGTTCGAGCTGCCTGCTTCGGCTTTGTGGATGCCTGCGCAACGCCGCGATCCGAACGCCGGGGGTTATTCGTGCGCCGGTAGCGGCTCCATTGTCCGCGGATCTACCGGCACCTGAACCTCATCCCGGTACGGCGAAGTCATGAGCAACACCCGCATGCGTGGAAACGCATCCATGAACGCGAGGTAGCAGAAGCCCCAAATGCCGAGCAGCCCTAGCGCGACGCCCAGCTCCCAGATGCCGAGCGGGATATTTCCCAGGACGCCGTAGATCGAGGGATAGACCTCGAGATAGCGGTGCATCCACAATCCGAGGACCGTCGAGCTCGCGAAAAAAACCAGCGTCGGCAGAAACAGCTTGGCCGCGCGCGAGAGAAGTCCGAAAAACGGAAGCACGAACATCAATCCGACCGTGATGAGTGTCGGAATGCGCCAACCCTCGATCAGCCGCAGCCGCATCCAGTGGGTTTCTTCCGAGAGGTTACCGTACCAGATCACCAGATACTGGCCGAAGGTGAGATAGCCCCAGAAGGCAGTGAAGGCAAAGCAAAGCTTTCCCAGGTCGTGGAAGTGCTTGTCTTGAATGAGATCGTAGCGGGCCAGATATCGGCGCCACGCCATGACGATGAGGGTCCAGCTGGCAAGCGCCGTGACCCATCCCCCCATGAAGAACCACCAGCCGTACATCGTGCTCTGGAAGTGCGGATCGAGTGACATCGAGAGGTCCCACGACAGCACGATCCAGCCAAACGCGAATGCGAAGCCGAGAAACACCGCGAGCTTGCCCTGCAACGAGTGGGTGGAGTGGAGCTCGCGACGCTCGTCGCGGTATCCTCTTCGCATTCTCTCGCGAAGGCCGCGAGCCCAGCTCGCCCCCGATTCCGGCACGATTCCGACGTCGAGGCGTACCGAGGTATAGATGTACCAGAGGCTGAGGCCCAGGATTATCAGGAAAGTGAGAATCACCCTGGTGAGAAAGAAGGGTGGATTGAGATACAGGCGCTTCTCGTGAATCTCCGGAACGTGGTTCGACCACCAGAAAATGTGATGGCGGCCCACCAGGAGAATGAGGACCAGGAGAAGGAACGCGACCGGGAGGAACGCCACGTACCCCTCGAGGAAGCGCACGATCGGCCGCGACCAGCGCGCGGTCGTGATGCGCTGTACCGCGACGAACATTACTCCGGCCGAAGAGATCGAAGTGAAGTAAAGCCAGTTGACGAGCAGCGCCTGCCAGACACGATCGGGCTGGAGGAAGAGTCCGATTATGAAGACGAGAAGTCCAATCCCCGCCAACACGAGGCAGATCGTTTTCAGCAGGGGCGACGAGGGGCGATCGATTCCGGCGAGAACCTCTTCCCTGCTTGGAACGTGAACGTCGTGGCCGCTCATCGGATGACGCTCCCACTCGTGCTATCGATCTTCGCCTTGGTCGAATCGGTGCGCGGCTTGAAAAAGGGCGCGGGCTGGGTCGGCCCCATGCGCGTCGGACCCGGCAGCTTATCACCCGTGACTCCGGGCGGTGCGAGCGGACCGACCGGGACGGCTTTGCCGTTCATTCCCTGCAGCGCG
The DNA here is from genome assembly GCA_030774785.1 of Gemmatimonadota bacterium. Lineage (GTDB taxonomy): Bacteria > Gemmatimonadota > Gemmatimonadetes > Gemmatimonadales > Gemmatimonadaceae > UBA4720. The sequence goes on from JALYKM010000065.1 coordinate 1,700, forward strand.
CGGAGGTAGTTCACCACATCCCAGCGATCCAGCTCCTCGATCCGGTTGTAAGGCGGCATCAGGCCGCGTCCGTTGCGGATCATTCCGAAGATGTACCCGTCGGTGCGCGCTTTGGTCATGTCCGTTGTGAGATTGATTGCGGGCATTCCGAATTTTGTCGCAGCCCCATCGCCCATCGCCCGGTCCCCGTGACACACCGCGCAGTTTATCTGGAAATACTTTCTGCCATTGGCGAGCGAGGAGTCGCTCAACGGCGTCGGGTTCGGGATCGCGGCCATCGAATCGATCGTCGCGGGAAATGCTCCGTACGAAACCTGATAGCCAGCCACTGCCGTGCCCGTCGTCGGAACCGACATCTGCGGGTTTCCGCGCGAAGGGGTGGTGCTGTCCTTCACCTGCTCCCAGGTCCAGATCGATGGCTGTCGCTTGAAGTCGGTGAACCACTCGCATGCGGTGAGCAGAACCGGAATCGCGAGACCGAGCGTGCGGATTCTAGCGCTCACGCCGCACCTCCACCGCGCCGTGCTCTCTCAACAGGGTTTCGGCCGACCTGACTTTCTCCGGCGGACATTCAACCCACACTCCGTAGTCGCCATGACTGAACCGGGGATTGTAGCCAACCATCATGGTCAGCCGCGGAACCCGGGAGTTGATGAGGAGTCCCACGACGGTCGAGAGCCCTCCAATGAGCACCATCACCTCGAAACCGAAGATTGTGTAGGGTACCCAGGACGCGATCGCCTTCCCGCCGACCACCAACGGCCAATAATCCGATGCCCAGATCGCGATCCAGTACCCAAACGTCACGCCCAACAGGCCACCGATGAGCGTGAAGCGTCGTACGGGACTGGGCGGCGCTGCGATCGCTTCCTCGAGCTCGTGACGCGGCGTAGGCGTGAAGACGCGAATGGCGCCGAGCCTGTCTTTCTTCAGGGCTTCGATCGCGCTCACTGCCGCGTCGAGCTCACGGAACGCGCCGAGGACGCCTTGCATTAAGCGTACTCTCCCGGCGTATCAGCCTCGTACTCGAAGTGCCGTCCGGCCGGGTCGATTCCGTGCGTGTGCGGCTTTCTCAGCCTCGGCGGAATTATTTCCTTGACTTCCGCAATCGCAATCACGGGCAGCTGCTTGATGAACAGCAGGAACCACATCGAGAACCAGCCGAAGCTGCCGGCCAGGATCGCGTAGTCCACCCAGGTCGGCCGGTAGCTGGTCCACTGCCACGGCTCGAATTCGTGCGACAGCGACGGCACGACGATCACGAACCGCTCGAACCACATGCCGATGTTGACCGTGAACGAGATGATAAAAAGCCACGCCGGAGTGCGCCGCAATTTCTGGGAGAACAGCGAGAGCGGCAGGATCATGTTGCATGTGTAGAGGATCGCGGACGCCCACCACCACTGCCCCCAAATGCGATTTGCGAAGAAGCTCTTCTCCACCTCGTTGCCACTGAACCAGGCGACGAACCACTCCGTCATGTAGGCGCTGCCGACGACGAGAGACGTGAACAGGCAGAGCTTCGCCGCTGCATCGAGATGATTGATGGTGACATAGTGCTTGAGTCCAAACCACTTCCGGAGAGGAATAATGATCGTGAAGACCATCCCCATTCCGGAGAAGATCGCGCCGGCCACGAAGTAAGGCGGGAAGATCGTGGTGTGCCATCCGGGCGTCAGCGCCATGGCAAAATCGAACGACACGACCGAGTGGACTGACAACACTAGCGGGGTCGAGAACGCGGCGAGGAACAGATATGCCCGCGCGAAGTGCCGCCATTCGTTATCCGTATTGCGCCAGCCGAGGGAGAGCACGGAGAAGATGCGCTTTCTGATCGGACTGATGTTCTCTCGATCGCGCAGCACTGCGATGTCGGGGATCAGCCCGATGAAAAGGAAAGTGCTCGAAATCGTGAAGTACGTGAGGATTGCGAACACGTCCCACACGAGCGGGCTCTTGAACTGCGGCCAGATGTAGCGCCAGTTCGGATAAGGGATCAGCCAGAAGAATTTCCACGCGCGGCCAAGGTGGAGAATCGGGAACAATGCCGCCGTCATGACCGCGAACACCGTCATCGCTTCCGCACACCGGTAAATCGTCGTACGGAACCCAGCCCGGAAGAGATAGAGGATCGCCGAGATCAGCGTACCGGCGTGGCCGATACCGATCCAGAAGACGAAAGTGATGATGTACACTCCCCACATCACTGGCGGATTGTAGCCGGCGACGCCGAGGCCGCTGTAGATCTGGTACATCCACGCCCCGATGCCGATCAGGAGGAAGAACACCGCGACCCCGAGACCAATGAACCACGCGACGGTCGGGTGCAGTGTACTGACGATCTCTCTATCGACCTGCCCGTAGTCCTTCACCGCGGGCAGCTGCGCGTCCGCCGTCGCGATGTTCGGCCGGTGCGGCTCGTCGCTGGCGGGAATTGGCCGGGTGAAGGTCGCCATCGTTACGCGCCTCCGCCTGTTGCCGGAGACGGGTGAGTCACTTTTTTCAAGTAAACGACCGCGGTGTAGGTGTTGAGCTCTTCGAAGACGTGGTACGCTCTTGCGTCCTTCGCGAGTTGCGTGACGGTCCAGCTCTCATCGGCGGCGTCGCCAAACGTGATCGCTCGCGATGGACAAGAGGCGGCACACGCGGTCGTGAATTCGTCGGGTTTTAGTGGACGCTTCTCCGCTCCGGCGCGGTTCTCCGCCTCGCGAATCCGCTGCACGCAGAAAGTGCACTTCTCCATCACGCCCTTTCCGCGCACGGTCACGTCGGGATTGAGCTGCCAGTTGAGGGGCTCGGGGAAAGCGTACTGCGACCTCGCCGGCTCTCCGTAACCGAACCAATTGAAGTAGCGAACCTTGTAGGGACAGTTGTTGGAGCAGTACCGGGTGCCGACGCAGCGGTTGTACACCTGCACGTTCAATCCGTCGGGTGAGTGATACGTCGCGTACACCGGGCAGACCGGCTCGCAGGGCGCATTGCCACAATGCTGGCACATCATCGGCACAAAGCGCGTGTCGAAATCCGCCCCACCGTCTTCCCCGCCCTCGTAGTAGCGCTCGATGCGGATCCAGGCCATCTCGCGACTGCGGAGAATGTTCGCGCCGAACCCGGTGCGGTCGGGAAGAACCGTTCCAACCTGCCAATCGGCGCCGACCGTTGGGATGTTGTTCTCCGCGTAACACGCGCTGACGCAGGCCGAGCACCCGGTGCACCTCGCGAGATCGATCGTCATCGCCCAGCGGCGCTTGGCCATTCCACTCCAGTGATTCGGATCGTACATCCCTTTGTCGTTCGAGCGCGGGTTACCCTGCTCGCCCTGCGCGTCGTTGGCGACCGGCGAGCGGAGGCCCGGCAGGAACCGGTGCGGGGCATCGCCCGCCATCTCTTCTCCGTGGTCGCTTCCGCCTTCCGGACTCTCGCCCTTAGGCGCTTCAGGACCGCCATTCTGCGCAACCTCGGTCGCGTGCGCGGTTCCTGAATCGTGCCCGGGGCTGCCGGCTCTGAGATCCGCGATCGCTATTGCCTGACCGATGCCTCGCCCATGCTGGCGCGCCGATCCTTCTGTAGTGACGATCTGCGCGTATCCACCTGCTTTCGAGACGTTCGCCTTGGTCGAGACGAAGGCGATTCCGCCAGCGCCGTCTTCGGCGCCAGGAAGAATCTCGAACGGATTGAGTCCCGCCTTCGCGTAGCGGCCCGAGTGCGTGTGGCCGCGGCCCGTCGCAATTGCCACGGTGTCGCGCTGCATACCGGGATAGCGAAGCACGGGCAGCGTCAGGCTCCCGGCCGATGTCCGGACCGTGACGAGATCCCCGTTGGCCAATCCCATCTTTTCCGCGGTCGCGGGATTCATCTCCGCCACGGTTTGCCAGCAGATTTTCGTTACCGGATCAGGAATCTCCTGAAGCCACGGCTTGTTGGCGCCGCGCCCGTCGCCGATCAGCGGATGCGGATACAGGACCAGATACATGTTGCCGCTCGATTGCTCGATCGGCGCCGCCGCGCGCACGGCGGGAACAGGCCGCGCGGCGGTCGGCTCCCCGAGCGATCCGGAGGTGATTCCGCGTGGAAGAGCTGCCGTGAGCCCGACCGCACCGCCCGGGAAGCGAGCGATCAGCCAGCTCCTGTAGTCGTTCATCGGGTACCGCGCGGCGCTGCCCGGATCCTTTTTCGCGACCGCGATCAACACATCCGATGTCGCGCGCGTGTCGAAAACCGGATCCATCGTCGGCTGCTGCAGCGAGATCGTTCCCCGAACTGGCTCCGCATCGCCCCACTGCTCCAGCGAATGATGATCGGGCAGAATCAGGTCGGCGAATTCCGACGTCTCGTCCGGATAACTCGAGAAGCTGACCTTGAAGGGCACCTTGGCCATCGCGGCGGCAAACCCAGCTGACTTCGGAAGCGTGAAGGCGGGATTTGCTCCACGAATCATCAACAGCGGTACGCCGCCCGAATTCATTCGCCCCGCGAGAGATCGCAGCTCCCCAGGTGATGCCATGCGGTCAAAGCCCAGGTAGCCTTCGCTCGGTTTGATCGTTACGCCGACGTTGCCCTGCGACTGATTGAGCGCATTCGCGGCCAGCGCCACTTCGAGACCGTCGGTGCCTCCGCCGCCCGCCACCACCATGCTCGGCTTCGTCGATGCGAACTCACGGCCAAACCCGTCGAGCACCGACGCACTGACGCCGGTTGCCACGGACACGGCTTCGACCGGAAGCTGGCCCGCGAGCATGCGCACAATCGCCATTTCGCTGCCCGGCTTGCAATCGATCCACTGGTCGGCGTTGAGCCCCGTGAGTGAGCGGCGCGGCCCGACGTATATCAGGCGAGGAGCTTTTTCCTGATCGGCGCGCGCGTCGGCGAAGTCGAGCTGCTGCGGCACCATCGCGCCCCAACCGTCGAGAAAGTCCGCTCCGATCGAGATCACGAGACGCGCGGCGCTGAAGTCGAGCCTCGGCCAGGCCACTCCATAGCTTTGTCTGTTCGCGGCCATCACGGCGTGGTCGGCCCCCGCGTCGTAGCTGAGATGCGGCGGCATGCCGAAGCCGGCGAGCCACGCATCGAGAAAGCCCGGGAAGCTTCCCGACTCATGCTGGTTGATAAAGACGGCATTCGCGGCACCGCCGCGACTTCGCGTCTCGTTGATCTTTTGCGCGAACAGCTGGAGCCCTTCGTTCCAACCGACGGACTCGAGGCGCCCGTTCCGTCGAACCATTGGGCCGCGATACCGGTCAGGATTGTACAGGCCCTGGAGCGCGGCCTGCCCACGAGCGCACAGTGCGCCGCGATTCACCGGATGATCGGGATTGCCCTCGAGCTTGATCGTGCGCCCGTCGCGGGTTTCGGCGATCACGCCGCAGGCGACCGAACACTCGCGGCATGTCGTCGCGTAATAGGTCGATACGCCGGGAACAGTCTGATCGGGCGAGACGAGATACGGTATCAGCTTCTCGACTTTCTCCGACGCGCACCCAAGCATCGTCGTCGCGGCGGTGCCCACTCCCAGCACCTTGAGGAAATCGCGGCGCTTTACAGCGGTGGGCGCGGAGACTGATTGCTCTTGCTCGGTACTCATTCGATTAGTAGTGACACGAGCTGCAGTCGTATCGAGCGCGGAACGGCGGATTCGACTGACCAATGTGACAGTTGATGCACCAGCCCATGTTGAGCGAGGAGGCCTGGTAGACCTGCTTCATGTTCTGGATCTGTCCGTGACACGTCTGGCACGTCACGCCCGCGTTGACGTGGCGCATGTGCGGAAAATGAACGTATTCGGGAAGCTTGTGGATCCGGACCCATGGCACCGGCTGCTTCTTGTTCCAGTAGCCGGCTAGCTTCTGTATCTCCGGCTTGCCCGTGGCCACGACCGTGTGGCATCCCATGCACGTTCCAACAGCGGGAAGTCCCGGATCGAAGGATTTGTTCGCGGAGAAGTGGCAGTAGAGGCAGTTCATTTTCAGCGTGTCCACGTGAATCGTGTGGCGGAACGCGACCGGTTGAACCGGACTGTTCCCTTCCGATGAAGAGGCGCCGCTGTACGCAGAGAGCATGGTGGCGAGGGCCGCGATGACTATGAATCCCGGCACGGCTAGCCATCTGCTTCGCAAGTTCATCCGCGAGTATTCGTGTAAAGGCGAGTTAATCAATCGGCTTTGTGAAGAATTTCACAAGCGATCGACACGCGGAAAAATGTCCGGACGGGTAATGCCGCGCAAGATGGGTTCTCACTGCTGCAAGCCTCCGGCCTTACCCTTGGTGATGCGTTCGATTGTTCGAATGACTTCGATGAAAATCGCGCGGAGGAGAGCGAGCTCGCGCGAATCGGGCGCGGCACGATAGAAGAGTGTGCGCACCGTTCTCATGATGTGCTCGTGGAACCGGGTCTTGAAGAAATCGATGGCGTAGAGTGCGCGCTCCGCATCGGCGAAGAGTTGTTCGTACTCCTCAGCGGTGGCGGCTGGCGCATCCTTCCTGGGCGGCGCCAGAGTGCGCGTCGCGTCAGCCGCGGACAGATGCAGCTCGTAGAGCGCGATCAACACCGCCTGAGCGAGATTCAGCGACGCGTGTCCAGTCGTAGGTATCGTCACGACGACGTGTGCGCGATCGAGGATCTCGTTCGGAAGCCCCTTGTCCTCTCTCCCGAAAAGAAGCGCCACCGGACCGCTCCGCGCCAAGTCGAGCAGCTCCGCGCTCGCCGCTCGCGGCGTCGTAAGGTCGCGCTTGGCGGCTCTCCGGCGCGCCGTGAAGCCGGCGACGCGAATGCACCCTTCGAGTGCTTCCTCGATCGAGTCGCAGTTTCTGATGCGCTCGATGATGTCGCCCGTGTCATGGGCGATCCCCTCGAGACGCCACGGATCGTATTCCACCGAGCGTACGAGGTAGAGGTTTTGGCAGCCCATGTTCTTCATCGCGCGAATCGTCGCGGCGATGTTGACGGGGTCCTGCGGCTCGTACAGAACGACTCGCACCGCGGAGAGGACGGAATCCATGGCCGGGGCCGGACCGTCGTGGGCGCGGTCAGCGGTGCGTGTCACGCAGCCAGATGTGAAATGCTGCCCTCCCCTTCCGTGTCACCACGGATTGTGGAGGGCAGCATTGCGCCGAAGCAACGGAGTCGCCGCGGCGGGGTGAAATCCGCCTCTAGACGACTGGTCGGCCGGTGACGAGACGGTAGATGATCACGATTACAGCGAGGACGAGCAGGAGATGGATCAGCCCTCCACCCACGTGCACGACGAAGAACCCAAGAATCCAAAGGATGAAGAGTATTACCGCGATGGTCCAAAGCATGATGGCATCCTCGCAAGAAGTGAGTTACACGTGACGCGACAGGAAATGTCCCAGGCTTGGCGCACATTCGAGCTCTGTCTGCGCGCTATGCTACGGTACTCCATGCAACATGGCAACCACCATGCCTGAGCTTCCAAAGTCACCCGGTTTCGAACGACTCGCTATGCGTAGTGACCTCGTACCTGACGCGGGAACATGCGAATACGCGCGAGAAATTGCTCGAACGTTCTCGTAGAGTGGCCAATCGTGAAGACCCTAGCGCGGGCCACGCTCCACGAAGCTGCCTCCTTCGACGCGCGGCGATCCGGACGGAGGAGTGATCCCCGTCGACCCTGTCTGGTGCAGCGCCTGTCTGCCAAGGAGAATCCTGGTGGCTCTCACATCGTGTCCCATGTCGATCAGAAGGAGCGCGAGATCGCCGCTGCCCCATAGCAATCCCGCGAGCACCACCAGTCGGCTCATCTCGCCGAGCAGCGTTGGAATGGAAGTCGTGCCTTGTGTGACGAGCCCGGTGATGATTTCCGAGACCAGCAACAGCAGCAGGATGATCGCCATGAGCTTGAACAGCTTCGACAGATAGCCGAGTCCCACGTATGGCTCGAGATCGGCGAGTCGCACGGGCATTGCCGGGTCACGCTTCGGGTTGGCCGGTGCGTGCCTGTGATCTTCGATCGGGGTCGCGGGGCTGCCGGTAGTTGCGTTGTCCATTAGCTGTCTCCTGTTCCAATCCAGCGAGCGGGGTAGCCTCGCGTGTCTATATGGGTGAACGGCCCGTGCGCGGACGTGCCAGAATATATGCCGCACCCTCCTATCAGCGAAGGGTGTGCCCGCTCGACGCGGTTGACGGCTTCCTGGATCACTTTGGCATCTGCAATATTCACGCGCCCGTCGTGATTCAGGTCGTCCATTTTGCCGTCGCCGTCGTTGTCGATGAAGATGTCGTTGGCATCGCCATACATATGGCGGCTCAGAGCCGCACGCCCTCGAGGATCGCCCCCTCCGGCGTTGTACTGGGGAGTCCGGAATCCGCTCATTACGCGAACGCCGTTGGGATTGATGCCGTGCTCCTTCAAGTCCTGTAGAACCAGCTCGTCTTTGTCGACCAGCTTCATATCGACGACGATGTATTTCGGCCAGATGTTCTGCTGGTCGTGCGGGAAGAAATCCTTGAGCTTGAAGTGTTCCGAAAGCTGGGTGTTCTGATTCTGCGGTGTCGCCTCGATGAATCCGCTCGGCGGGTCGTAGCTCACTCCTGGTCTGCCCTTTCTGGCGGCAGGCCAGTTTCCGATGAAGTACAGACCGAGCCGCCCCGAGCGCTTCTCGGTTGCGGGGCGCAGGGTGATGACGCTGAAGTCGGCGAGCGGCTTGATTGCGCTCCCCACCTTGAGGGCGAGGCTCCAGATTCCGGCGCGTGCTGGCGCCACGAACTTCGACGTCGACTCCGCGGTGGCGCCCGAAGAAAAAGTCGCGACTGCACCGGAGGGCAGGGTGTCGGCGAGGATAGAGGTTATCGGCGTGCCCGGCTGCTGAATTCTCACGCGTAGCTTGCCGCTCTCTCCCCGCGCCGGCGTTGCGAGCGCAGTGAGCGCGGCATCAGTGAGATAGGCCACGGAAGGAGCGGAGCCGTCGGTGAGGGCTGTGGCGATGTTGGCGGTGGCGGGTGTGACCACGTCGCCGTCGCCGGTGGCCCGAGCGCGCGCGATGGACCACGACCAGCCGACCGCGAAGAGCACCAGCATCACCACAGAGATGACGTTGAAGATCCGTTCAGCTCTGCCGGGAGGTCGCCGAAATCCGCGAGGACGTCGCTCCGGGAATGCGAGCATCCATTCTCCGGGAGTTGATTTGCGCGGGAGCGGAGTTGAACTTGAACGTCTCTCTTCCATTCTACCTCTCTAAAACGGCTTGATGCAGCCAATCACCGACCTGTTTCACCGGCTATCGAATCTTCCCGAGCTCGTACAGTGGGCCGGGCTCATCGGTCTGGCGGTCATTGTTTTTTCCGAGACCGGCCTCCTCATAGGAGTATTTCTACCCGGAGACTCCCTCCTGGTTACGGCGGGCCTCCTCGCGGCGAGCGGATATCTCAATGTGTACCAGCTGGCGCCCGTGCTGACGCTTGCCGCCATCTGCGGCAACTCTCTTGGGTATTTCATCGGTCGCGCCACAGGGCCTCGCATCTTCAATCGAGAGAATAGCCTCTTCTTCAACAAAAAGCATGCTATCCGGGCGCACGAGTTTTACGAGAAGCACGGGCGCAAAACGATCGTGCTAGCCCAATTCATGCCGATTATCCGGACGTTTTCGCCGGTAATCGCCGGTGTCGGAGGAATGAAGTTCAGGCATTTCATAACATTCAACATCATCGGCGCGTTCGCCTGGGTCTGGAGCATGCTCTCGATCGGATATTTTCTGGGCAGCTATATTCCGGGAATCGACCGGCACATCGAGATAGTCGTAGTGATCGTGGTCTTCATCTCGATACTTCCCGGCCTGATAGCAAGCTACAGGGCCAGAAGAGCGAAGCGTTACTCCGGCTCTCCCGTTGTCGAAAGCGGAGAGCCTTGAGGTCGGATCAGAGAAGCTGTACGGCGCTCAGCGTCCGCCGAGCGAAGAACAAACAGGAGAAAGACAATGGCATTTACACTTCCCCCCCTTCCCTACGACTTCGCCGCACTCGAGCCGCATATAGATGCAAAGACGATGGAGATCCATCACGGGAAGCATCATCAGACCTACGTGAACAATCTGAACGCCGCGATCGAGAAAGCCCCCGAGCTGGCGAGCAAATCGATCGACGATCTCATGCGCAACGTGAGCACCCTTCCCGAAGCGGTCCGCACTCCAATTCGGAACAACGGCGGTGGACACTGGAACCATTCAATGTTCTGGCAGATCATGGCGCCCAAAGCGGGCGGCGAGCCGGGCAGCGCGCTCGGCGCCGCAATCAAGAGCGCCTTCGGCGACTTCGCGAAATTCCGGGAGCAGTTCAGCGCCGCGGGCGTGGGACGATTTGGCTCGGGCTGGGCGTGGCTGATCAACGCCGGCGGCAAGCTTTCCATCACCAGCACGCCGAACCAGGACAACCCGCTGATGGAAGGACACAAGGCGATCATGGGTCTCGACGTGTGGGAGCACGCGTACTACCTCAAGTACCAGAACCGTCGGCCCGATTACATCCAGGCGTGGTGGAACGTCGTGAATTGGAAAGAAGTGGAGAAAAGATTTCAGGGTTGAGACCGGCCTAGTACAGAACTGCAACTGAGAACTACGATGCTGCCCGCTGCCCGCTGGTAGCTACAAGCTGGTCTCTGCAAACGTCGGGACGCCACTCGTGGCGCGATGGCAAAAGCAGTTGCCTGTGCCCTGACCAGCGCCGGTAACGTCCCCATGTAGTGAGTCGAACAGCTGGCAGCGTTCAGCGGGAAGCGGGTGGCAGCGCAGTTCTAAGTTGCAGTTGTATTGCAGTTCCTACCGAGCCGCCTCCCCCTCGAGGTAGGTGTACCCCTCGAGCCCGGCGACATAATCAGCGATGAAGGTGTTCGCCTCCTGGCGCGCCAGGCTCGCCGCATTGGCTACCTTGCGGCGAAAGGTCGCCAGAAGATCTGAAGCGCGGAACTGCACGTAGGCAAGCACCTCCGTCACCGTGTCCCCGTGCACCAGATCGGTCACCTCGTAACCTTCGGTCGCGGAAAGGCGGATGTGCACCGCGTTCGTATCGCCGAACAGGTTGTGCAGATCGCCGAGGATCTCCTGGTAGGCGCCCGTCAGAAAGATTCCCATGATGTAGGGATCGCCGTCGTTGAACGGGTGCAGCTCGAGGCTCGGCCTCGAAGTACGATCACCGATGAACCGCTCGATCTTGCCGTCGGAGTCGCACGTCACATCCTGAATCGTTCCGCGCCGCGTCGGCTCCTCGTTGAGACGGTGGATGGGCATGATCGGAAAGATCTGATCGATCGCCCAGCTGTCGGGCAGGGACTGGAAGAGCGAGAAGTTGCAGAAGTAGCGATCGACGAGATTGGCTTCGAGATCGTCGATGATGTCTGCGTACTCGTGCCGATCCTTCTGGGCGATTCTCGCCACCGCCGAGATCGTCGCCAGATAAATCTGCTCCCCGATTGCCCGGTCGCGGAGAGTGAGAACGCCACTGTTGAACAGCTCCTGCGCGCGCTCCTTGTCAAACGTGGCATCGTGATAGACCTCGCGTACGCGCTTCCTCGATACGCGCTTGGAAACGCTCGCGTAGTCCGCCGCCATCTCGTGCAAGAGCGAGTGGTGATCTTCGTTGAGCTCGGGCACCGCGTTGTCCGCCTGCGATTCGACATCCATCACCCTGAGCAGCAACAGCGCATGGTGCGCGGTCAGCGCGCGGCCTGATTCACTGATGATGTGCGGCATCGGGAGCTCATGCTGGCGGCAAGCTTCGGCCAGCGTGTATATCACGTCGTCGGCGTACTCCTGGAGCGTGTAGTTGACGCTCGCCTGGGAGGTAGAGCCGCTTCCGTCGTAATCCACGCCCAGACCGCCGCCGACATCAACGTGCGTGATGTCGACGCCAAGCCCGCGGAGCTCGGCGTAGTAGCGCGACACCTCCTGCAGGCCCGCCTTGATGTAGCGGATATCGGTGATCTGCGAGCCGAGGTGGAAGTGAATGAGCTTGAGGATGTCGAGACGCCCGAGATCCTTCAGCTTGTCCACCAGCTTGACGAGCTGTGCGGTGCTGAGGCCGAACTTCGATTTCTCTCCTCCGCTCTTGGCCCACCTGCCCGAGCCTTCCGAATAGAGCTTGATTCGCACTCCCGCAGTTGGGTTGACTCCCAGCTCCTCGGCGATCTTGAGCAGCACGTCCACCTCGCTCAGCTGCTCGAGCACGATGAAGACCTGGTGCCCAAGCTTCTGACCCATGAGAGCGAGGCGCATGAATTCCTCGTCCTTGTATCCGTTGCAGACGATCATGTGGTCCGTGTGCTCGGCCAATCCGAGGATGGCCTGGAGCTCCGGCTTGCTTCCGCACTCCAGTCCGACGCCGGCCGCCTTGCCGAATTCAACAATCTCCTCGACTACATGTCGTTGCTGATTCACCTTGATCGGATAGACCGTGGTGTAGCCGCCATCATAGCCGAATTCATCCCGAGCGTGCGCGAACTTCTGGTTCAGCGATTCGATTCTCGTGCGAAGGATGTCGGAAAAGCGGAGCAGAAGAGGCAACCCGACTCCCTGCTCCTCGAGATCGTTGGCAAGCTCGAACAGATCGAGCTCCCTGTCGCTCTTCTCGCGGTCCGGCCTGACGACCACGTGGCCGGCTTCGTTGATGTCGAAGAAGCCGATCCCCCAACCTTCGATGTTGTAGAGCGCGCGAGCGGACTCAACCGTCCACGGCTCGACGGACTCTGGCGGGGGAGCGGGATCCGGGTTCTTCGACGGAACAGGAATGCGGGTGCTGGTCATCACACCATTTTATGGCATATCGCGGACGAGTGGTACCTGCGCTCGCTCACGGATATAGCGTTTCAATCTTCCAGCCTGTGCCAGCCCTCGTGTAGAGATGCCGCTCGTGCAGCCGGTTCGGGCGCCCCTTCCAGAATTCGATTTGCTCCGGCCAGACACGAAAGCCGGACCAGAATCCGGGACGAGAAACGTCGCGTCCCTCGAACTCCTTCTCGTACTTCGCGACGCGCTCTTCGAGCGCAGTGGGAGTCTCCAGCGGCTCGCTCTGGCGCGAAGCCCACGCGCCGAGCTGGCTGAGGCGCTGACGTGTTGCGAAGTAGGCGTCGGCCTCTTCGTCTGCAACTTTCGTCACCGTTCCCTCGATTCTGATCTGGATGTCGATGGGAGACCAGTAGAAGCAGAGTGCGGCCCGGGGATGCGCGAGGAGGTGCC
>JALYKM010000066.1 GCA_030774785.1 Gemmatimonadota bacterium
GAGAGATTGCGTGCCGACGTCAGGAGTTTGTGTGCTCGGGCGGTTATCTGCCTGCAAGCGCCGGCTCGCTCGCCTTCCTGAAGACCAGCTCGCCCTTGGGATCGCGATCCACGATAATGTGATCTCCCTCGCTGAATCTGCCTTCGAGAACGGCAAGGGCCAACGGATTCTGGAGGAGACGTTGAATCGCTCTCTTGAGCGGACGTGCACCAAACGCGGGATCATAGCCCTCAGTAGCGAGAACCTCGCGCGCTTCCGGCATCAGCTCCAGCGTCAGCTTCCTGTCCGCGAGCAGCCGTTCCAGCCTGGCCAGCTGCAGATCGATGATGTGCTCGATCTCTGCTTTGCCGAGTGGGCGGAAGATGATGATGTCGTCAACGCGGTTCAGGAACTCTGGCCGGAAGTGCTGTCTGAGCGCGTTCGTTACCTGTGCTTCGATCACAGCCCTGTCGTCCCCTGTGTGCTCGAGAATGTAGGTGCTTCCGATATTCGAGGTCATGATGATGACGCTGTTCCGGAAATCGACCGTACGCCCCTGCGAATCCGTGAGCCGTCCGTCGTCGAGAATCTGGAGCAGGATGTTGAATACATCGGGATGCGCTTTCTCGATCTCGTCGAACAGCACGACCGAGTACGGCCGGCGGCGGACAGCCTCGGTGAGCTGGCCTCCCTCCTCGAACCCGACGTAGCCCGGAGGAGCACCGATCAGGCGCGCGACGGCGTGCTTCTCCATGTACTCCGACATGTCGATACGCACCATTGCCTGCTCGTTGTCGAACAGGAACTCGGCGAGCGCTCGCGCCGTCTCGGTTTTCCCCACGCCGGTGGGACCCAGGAAGATGAAGGAACCGATCGGCCGGTTGGGATCCTGCAGGCCGGCGCGGGAGCGGCGCACGGCGTTCGCCACTGCCCGGACCGCCTCTTCCTGTCCAATGACGCGAGTCGCGAGCACCTGCTCGAGGCGTGTAAGCCGCTCACGCTCGGCTTCCATCATTCTCGAAACCGGGATTCCGGTCCAGCGTGCGACTATCTCGGCGACGTCCTCCGCCGAGACCTCCTCCTTCAGGAATCGCGCTCCGCCCTCCTGCCTGCTCGCCAGCTTCTGCTCCGATTCCTGAAGCTGCTTCTCGAGCTGGGGTATCTGGCCGTAGGAAATCTCGGCCGCCTTCTGCAGATCGCCGCGCCGTGTCGCCAGTTCGGCTTCGGTGCGCGCCTGCTCGATCTGTTGCTTGATCTTGGCGACGCTGCCGAGGACCTCTTTCTCCTGTTGCCATTGAGCTCTCATGGCCGCGGCTTTTTCTTTCAGCTCTGCCAGCTCGCGCTCGAGGTTCTTCAGGCGCTCGCGCGAAGCCTTGTCTTTTTCTTTCTGGAGCGCCTGCCGCTCGATCTCGAGTTGAGTGATCCGGCGCTCTACCTCGTCGATCTCCTGTGGCACCGAGTCGATCTCGATGCGGAGTCGCGATGCCGCCTCGTCGATCAGATCGATCGCTTTGTCCGGCAGAAATCGATCACCGATGTAGCGGTTCGAGAGTGTGGCGGCGGCGACGATTGCGCCGTCGGTGATGCGAACGCCGTGGTGGGTTTCGTATCTCTCCTTGAGGCCGCGTAGAATCGCAATCGTACTCTCGACGCTTGGCTCACCGACGTACACGGGCTGAAAGCGACGCTCGAGGGCGGCGTCTTTTTCGATGTTCTTCCGGTACTCGTCGAGGGTCGTGGCGCCGACGACACGAAGCTCTCCCCGAGCGAGCATCGGCTTCAGCATGTTGCCGGCGTCCATCGAGCCTTCGGCTTTGCCTGCCCCGACGAGCGTGTGCATCTCGTCGATGAACATGATGAACTGGCCTTCGCCCTCGGTCACTTCCTTTAGAACAGCCTTGAGGCGTTCCTCGAATTCACCGCGAAATTTCGCGCCGGCGATCAACGCAGCAAGGTCGAGCGCAACCAGGCGCTTGTTCTTGAGTCCCTCGGGTACATCGCCATTTGCGATTCGCTGTGCCAATCCTTCCGCGATCGCGGTCTTTCCCACTCCGGGCTCGCCGATGAGCACCGGATTGTTTTTGGTCCGCCGCGAGAGAATCTGGATCACGCGTCGAATTTCTTCGTCGCGACCGATCACGGGATCGAGCTTGCCCTTGCGCGCAGCGTCGGTGAGATCGCGGCTGTAGCGCTGGAGCGCCTGGTACTGGTTTTCGGGAGTCTGATCGGTCACGCGGTGGGATCCGCGCACCGTCTGAAGCGCCTCGAGCAGGGCGTCGTGGGTCGCGCCCACGCCGGCGAGCAGATTCCGGCTCTCCGTGCCCTTCACATCGGATAGCGCGAGAAGGAAATGCTCGGTCGACACGAACTCGTCGCCGAGCTTCTGCGCGTCCGCCTCGGCCTTGTCGAACACCTGGTTCAGCTCGCGCGACAGCGTGGGCTGCGCATTCGATTGCTTCGGGTAGCGCGCCATCTCGCGTCCGACCGACTCCCGGAGCTGCGCGACGCTTACGCCCAGCTTCTGCAGGATGGGAACGACGATGCCCTCGTCCTGGGTCAGAAGCGCAAAAAGGAGGTGGAGATCGTAAACGAGCGGATTCCCCACCCTGCGCGCGAGGTCGACTGCTTCGTTCAGCGCTTCAGTCGCTTTTACCGTTAGGCGGTCTGGATTTATCATGTGGTTAATGTTGGGTAAGAACCGACTTAACTGCAACGGAGAACAGCCAAGCTGCCCGCTACCTGCTGGAAGCTTCCAGCTTCGGGCCTACGACGCCGAGACCGTTCGCTCCACCGATTCGTCGAGCAACGTCGAGAGGGCCGTGACAAGCATGGGCACTTCCACAGCTCGCGGTAGTGAAGTCGCCGTGTAGTGAGCC
>JALYKM010000067.1 GCA_030774785.1 Gemmatimonadota bacterium
GAGCTCACGGTCACGATCGACGACAAGTCGCTCCAGGTGAAGCTCGACGCGTTCAACACCGGCGACGAGCTGTTCAGCTTCACGGGGGCTCTGCACACCTACATCGCGGTCGCCGACATCCGCGAAGCGGCGATACGCGGCTTTTCCGGGAAGTGGTACCTCGACAAAACGCAGGGCGGCAACGAGACGAAGGACGACGCGAAGAAGCTAGTGATCTCCGATGAGACCGATCGCGTCTATCTCAAGGCGCCCAAGAAAGTCGAAGTCGAAGATCGCGGGAACAACCGCCGGATCGAGATTCGCTCCGCGGGATTCAAGGACGCGGTCGTCTGGAATCCGTGGGCCGAGAAGGTGACGGGATTTACTGGACTGGACACCGAAGACTACATGAGGATGGTCTGCGTCGAGGCGGCGCAGATCGGATCACCGGTGGAGCTCAAGCCCGGCGCGACGTGGAGCGGCTCCCAGACCCTCGCGATCGTGTAGTGCCGATCTTCCGCCAGTCCGCGTTCAGTTGGCAGTGCGATAAGTGCAAGGTGTTTTTCAGAGCGGGGAAGGGTGGAGTGTGCCCGTCGTGCAAGCGGGCGCTGTGCGATGCGCATCTTTATGGATCGTTCTTTGAGAAGATGAGGGGGCGCTTCTCCAGTCAAAGGCCGGTTTGTGTCGAGTGTAGGATAAAGGGGTGATGCATGGGAACTGCAACAACATTGCAACCCGCTGCCCGCTGACAGCTGACTACGCTTCCCGCTACACTCGTCAGGACAGCACCGGCGACGGGAAAGTAAAGGCACTGCCCGTGATTCGAATGGCACCATCGCTGTCTCGACGTGGGCAGCTGAAAAGCTGACAGCGTAAAGCGGGCAGCGGGTAGCAGGGTTCAGTCAGGTTCTTGGGACTAGAACCGCTTAATGAACCCACCGGCCCAGACCCCGCCGGACCCTTCCATGACCTGACTCTTGATCCAGAACGCCAGGATCAGCACCGCGTACTGCAAGAAAGTGCTGATCTCGCTTCTGAACGCCTCGCCCCAGTGGTACTCTGCGGGTGTTTGCTCTCCCTTCGGCGGGCGTGGAAGCCAGCGCGGCGTCTCATTCTTGTAGTCGAGATACTCGCGGCCGAAGATCGATTCGAGGACTCCTTCCTCGTAGCGAACGATCAGCTCGTACTCGACGGCGAAGAGCAGCACCGCAATCGGCAGGAACCACAGGACGCCCGAGATGGTGACGAATCCCATCCAGATCAGAAAGTTGCCGATATAGAGCGGATTTCTCGCCCAGGCGAAGATTCCGTAAGTGACGAGACGCTGCACATTGCGCGAGCGACGGCGCGTAACGGTCCCCGCCGCCGCCACGCCGGCGAGTCGTATTGCTTCGCCGATGACGATGAGAGCGAGCCCAACCTGCCAGCGAAATGGGGAGGTCGAGCCCGGCAGCACCAGCGGAATTCCCAGAAAGAGGAGAGGAAGCCACCCGCGATGACGGAATAGTACGGCGCCGATCTGCGCCGCAATGGATTGCTCGGCCACGCTGACTCGCTCGGGAGCCGGACGCGGGTCGCTCACCTAACCGTGCTTCTTTGGCGTT
Organism: Gemmatimonadota bacterium; assembly: GCA_030774785.1. Taxonomy (GTDB): domain Bacteria; phylum Gemmatimonadota; class Gemmatimonadetes; order Gemmatimonadales; family Gemmatimonadaceae; genus UBA4720. The sequence continues at coordinate 1,584 of JALYKM010000067.1, forward strand.
TCCGCGGCTTCCCACGGAGAGAAGAGCGTCCGCCACTGGTCAGGAACCGGGATTGGCTTCCCGTCGGTTGAAACCGTGACATAGACGATCGACGCATCACACACCATCGCGTCGCGCTGGTTTCGGACCTCCTGCCTGACGATGAAGCTCGTGTTCCCGACGGACGTCATGCCGGTGCGGATGCTCAGGTCGTCGCCCGGGAATGTCTGCGCCTGATATGATGCCTCCACCTTTCGCACGACCGCCCACAGGCTCGACTTCATGTAGGCTTCGTAAGACATGTGGCGCTCGAGAGCGGACCATCTCGCTCGCTCGAGCAACGTGAGCATGTGGGCGTGATTCACGTGTCCTACCGAATCACAATCGCTCGGGTAAATGTGAACCTTGAAATCTTCAGTCATCGGGTCGTCGTAGGAGTGGCCAACGTCAGCGACGAAAGTTAACGCCCACGGGGCGTCACACCATTAAGGCGCTAGATTTCGCTGATGCTGCCTGCCGACACCGACAGCGCGCTCTACCTCGACAAGCCAGAGATGGTAGACCGCTTTCTCACCGAAATATCCGACGTGAAGGAGCTCGCCCTCGATACCGAGGGCGCCAGCTTCCATCGCTTTCTCGACCGCATCTACCTCCTTCAGATCTCCACGCGCGACCGCAGCGCGATCATCGACCCGCTTCCCATCGGATCGCCCGTCAGCCTCGGCGACCTGCTCCAGAACAAGGCGGTCGAAGTCGTCTTCCACGATGCGGACTACGATCTCCGGCTGCTCCATCAGGATTACGGCTGGCATGTCACCAACATGTTCGACACGCGGATTGCTTCGCAGCTGCTGGGTATCAAGTCGTTCGGGCTCGCGGCGCTGCTCGAGCAGTTCTTCGACGTGAAGCTCGACAAAAAGCATCAGCGTGCCGACTGGTCCTTGCGCCCGCTAACGCCCGACATGCTCGAGTACGCCGCGCAGGACACCCGCTACCTCTTGCCGCTCAAGGATCACATGAAAGGGGAGCTCGAGCGACGCGCTCGGCTCCACTGGGCCGAGGAGGAGTTTGCACGCCTCGAAGGCACGCGGTGGGAAGCCGAGGAGAGCATGGAGGGGTTCCTCCGCCTCAAGGGAGCTCGTGATCTCTCCCGACACGAGCTGGCGGTGCTGCGCGAGGTTGCCAACTGGCGCGACACTGTTGCGGCGCAGCTCGATCGAGCAACATTCCGGGTGATGGGCAATGAAGTGTTGTTCGAGCTAGCGCGGCGCACGCCGCGGAGCGTATCCGAGCTGAGCGCGATCAAGGGGATGCCGAAAGGGATGATCGAGCGCGCCGGCGGCGACATTGTCGCGGCAGTACGGCGTGGCAGCGAGACGCCTGAAGCGGAGCTGCCGAAATTTCCCAAGGGTCAGCGATGGAATAAGGATCGTGACTTCGACGACAGAGTCGCGCGGCTCAAGTCGGTGCGGGACGCGGCGGCAACGCGGCTCGAGCTGGATCCTGGAGTTCTCTGCTCGCGCGAGAGGCTGGAGAACATCGCGCGAAGCGGAGCGAAGAGTCTCGAAGAGCTTGCCGCCGTTCCCGACCTACGCCGCTGGCAGATCGAGGAGATGGGAGATGGGTTTATCCGCGCACTTGCTGCGACTGCCTAGAGACAGCTCTACCGCATCTTGAAGATGAAGGTCTGAGCTGTCCAAGTGGCTACGGGGCAGCTTCCAATGCGCGCGGGCACGTAGCTCATTGTGGCGAGCCCATCGAAAACAGATCGGATGAAATCCATATAGTTGCCCGCCTGCACATCCACTGACTGAGGAGCGACTGTCCCGTCCGGAAGAACGGTGAACGTCACCGCAACGCTGTCGCCAACGCCGCGGGTCTCCGCGATGTACGGATATTTCGGCCCCTTTGCCTTCTTGGGCCAAGCCGCGAAAGTGAATGGAAGCTTGTAGTGAGGAATAGTGACTGGGGTCAGCGAGAAATCGATCACTCCGAATCGGGACAACGTACCTGTGGGGTGGGCGGTGAGATATGCCTGGCTTCCCAGCGTCAGCACGCCACCCACGCACCGTTGGCTCACAGAATCGCACGGAGCCCATCCGGCCATCACGCTCAACGACAGATTGTTCGGGACTTTCAGGCGAGATCTGAATTCCTGTACGAACAACCCTTCGAAATCGGGCGGGAGCGTGGTTTTGCGATCCTGCGGGCGCACGCTCATCGTGACGACGGCAGACACGGAGTCGCTGGCGTGCAGGGTGTCGAGACAACCCGTAGCATCCCGAACTACAGTCCGCCGAGCGGAAGGTGTGGATCCCGAGCTAAAGTGCGTTGTGGCGCCCGCCACTACTGGCGCGAGCAGGACTGCCAGCATTGCGAGTCGCTTCGGTCTCATTGCGGAGCCCTGAACACGAACCGCTGCTTCATTCTCGTCGCGACCGCGCAGTCCCCGAGATGGGCCGGGTGATAACGCGCCTTGACGAGTGCGTTGAAAACCGAAGCTACGAACTCCCGGTAGTTGGCACTCACGAGATCGATTGATTCGGCGGCAATGCCATCAGACCGGACGGTGAACGCGAGCATCACGCTGTCGTCGATTCCGGCCAGACGCGCATTCACAGGGTAGCGGGCGTCGACGCCCGCCTGCGGCATCGTCGCGCTCGAGTCGCTGGCGTGGAGCGTGTCGAGGCAGCCTACGAGGTCGGAGACGGCGCGGCGCGCCGAAGCGGCTTTGGTCCGCGAGGAGGGATTCGTCGCGCACGCGTTCGCGGCGAAGAGCACCGCGAACATTAACGCGAAAGAAGGGAAGCGCACCTGCTCAATCTGATTCTTTGGCCGCCGACGGTCGCCTAGAATCCAAGATACGCCCTTACGCGCGGCTCCATCTTCTCGGGTGTCCAGAAGGGCATCCAGACGAGGTTCACTTCCACCTTCTCGACTCCCGGGAGCGACCTCACTTCCGTTTCGGCGTTCGTCATCAGCTCGGGACCGGATGGACAAGCGGGCGACGTGAGGGTCATGTCGATCTTCACGGTGGATCCGTCCACGACGATACCGTAGACGAGTCCCAGATCCATGATGTTGAGCTGAAGATCCGGATCCTTCACCCGCCTGAGCGCGAGCTTCACCTGGTCCTCGGACACAACCCCGCTCGTGGCAGGAGCATCAGCTGCCGCGGAACTGGGTGTGGGTGTGGGGGTGGTGGTGGGCGTGGGGGTGGTAACGAACTCGTCGCTCATACAGGTTCCCGCGTTGGGCTATCGAATAATCACCCGCGCGAGGGCTCCGAAACAAGAGCGGGCGCCCCGAAAGGCGCCCGCTGAGTGTTTGGGCGAGCCGGAGTTAACGGCTTTTCTTCGAGGTGCTCTTCTTCGGGGGCGAGCTTTTCTTGCTCGACGTGCTCTTCTTCGTAGAATTCGCCCGACTCTTCGCCGAGGCGCTGGCAATCGTGTGGTGCTTCGACGAGCCGTGACGGCGTCTCACCGCGCGCCGCGGAGGAGGATTCCAGCCCACCTCGCGATCAGCGCGAAACCTCCGCGATCCGGATGCGACCTTGGGGCCGTCGAGGATCGACAGTACCGCCGCATCCGAGAGATCGGCGCGAACGTCCGAGATCACCTTAGCGGGGCGCAATGCGCGCGCGGCGTGGACGCGGTTCGTTAGAAGGATCACGAACATCTCGCGCTCGGGATCGATCCACATCGAGGTGCCGGTGAAGCCGGTGTGTCCGTAGGCCGTCGGACCGAGGTACCGCCCGGAACCGTAGTCGCCTTCTGCCGTGTCCCAGCCGAGGGCACGGTGGCCGAACGCTCTTGAGGTAAAAAGGTCCACGGTCGGCTTGCTGATGATCTGCACCCCATTGTATTCGCCGCCGTTCAGCATCATCTGGGCAAAGACGGAGAGATCGGCGGCGGTGCTGAACAAGCCAGCGTGGCCGGCCACGCCACCCAGGGCATAAGCGTTCTCGTCGTGCACCTCGCCCCTCAGCGGGTATCCGCGAGGAGGCGTCACTTCGGTCGGAGCGATGCGGTAGCGGAGCGAGTCAGCAGGACGGTAAAAGGTCTCGTTCATCCCCAGCGGCTCGAACACGCGACGAGTCAGGAACTTGTCGAGCGGCTCACCGGCTACAACCTCGACGATGAGGCCGAGAACATCAGCTCCCAGATCGGAGTAGATGTACTGGGCGCCGGGACGGCCTTCGAGCGAAGTGTTCAGGACCAGCGCCCGGGCTTCGAGAGGGGTCTGCGCGATGCGCCAGATGTCGCGGCCAGCCGGCAGTCCGGAGGTGTGCGTGAGGAGCTGGCGGATAGTGACCCTGTCCTTGTCACCGCCGCCGAATGTGGGAATGTAGTTCACGACCGGGTCATCAAGCCCGATCTTCTTCTCGTCGTAGAGAATCATGATCGCCGTCGTGGTGCCGACGACCTTGCTGAGCGACGCCACGTCATAGATCGTGCGCTGCGCATCAACCGGAGTGCTGTTCGGGCTCCATGACAGCCTTCCGAAGCCTTTCTCGAATACCGCCGCGCCCTTTCTGCCCACGATGACCGAGGCGCCTGGGTAGCCTCCGGCCTTGATCCCGCGCTCGACTACGCGCTCAATGGCGCCGAGGCGATTGCTGGACATCCCGACGGCAGTCGGGGGCTTGACCGGCAGGCCATCGCCCGCGCGTGTCACCGTCAGGGCTGTGAGAATGACTCTAAGCAACGCTAACTCCTTGGACTACCTTGATTTATACTGACCGCGAGAGCTTAAGTTCCGACCCAGCCGGGATTAGACCTGCCGCTCCGCGATATGGTGGGTATACAGTTGCAAACGATTCCGCAGAGGGAAAGTCACCGGTTTTTCGAGGAAACTTTAGCTAGATGGGATGTGACTAAAAGGGTGTCCGAGATGCCAATCGACCAGCTCGACCTCAAGCGTGCGATGGCCGGCGATGAGAGGGCGATGCAGCGACTGTGGTCGCAGCATGCCTCACACATCGACGCGGTCGTTCGCAGGCTGTGTGGCGATCCCGAGCTGGCCGCCGACATCTCGCAGGAGGTCTGGATGCAGATCTTCAGGGCGCTCCCAAGCTACCGCGGCGACTCGCAGTTCGGCACCTGGGCCCATCGCATCGCAGTGAACCGCACTCTCAATGCATTACGCAAAATCAGGCGAATCGCGAAGCTGGAAATCGACATCGAGGATGACTCCGCGATGGTCGAGATGGACAGCGACCGGACGTTCCTGGCGGAATCGATCGAGCAGGCGATGACCAAACTTTCGCCGGGAGCCAGAGCCGTGTTCGTGCTTCATGACATCGAAGGCTACACACACGGAGAAATCGGGGAAGAGCTCGGAATCACGCCGGGCGGATCGAAATCGCAATTGTTCAAGGCGCGCGCGAAGCTGCGGAAGCTGCTCGCGCATCTGATGGATGAATCAACACCTGTCGCAGGAAAGGGGAAGCAACATGTCGCACCTGTCTGAAGAGAAGCTCGACCAGCTCGTTGCCGAGGAAAGGGCGCGTCAGCAGCAGCCGCTCAACGATTGGCGGACAATCGCCGCTAGAGCGAGAGAGGAAGGTCTGATTCGTGAATCATCCTCGCGTGGCTGGGTGTCGGGCCAGCCGTGGGTGCAGGCCGCCGCGGCGGTCCTGTTGCTCATAGGAGGAATTGCCATCGGCCGCACGACCATCGCGCTGCCGAGCGCAACGCAGGGCACCGATGCCTCACCGACGGGAAATGCGGCGATTGCAGTGGATCGCGGCCCGGACCCGGTGCCAGCCTCGAGTTCGGCCAGTGCCACTTTTGCTTCCCTTGAGGAAGCTTCGGCCACGCTCGATCGGGCCGTCGGCGACTACAAGCGCGCGACGGAGTTCCTGGCCGCCAACAATTATGCCGGCCGGCCCAGAGATAGTGTCGCGATGTATTCGGCGCGGCTGGCGGCGCTCGACAAGGTCATCAACGCGACAGAGAGCGCGCTGCAGACCGCCCCGCACGATCCAGTCATCAATCAGTACTATCTGGCAACGATGGGGGCGCGTGTAGCGACGCAGCAGATGGTCGCGCGGCCGGTTGCATTGAGGGGATTCTAGGAATGAGGAGTGCGAAGATGCTCACGACGTGCAGGGCGCAGATTCTCGCATCGGCCTTGATCGCATCCGTCGGGTTTTCGGCGAATCTCGGCGCACAGGCGCCGGTATCCGTCCCCGAGGCGCCAACAGGGTGGTTTGGCGTGACGATCTCGGATAACGCGATGCTCGACGAGCACTTCAACGCATTCTTCGATTCGTACCCGGTAGTGAGCAGAGTGGAGTTGAGATCCCCAGCCGCCAAGGCGGGTGTGAAGGCCGGCGACGTACTGATGTCCTTTAACTCTCACGACATGCGGGGAGGCGCGCTGCATATGAAGAACTGGCTCAAGCCAGGCGCGCCGTTCGTGCTGCAGCTGCGGCGTAACGATCGAATCCGCGAAGTCCGCGGCACGCTTGGAGAGCGTCCGGAAGGGTGGGAAGAGACCGCGCTCGTGACGGTGTCGCCCAGACAGGAGATCGAGCGTCTCGCTGGATCTCTTGGCGGAGAGCCGTTGCGGCCGTCGAGGGTGACGGTCCGCATGCGGATGCCGTCTCCGGAGCCCCTGCCCTCGGTCCTCGTTCCAGCATTGGGCTACGGTGATGGTGTGTATCCGTGGGCGGGAGCTGAATTCACGGCGCTCAACGACGACCTCAGCGAAGTCCTCGGCGTCAGGCCAGAAGGCATATTCGTGACGAACGTGGTCGAGGGATCGCCAGCCAGAATCTCCGGACTTCGCGGCGGGGACGTGATCACGAGAGCCGACGGCATCAAGGTCCAATCACCGATCGATCTGATACGCGCCATTCGCGGCGCCGACGATCATACCGTTGAACTACAGATCATCAGAAGGCACAAGTCCCAGACGCTCACGCTACGCTGGTAGCGAGACGGCGTCAGTCGGGCAGCCTCCTGGTCTCGGGAATGAGCGAAGCGTGAATGGCGATCGCCGCCACGGCTCCGCTCGCCGCCGCGCAGATCCCCAACTGCGGGCCGGGCGCGATGTCGCCCGCCGCATATACGTTCTTCACCGAGGTGTGATTCCGGTCGTCGATGACGAGGCGCCCCAGCTCGTCACGCTTGCATCCGAGCTGCGCGCCCAGGTCATCGGCCGGATACTGGCCGATAGCGAAGTAGAGCCGCTCGCAATCCAGCGACATTCCGGCTTCGAGATCGATGCCGAGGATCTCGCTGGATGTTGAGGCAACGCGTTTGATCGGCGCCTCCAGGACCGGAATGTTCAGCGTCTTGAGCTTGTCGAGCAGAGCCTGCCCCATCTCTGCTTTCTCGCCATTCGTGCAGATGACGATCTGCCGGGTCCACGTCGTGAGCGCGAGCGCCATTCCAACAGCCTTCCGCCCTGTGCCAACGACGACGGTTTTCTTGTCTCGCGTCTCGTAACCGTCGCAGTCCGGGCACACGTGAACGGTCTCGCCGTAGCAGCGCTCGAGACCGGGAATGTCGGGCCAGTAATCCTTGACGCCGATCGCGAGGAGAACTCTGTGGGCTTCGATCGCCGTTCCGTCGCGAAGGCGCACGGCGAACATCTCGCCCGTCTCGTTGATCGCGTGATCGACGATACCATTCACAAAGTCAACGCCGAATTTGGCGCACTCCGCTCGTCCAAGGGCCCGCAGCTCGGGCGAGCCAATCCCCTGATGGCCAAGGTAGCCGTTGATGCCGCGGGTTTCCCAATTGCGGGGATCGCCGGAATCGACGACTACGACTTTGTGGAGATAGCGAGCGAGCCAGAGCGCGGCGCATAGTCCCGCCGGCCCACCGCCGACTACGGCTACGTCATAATGTTGTTTGGTCATGCCGGGCGCGGGGTGCAAGTTCGATTCCCTGCACTCGCGCTCTCAGCCCGCGTAAGTCAACCGCAGGCTTCTCGGAGATCCTTGGTTTGTGCCGCTAGAAGCCGGTGGTCAGCAAAACGCGAATCGATCGCGGAGATCCCGGAGTGATGTTGTTATTGCCATTGGCCAGCGGGTAGTACTTCTCGTTGAAGATGTTCTCGAGATTCAGCTGCGCCCCGACGCTTTCCGTGAGCGAGAAGTAGATCCCGCCGTCGACGCGGGTGAAAGCGGGCAGCTTCACGGTATTGCTGATTGCGGCGTACATATCGGTCTGGTGCATCACCCCGAGAGCGAGGCTGAACCGCGGAGCGACGTGGTACTTGTTCCAGAGAGAAAGCGTAGCTGCAGGCACCAGCGGCACAGTCGTCCCCGATGCCGCGGCGCTGGTCCTGCTGGTGATGACAGCATTCTGTTTGGCGAACCCACCCGCAATTTCCCACACCGGCGTGACGCGGCCGGTGATCCCAAGCTCGTAACCGCTCGAGCGCTGGCTCCCGGTTTGTAGGGTCAGCGAAGGATTTTTGGGGTCCGGCGCCCTGGTATTGGAGCGATCGAGTCGGTACAACGCCGCGGTGAGCGAGATTCTGTTAGCGACATCCCACTTCGCCCCCGCCTCCAGATTCTCGAACTTCTCAGGCTCGAGGGCCTTCGTCACATCCGTCAGGGACGAGAACTGGTCACCAGCGCTTGGGAGGAAGGACACGCTGTAGTTGGCGTAGAGCGACGCCGCCGCGACCGGCTTGAGAAGCAACCCCACGCGTGGGGAGACCATTGCATCGTTTCTCGTCAGATTGGAATTGGATCGGTTGTCGTGATAGCGCAACCCGAAATTCTCGTAGCGGACGCCCGCGACCATCTGCACGTGATCAGTGAGCTCAACCTGGTCCTGAGTGTAGATCGACCCGGTTGTGTTGGTGACGTGATTGTCGGCATCGGTGGCGCTTTGCCGGAACGAGACCGGAGTCGAGATCGTGGGCGACGCGACCGGCGCTATAAATGTCGTCGCGGTGTCGTTGAAGTAGCCGGTGTTCCGGAAATTATCAGTGACCTGCCGTCCGAGCTCCGCGCCGAGCAGAAGCGTGTGGCTGACTGATCCAGTATGGGCGGCGTAGGTGAGATCCGTCTGATTGAAAAGGTTTCGGCGCTGGTGCGCGTTGTTGTAGGCGGACAGACTCACGTCTGTTCCGCTTGCGCTGACCGCGCCCGGAAGCACGTTCTGATAAATCTTGTCGTAGGAGGTGAAACGGGTCTGGTTGTTGAGATTGAGCCCGCTGGATGTCGTGTGCGTCATCGACGCGGATCCGCCGTTGACGCGCACGCGCGAGTAGTTCACAGATGGATTCCCAAAGAATGTCGAGATATCCGTGTGAAGAGGCTCATTCCCAAAGGATGGAATTCCACGGTCCGCCGTGCGGTAATCGATGAAATTCTCGTAGCCAAGGCTGATCCTGGTTTTTTCCGACGGCGATGCAACGGACAACGTCGGATTCATTCCCTGACGCTTCAGCCAGACATTGTCGCGGAACATGTCTGAGTTTTCGTAGACCCCGTTGAATCGCGCTGCAATCGTGCTGTTGAGACCGCGACCGACATCGAGTGTCGCCCGCCGATTATCGTATGATCCGCCCTGAAGCGTCAGCTCGCCCGAAGGGGTCCAACCCGCTTCCTTCATCACGCGGTTGATCACGCCGCCACCGCCGCCTCGACCGAAGATCATCGCGTTGGAGCCCTTCAGCGCTTCGACGCGCTCGACGTTGTATAGGTCGCGGAAGTACTGGGCATCATCCCGGACGCCATTGACGAAGAAGTCGGCCGTCGTCGAATTGCCTCTGATCGTGGACTGGTCGCGGTTTCCCTCGCCTTGTCCCATCGTGATGCCGGGCACGTAGCGCACTACGTCGGCCATGCCTTGCATTCCCTGATCCCTGATCAGCGTGCGATTGATCACTGTCACAGCCTGGGGAATGTCGCGGAGAAGAGTCGGTGTCTTTGTCGCGGTAGCAGTCTCGAACCGGAGGTATCCCAAGCCGCGACCGTTTTTGCCGATGATCCTGACCGGACTGAGCTGCGGAGCGGGGTTTGTTCTCCCGTCGCTTGCCGTGATATCGACTCCCATGGAACGGGGCGGAAGCGAGTCGCGGACTACCGTGTCTGCGCTGGTTGTGGGTGTAGGCTGGGATTGTCCGCCCGCAGTGGTAAAGGCGGCGGGTACTAGAAGAGCAGCAAGAATATGGACGGCAAGCGCGCGCATGCTGTGTTCGATTGGGGCAGATGGTGGTGTTGCGTATCAGGCGGGAAACTAGACGGAGTCCCCAATCCGGACAAGTCCACTCGGGATTGTTTTGCGGTGGTGGATGGCATGGGTGCGACTGATCAACCGGCGCAGATTAGGCGGGCTTGGAGAGACGGCGAGTGATGGCCGATAAGGGTCTGTGCTTTCCCTAGTCCGCCGTCAGAGCGATTTCAAATACTGAACCAAGTCGCGTTGTTGTGCGACCGACAGATTGAGCCGCCGAAAGTTGTTGTAGTGCGTGACAACATCTGCCAGGGTGGCCGCGCTCCCGTCGTGAAAATATGGAGCATGTTGCCACAGGCCGCGGAGCGGCGTGGTGCGATACGCTTTGTTCGCCGTGCGCAGGGCATAGGAGCCGTCCTGTCCGGTTTCCGACGGAGCGTGCAACACTCCGGAATTATTGTCGGTGTTGTTCACACCGACGTGACACGTAAGGCAGTTCTGATTGAATACAACTCCTCCGCGTCCTGATGCGTCGGCGTCGAAGCTTCCGGCGGGCGCAGCAGGTGCTTCGATGCTGTGCTGATAGGCGCGGAGCGAGGCGAGCTTGGGTCCAACCATGTCGGGAGCTTGGCGAATGTCTATACCAAGGCGGGGATCGGAGAAGTTTCCGTGCCCGTGCATCTGGGTGACGGCGACATAGGCGTTCCAGTATGAGATGGGACCTTCCGCCGTGTAGGTCTCATTTCTCACCCGCGCGAGTCCATAAGCCGGGGGAAGTACGAGCGGTGTGCTCTTCCCGTCGATGTTGAATCGTGGGTCGTACTTGCCCGGTCCCCAGGAGCTGTAGACTGCCTTCTGTGCTGAAGTGATCGCAGGAGAGAGCGCGATGATCGCTCCTACGTTCAGATCACGATTTGGCCAGCCGTCCTTTCTGTGTCCGATTCCCTTCGAGAAGGAATTGTCCACGGTCGAATGGCACAGCGCGCAGGTGATGCCGAGTCGCGTGAGGTTGTCTTTGCCGTTCACGGTGCTGACAGTGCCTTTGAGGCCGACGACCGCGTTCAGCTTGAGCAAAGTGACTGTAGTAGCCGGATCGTTGAGATCGACCTTGCCGGCCTTTATCGCCGCCGCGACGTCAGCGGGGATGGCGTCGGCGTCGACTTTGAGTCCGACCGAGAGAGCGGTGGTGGGGCTGACCGATTTCTGAACGACTTCGTGCATCCTGGCAGTGTCCGTCCAGAACTGCTCGTCACCGAATGTGTCGAAACGGAAGACCTCGCGGCCGGCGGTCAGGGTCTGAGGAGAGAAGTCGTCGCTCGCTGGACCGGCTGCAGTCGGAGTACCGGCGGATATTTCACCAGAAGGGGGCTGAGTTGCGCATGCAGCGCCAAACAAAAAGATGAGAACAGCGCCAAAACAATGAACCGGGGATGATGCGCTGGCTCGTCCAAAACTCATCGGCATACTGCACCTCTCTTGGTAGCTTAACTGCAAATCCGCCCGCACTGAACCCTCGTCACAGCTGAGAAGATTGTCAAGACCAAACTGCAGTATCTGCAATAATCTCGCCAGTCAGCCGAGTCTTAAGTCCGGCCGATCCAACACGGACCGGTTTTTGAGCGTTCCAATTGAGAGCAGGGAAACGCAGCTTTCCCACACCTGATCCCTTTCCCTGGCGGAATCCCGATCGAAAATTCTCTTATGCCGGTTTCTCAATTGCGGCCCAACAGTCCTCCCCGGAAAGTTCTCTCCGAGCTCCGGCACGGCCCCCGAACGGTGGAGCAGATTGCTGCGAGCCTGCGGCTTACACCGAACGCAGTGCGGAATCAGCTCCGAAAACTGCAAGATGCGGAATTGGCGGTTCGCTCTGGCGCTCGCCCCGGCGCCAGCAAGCCATCAGCGTTGTACGCGATTACGCTTGAGGGTCAGATCCAGTTTTCCACGCTCTATCTGCCGGTACTCACTCAGTTTCTGCGCGTGGCTGAGGGAAAGTGCTCCGGCACCCAACTGGAAACCTTCATGACGGAAACCGGGAAATCACTGGCATCGAGATATCCAAAGCCCACCGGCGGCATCAGGGACAAGATCCATTCGGCGGCTCGACTTCTTAAAACTTTCGGTGGCATCACGGAGGTTCAGGCTCGCAATGGATCCATGACGATCAGAAGTCTCGACTGTCCATTGTCGGCGCTTACAACGGAGAACGCGGCAGGCTGCAGAGTCCTTGAGGGTTTTCTCGAGCAGTACTTGTCGACGCCCGTTCGCATCTGCTGCACCCGCGACGAAAGGCCGAAATGCTGCTTCGAAGTGCGAATGCCCACCGCGGAGCGTCGAGCATCGCGCTAAGCCGGAGGTAATCCGTAACAGGTATCGCCCCGCTAAAGCCAACGGAATGGGAGTTGCTGCAAACGCAATGTGAACTGCGTTTTCTTACTTTTTAAAGCGGTCGCGAACAGAGCGTAACAACTCCTGTCCTCTCGATTTCCCCCTGCCGATTCACCCGCACACTCGCAAGCGCTACCTTACTACCGGGAGTCACGGGTCATCCGCCTCCCGATCTTCTCACTTGTCGCCCAAGCCTCCAAACAATGAAGGTCGCGATCCTTGACCCGGCCAGCGGCATCGCCGGAGACATGTTCATCGGCGCTCTCGTCGATGTCGGACTCGACAAGCCGTGGCTGGAGCGGCTGCCATCGAGTCTCGGCCTCACCGGCGTCGGAGTTCGGATCACGGATGTTCAGCGATCTGGAGTACGATGCGTCAAAGTCGACTTCGACATCCCGCCGCAGCCGCATGGGAGGCCGGTTTCCGAGATCCATCGCCTGATCGACGCCGCACAGGTTCCCGAGAAAGTTGCCCGGTCCGCTCACGCGGCGTTCGAGCAGATCGCCGCAGTCGAGAGCGCGATTCATGGCGTGCCGCCTGATGATCTACATCTGCACGAGGTCGGATCCGTTGACGCGATTCTCGACATAGTTGGCTCCATCTGGGGGCTGGAGCTCCTCGGTGTCGAGCGTGTTTACAACACCAGGGTTTCTCTTGGCGACGGAACCGTGAAGACCGCCCACGGCATTCTTCCAGTGCCCTCCCCCGCCACGATCCGTCTTCTGGAAGGATTCAACGTCCGGCACGGCCCAGCCGGATCAGGGGAGCTGACGACCCCGACCGGCGCAGCTCTGCTCAGAGTGTTGTCCAAAGGCCCGGCTCCGCTCGAATACACTCCGCTGCGCAGCGGCTATGGCGCTGGGACGCGAGACATTCACGGACAGCTCAATGCTCTGCGCATCATCCTCGGCGAAGCGACGGTCGATCATCACGATCACCCCCACCATCATCATGAGCACGTGCACACGGAGCACCTGCACGTGCTGAGCGCCGACATCGACGACATGTCGCCGGAGGAGGTCGCCGGAGCAGCCGACGCGTTGCGTGCGGAGGGCGCTCTTGATGTCGTGCTGCTGCACACGACGATGAAGAAGGGCAGACTCGGTACTCGCGTCGAGGCGCTCGTACAGACTTCGGATCTCGCTCGACTCGAGGAGAAGATCTTTTTGCAGTTCACGACACTGGGTGTGAAAACGTTCGACGTGGTGCGGAATGCGCTGGAGCGCGAGTCCCGTCTCGTTCGATTCGATGGATGGGACATCCGGGTCAAGGTCGCCACGCTTCCGGACGGCACCCAGAGGGCAAAGCCGGAGTTCGACGATCTGCGGCGGGTTGCTGAAGAGACCGCCCGACCGCTGGCCGAGATCCGGTCGGAAGTGATGAGCGCGCTCAACGAAGCCGATCTCGGCTCGCCCCCGGCGCGAGGAAGATAGGTTGGATCTCAAGGAAAGACTCATCGCGGCAATTCGCGCCGCCGCTCGCGGCCGCGTCGCCTACGTCTGCTACTCGGGCGGCATCGACTCGACCGTCGTGCTCGCGGCCTCGGTGCGAGCGGGGATCGAAACTGTCGCTCTGCTTGGCGTAAGCCCTTCGCTGGCTGCCGCGGAGCGCGCCGACGCGCATCGGATCGCCAACGAGATCGGCGCACGTGTCGAGGAAGTCGAGACCAATGAGATGGAGCTCGCCGGATATCGGGCCAACGCCGGCGATCGCTGCTATTACTGCAAGAGCGCGCTGTACGACACCGTTCAGGCGATCGCCGCGACGAGAAAGTCGGAAGAGGTGATCTTCGTGGGAACGCACGTCGACGATCTGGGCGAGCACCGGCCCGGGCTCCAGGCCGCGATGGAGCACGGAGTGGTTGCGCCGCTCGTCGACGCCGGATTCAACAAGTCGGACGT
>JALYKM010000068.1 GCA_030774785.1 Gemmatimonadota bacterium
GGGCAGCGCTCTTCTGGGCGCGCGACCAGGGCGAGTCGACAGGCGCGCGAAAGACAAAAAAGAAGAAGCGCGCCCGCGCCGGCGCGCGAAAGGGCGCATCGTCGGCGGCAGGCAAGGTGTCACGGGGCAAGACACCCAAGCCTCCGCGCAAGAAGACGGGAGCGTCGCGCGGGCGGAAGAGATGAATCAGCTCGTCGGTCTCTGCCTCGCGGCGAATATGATTTACGCGCAAACCGCAGTGGCGCGCGACAGCTGGTTCGGTATCGACAAGATCAAGCACTTCTTCATGTCGGCGTTCATCGAGAGCGTCTCGTATAGCGCGCTACAGGCTGCTCATGTCAAGCGTCGTCCGGCGTTGGCCGGCGCCATTGGGGTCAGCGCGGCATTCGGCGTAGCGCGGGAAATCCACGACAAGCGGACGCCGGGAAAATGGTTCAGCTACCGCGATCTCACCTGGGACGCGCTCGGCATCGGAGCGGGCGCCTCCTTGCTGACTCATACCATTAAGTAAGTAGGCTCACCAACCAAGGGAGCCACTGTGCGAATCGTCGCAGCTCTCATTCTTGCCGCGTCGTCCTAGCCAACCCCGGCGAGCTAGGACGTTTTCGGCTTTGCCGCAGCTGGAGCGGCGGGCATAGGCATCGGCACGGTGCTCACCGGCGCATCCCACACTATGCGCCAATGTCCGTCGCTATCCTTCCGCCACAGCGCCACGTAGTTCCCGTGATCCTCGAATGACGGATACTTCGCCTGGGGGCCAGCCGTCACCTTGAGTGTGAAGTGACCGCGTTCCACCGCGATCGAATCCGCGGAGACGACGTCATCGGCCTTGATGACGAATTCCCACTTTCCGGTCGCAAGCGCGTTCTTCCAGTACGAGCGCAGCGAATCGCGGCCGACCAGCGGCGGACTGTTGGGCGGCATTTGCCAGACGTCTTGCGCGAATACTTCCGCGAGGGAGTCGGCCTGTCCGGCGCTGAGCCAGCTCACGCCCTTGGCATCGAGGGAGTCGATGATGTGCCGTACGTCAGCTGTGCTGGCAACGATTTCCTTCCGGCTCTCAGCGCGACACCCGCAGAGCACGACGACGACAATTAGTCCCAGCAGTCTCCGAAGCATTGGCACACCCCCACGATTGATGTGTAGGTACCCCGTCTTCACCTCAATCCTATCATTTTGTCCGCTGCAAAGCCACGCATCAAATTCCTTTTCGTGCTCATGTTGGGCTCCGTGACTGGACTGACGTGCGCGCAATGGTGTGGAACGTAAAGGACAGCATGAGCATGACGAAACCAGTGTGCCGCCGGGCGCTTGATCACGCTTCATCTCGTGCCGACAGTTGCCGGGACCCAAGCGTCTGTTGGGTGCCTGCCGATAAATGTCCCAACCAGAGCCCCGACGAGCCCTCCCAACGCTCCGCCGAACAGCGCGGCGTCCCCCTTTGAGCCGGGTCCAAAATCCAGTGAGAAGCAGCTGAATTCCGGGCAAGGCTTGGGGTCTTTGTAGGAGAAGTATCCGAGGGCCGCCCCCGCGCCTGCGCCGATCAAACTGCCCCAGAGCGCTCCCTTCGCTTTTCGGGAATACCTACCGCTCGAGATTTCCAGCGCCGTAATATCCGACGTAGCGATCGATCGGTAGGTGGTGCTCGCGCCCTGCCGCAGGACGAGCGTGTCGGGCGTGATAGACACGACGGTCGCAACCTGCTTTTTGCTCCCGAACACCGGGGAGGCAATTCGCACCCGGGATCCGGCATCCACCCGAACCTCGTTGGCAACGGACATCTGGGAGAGCCCCGTTGCAGGGGCGATCAGGACGATCGCGCACAGCGTAGGAATGAATCGCATTGTCAGCTCCAGTTTCAGGCTTCGCGAAGGCGAAGGTGCCTTGGCGGTGGTATTCGCTCCAACGATCGGGTCTGACGAGCACGCCGGGAATACGTCGGTTGACGTAGTCGGATGATGCCCTAGACGCGGCCGGTCATCCGCCGGCCCCCTTCGTCAGTGGCGGAAGCCTCGCTCGTCGCGCGTCGCCCGTTCACCCATCTATATTGATGTCGTGAAGCCACGCACAAAATTCCTGATCGGCGGCGCCCTCGTCATCGGCACCGCAGGGTACCTCGCCGCGAGCGCCATTAAAGACACCGGCGTCTATTATCTCACGCCCGGCGAGCTCTCCGCTAAGACGAAAGTCGATCCGACTTTTTATGAGACGGGTGTCAAGGTCGGCGCGCGCGTCGTCAACGGCTCCATCGTTCGCGACCCAGGCGGCAGACAGGTCGCGTTCAAGATGACCGACGGCGCACAGACCTATAACGTCGTCTACCGCGGCATCACGCCCGACACGTTTGCGGACGGCGTCGATGTAGTCGTCGAGGGCAGGCTGGGGCGCGACAATACCTTCCGCGCCACCACGCTCCTCGCCAAATGCGCGTCGCGCTACGAGAACGCCCCCGACAAGTACAAGGACACTCCGGGATACAAGCAGGCGGAGCAGCGGGCGTGATCCTCGTCGGTGAGCTGTCCCTCTGGGTCGCTCTCCTCATGGCGGCCTGGGCAGCCACGGTGTCGTTCGCCGGCGGACAGATGCGCCGAGCGGATTTGATCCAGAGCGGCGAGCGAGCGATCTACGCGACGCTGGCGATGGTTGTCCTCGCCTCGCTTGGGCTCTGGACCGCGCTCCTCACCCACGACTTCTCGGTCAAGTACGTCGCGTCGTACACCAGCGCCAATCTTCCCAAGGTCTACACGATCACCGCGTTCTGGGGTGGACAATCGGGATCGCTGCTTTTCTGGGCGCTGATCCTGTCGATCTATAGCGCGATCGCTCTGTGGAGCAATCGATCACGCAATCGCGAGCTGATGCCGTACGTGTCCGGAACCCTGGCGCTGATTCTCGTTTTCTTTCTCGCCACGATCTGCCTGGGCTCCAATCCTTTCGAGCGGCTCGACTGGATCCCGCCCGATGGACGCGGCCTGAATCCGCAGCTTCAGAATCCGGGAATGGCGATTCATCCGCCCAATCTCTACCTCGGTTACGTCGGCACCTCGATTCCGTTCGCGTTCGCCATCGCGGCGCTGCTTACGCGACGGCTGGACGCCGAGTGGCTGGCGGCGGTGAGGCGGTGGGCTTTGCTCGCGTGGTTCTTCAATACCGTCGGTATCGTGCTCGGAATGTGGTGGGCGTACGTCGAGCTGGGATGGGGCGGATACTGGGCGTGGGATCCGGTCGAGAATGCGTCACTGCTTCCATGGCTCGTCAACACGGCATTCCTGCATTCGATCATGGTGCAGGAGAAGCGCGGGATGTTGCGCAAATGGAACGTCACCCTCGTCGTCTCGGCGTTTCTGCTCTCGATCTTCGGCACGTTCATCACCCGCAGCGGCGTGATCTCGAGCGTTCACTCCTTTGCGCAATCACCGGTCGGTATGTGGTTCGCGGCGTTTCTGGTTCTGGCGATCGTGGTTACGGCGTATCTCGTCTCGACACGCTTGAACGACTTGCGATCGAACGCCGAGCTGGAGAGCATGGTGAGCCGCGAGGCCGCGTTCCTTTACAACAACCTCGTTCTCGTTGGAATCGCGTTCTCGGTCCTGTGGGGCACACTCTTTCCCATCATCAGCGAAGCGGTCCGCGGGAACAAGATCACCGTCGGACCGCCCTTCTTCAACACAGTGAACATTCCGCTCGGACTGTTGCTCTTG
The DNA here is from genome assembly GCA_030774785.1 of Gemmatimonadota bacterium. Taxonomy (GTDB): domain Bacteria; phylum Gemmatimonadota; class Gemmatimonadetes; order Gemmatimonadales; family Gemmatimonadaceae; genus UBA4720. The sequence goes on from JALYKM010000068.1 coordinate 3,702, forward strand.
CTTCTCACCGGCATCGGTCCGCTGATCGCCTGGCGCCGGGCGTCGGTGGCAAATCTCAAGCGGCAATTCATCGTGCCGGTGACCGCGGCAATAACCGCCGGAGTTATTTTCTTCACGCTCGGCGTGCACAATCTGGCGGCGCTTCTTTCCTATACGTTCGGTGCGCTGGTCGTCACGACAGTCGCGCAGGAGTTCTATAAAGGTATGGCCGCCAGACATCGCATGTATGGCGAGTCGCGGCTCATCGCGCTGCCACGACTGATTGCGCGCAACCGCCGCCGGTACGGGGGATACATCGTGCACCTCGGCGTGGTTGTCGTCTTCGCCGCGTTTGCCGGCCTCGCGTTCAAGCGTGAGTTCGATCTTACGCTCAATGCCGGTGATTCCAGGACGGTCACGGATGCGTGGGGCCACCGCTGGACTTTTCTCAGTCAGGGGATCTCGCGCTACAACGTGCTGAATCGCGAGGTCACGGCGATCGCGCTCGACGTCACCCGTGATGGGAAACCCGCTGGCGTTATTACCAGCGAGAAGCGGCAGCACGTCGACTCGCGTGGCGCGCCTACGTTCGAGCCCTCGACCGAAGTCGGCATCAAGGGATCGTTCAAGCAGGACGTGTACGTGGTGCTGGCCGGAGTGCGCGGAGTGGATGCGGCGGAGATCCGCGTCACCTTCAATCCTCTCGTGCGCTGGGTCTGGCTCGGCGGCGCGCTGATGGCGCTCGGCGGGCTGGTCGTGATGTGGCCGCATGCGGAGCGCCTGCGCGTCCAAAGCGGCTACGCCGCGGTGCTCAAGCCGCAGCACGTGCCGGAGCGGGTTCCGGATCTCGTGGGCGCGTGATGATCAGCCGTCATTATTTCGATCTGGCAGGCGGCTTGTGATCACGAGGCGTCAGTTCGTGCTCGCCATTCCCGCGGTGGGCCTCAGCGCCGCCGCGTTTCCCCGCCGCATTCGTGCGGCCCAGGTCGCGGTGCAGACGTTCAACGGTCCGATGGCCGACGCTGGCGAAGTCTATCGTCCGGTCACGCTGCCGCCCAAGCCCGACGCGAAGCCGTCGATGACTGATGCGCAGCGTGACGAGCTCGAGCACCAGATCCACTGCCAATGCGGCTGCAATCTCGATGTGTACACCTGCCGCACCACGGATTTCGCGTGCAGCGTGTCGCCCGCGATGCACAGCGATGTCATGGGACTGGTGGCCGGTGGTCACTCTGCCCAGGAGATTCTCGCTGCCTTCAAAGCGGTGTATGGCGAGAAAGTTTTCATGGCTCCCGTCAAAAGCGGATTCAATCTTGTAGGCTACACCGTGCCTTTCATCGCGCTCGGAACTGGCGCGGTGATCGTGGCCGCGCTGCTGAAGCGCTGGAGCTCGCGCGTGCCGGCAGCTGCGTCGGCCCCGCTCCCGCACGTCGACGCGACTGAAGGAGAGCTGGCGGCCCTCGATGCCGCAGTGAGACGCGACGGATGACAACCCCAAGAGACAACTCGACCACAGAGACCAGATGACAGCGCTCCTGGTCGGTACCGTGCTCGCGATCGCCTCACTCTGCTTCGTGCTCTACCCGCTGTTCCGCGCCGATATCTCGGTCGTGCCGCGCCAATCGCATGACACGAGAGCGCCCCAAACCACCGCCGTGGAAGCGCTACGCGAGCTGGAGTTCGATCGACAGACGGGAAAAATCTCCGACGCCGATTACGAGCCGCTCAAGTCGCGATATACCGAACAGGCGCTATCGGTTATGCGCGCCGGCGATGCGCGCGTATGTGAGAGATGTGGCCCGCGACCCGAGCGTGATGCTGAGTTTTGCTCGACGTGCGGAGCCGCGCTGATCAGCTAGCTACCAAGAGACGGCATTGATGAAAAACCCACGACTCGTTTCGATCACGCTGGCCACGCTGGCCATGCTGGCTACGCAGGCCTCGCCAACGATCGCCCAGTCGCTTCCTCCCGTGCGTCAGCTCCGCCCGCTGGTGACAAAATCGGCACTGACAGTTCCTGGCATCGCCGGCGTGCGTGAGCTTCCGCACGGGAGAGTGCTGGTCAACGATACAGTCACCCGCCGACTCTATCTGTTCGATTCACCTCTCACCTCGCGTATGGTCGTACTTGATTCGACCGAGGGCTCGAAGAGCTCATACGGTGATTTTCCCGGCGGCATGATTGCTTATCGCGCCGACTCGACACTCTTCGTTGATCCGTCATTCGCCTCAATGCTTCTGATTGATCCGGCTGGAAAAGTCGCTCGCACCGTTGCCGGTTCCAGCCCGGTCGAGCTGCTGTTCCTTGCCGGCGGGACGTTCGGAACCCCCGGGTTCGATGCACGCGGCCGTCTGGTCTATCGCGGAAGCGCGCGCGACCGAACACCGCGGCGTGCTGGAACCATCAGCCCCTATCCTGAGAAGGATTCCGCGCCAATCGTTCGCCTGGATCTGATTACGGGACACACCGACACAATCGCGCACTTCAAAATTCCGAATGTCGTCGTCACGATCACGGAAGAGCCGGACGGGCGGTTCAGGACAGCGATCAAGAAACATCTATTGCCGACCATTGACGACTGGGTAGTTCTGCCCAACGGCTCCCTGGCATTGGTTCGCGGTGGGGACTTCCACATCGATTGGATTGACCAGGCCGGGAAACATTCATCGAGCGCCAGAATCCCGTTTCCATGGCGTAGACTGAGCCATGATGCAAAGGTCGCGTTCATGGATTCCGTTCGATTCGCGAGCGACACCGCAATCGCCGCGCAAAAGATTCGTCTGGCCGAGCGATTTTATGGCACCGGCATCGAGCCACCCGAACCGATCGAGCCAGAATACGGGTCGTTGAGCGGGCTGCCCGACGCTTTCCCCGCATTCGAACCGAATTCCACTCGTGCAGACCCGTACGGAATCATCTGGATCCGCACCACCCAGCTGGTTAACGGGCGACCAGTCTACTATCTCGTGAACCGAAGAGGAAGCGTAATCGACCGCGTTCAATTACCCTCCGGCCGCATAATCGCCGGATTTGGACGCAACCATACGGTCTATCTCTCCTTCATTGACCCTGCCGGAGGAGTTCGGCTCGAGCGCTCGCAAGTACGCTGATTCCGATGCATCGTTAGATACCGGGAGGAATCAACCGATGGCGGTCCGCGACATTGTTGACGAGAATGGTACGCCGTGGAAAGTGTGGGCGGTGATGAGCTCGGCCTTTCACCCCAAAACCGCAGCTGAAGATTTTCTCGGAGACTACGGCGAAGGCTGGCTGACCTTCGACTCCCCGAACCAGCGGCGTCGCCTTGCCCACTTCCCGCAGGATTGGGACAGGGTTCCCGACAAGGAGCTGTTGCGCCTGCTCAAGTCGGCGGAGGTTGTACAGCCGCGAAAGCACACACCCCCGAAGCCCGGCGACGCAGCCAACCCGTAACAGCCGACTCGCAACAACTCGGACAACGCGGCCGGCGGCAACCTTCCGCAGAAGCCCTGAGTCCAAACAGTAGCGCCACCACACAATCCGGCGCCATCATGCTTCGACTCCAGCCCGCTTACCAATGCGTCCGATGATCCGAGCGTTCGTTGTCGCTTCGCTCGCAACGCTCGCTCTCGCTCTCCCCGCCTCCGCCCAACAGATCGATGTGATTCGCGGCCAGGTCGTCGGTCCCGAAGGCAAGCCCCTCGAGGACGCAAAGGTGACCGCGACCTCCCTCTCCGGGAACGTCAACCGCAGCGCCCGTACTGACAAGAACGGCCGCTACACGATCACCTTTCCCGGCGGCGAAGGGGATTACTTCGTCGAATTCTCGGCGATCGGTTACGGAGCGCGCCGGTTCGAGGTGAAGCGCACCGCCGACCAGGAGATTCTCGTCGCCGACGCGAAACTGCTCCTCGCAGCGGGCCAGCTCGAGACGGTCAAGGTCACTGGACAGCGCGACCGGGTCGACCGCAACGACGCCACGCCGGACATCAGCGGCAGCGAGCGACCTGTGGATAACAGCGCATTGCCGGCGGATCAGCAGGGCGACATCGCAGCGATGGCCGCATCCCTTCCTGGCGTGACGCTCGTTCCCGGGCAGGATGGCGATCCGTCCGGATTCTCCGTGCTCGGACTCTCGCCCGATCAGAACAACACCACGCTCAACGGCATGCAGTTCGGTGGCTCCAATCTTCCACGCGATGCCGCCGTGTCGACATCGCTCGTCACCACGCCGTACGACGTGTCACGCGGAGGATTCAGCGGCGCGCAGTTCCAGATTCGCGGGCGGCCCGGCTCGAATTACATCACGCGCACGATGAGTCTCAACCTCGACGCGCCGCAGATGCAGTGGACCGACCGCGCCGCGCGATCGCTGGGACAGCAGTACAGCAACGTCTCGGTCGGCGGTCTGTTGTCCGGTCCGATCAAGTACGATCAGTCGTTCTACAATCTCTCCTATCAGCTGGGCCGCCGATCCAACGACTTGCGCACGTTGATGAACACCGACGCGATCGGTTTGCAGACGTCGGGAATCGCGCCCGATTCGGTCGCGCGATTGCTCTCGATTCTGCAACAGCTCGGGATCCCGACGGCCACCAGCAAGCTGCCCGGCAGCAGACTCGGGCAACAGGGATCAATGTTCGGGACACTCGACTTTGCGCCGCCGTCCTCCTCGGGCGGGCAGTCCCTCAATTTCGTAATGAACGGAAACTGGAATCAGCAGACTCCAGCCTCTTCGCTCATCACGGAGTTCCCCGCGCACAGCGGCGACAGGACGAACTGGAACGGCGGTCTACAGGGGCGGCACAGCAACTACTTCGGCATCGGGATTCTGAGCGAGACTTCGCTAGGGCTCAGCCGGTCGCGCAACTACGGCACGCCGTATCTCCAGATGCCGAGTGGAATGGTGCGGATCACGTCGACGTTTCCGGATGGAGCGACTGGCCTCAAGACCGTCGCCTTCGGCGGAAGCTCGACTATGAACACCAGCCAGACCAACACCGGGACCGAGTTCAGCAATCAGCTCTCCTGGTTCAGCGGCAGCAACAAGCATCGCATCAAGTTCACGAGTGAGCTGCGTCGTGATGCGTTTACCCAGAACCAGCAGACAAACATCCTCGGCTCATTCACGTTCAACTCGCTGGCCGAGCTCGAGGCACAGCAGCCGTCTTCGTTCAGCAGACAGTTGTCGCCGAAAATCAGAAACGGAAGCCAGTACGTCGGAGGCATCTCGCTCGGCGACTCCTACAAGAAGAGCGACGACCTTCAGCTCCAATTCGGCGTGCGGCTCGACGGAAACAGATTCACCTCGACGCCCGACCTCAACCCCGACCTGACGCAAGTGTTCGGAGAGCGGAACGATCGGGTGCCGAATCATCTTTACTTCAGTCCGCGCGCCGGGTTCTCGTGGAGCTACGGAACCGCTCCGGAGATTGCCGGCTTCGCTGGTGCGATGCGCGGTCCTCGCGCGGTGGTGCGCGGGGGAATCGGAATGTTCCAGAACACTCCCAACACGACGTTGATCAGCAGCGCCATGGACAACACCGGTTTGCCGAGCGCGCTCCAGCAATTGATTTGCGCGGGGGCGGCGACGCCGGTGCCCGACTGGAGCGGCTACGCGAGCGATCCGTCGTCGGTGCCGACGCAGTGCACCGATGGCAGCCTGTTCGCCAGCACCGTTCCCAACGTCACCTTCTTCGCAAAGGACTACGCGGCCCCGCGAAGCCTGCGGTCGAATCTCAATTGGTCGGGCCCCATTCTCAATAACCGCTTCTCCGCGCAGATCGAGGCGACGTACTCACGGAACATGAATCAATCCGGCTTCGTCGATCTCAACTTCAGTCCCACAGTGCAATTCACGCTGCCCGACGAGGTGCGTCGTCCGGTGTTCGTGAACACCACCAGCATCGTTCCGTCGACGGGCGCAATCGCATCCCGTGACGCCCGTGTGAGCCAGCTCTTCTCGCGCATCACGGAGCTCAGGTCTGACCTGAGATCCGACAGTCGTCAGCTCAACTTCCGACTGTCGCCTACGACTTTCAGCACCAACTACAACTGGGGAATCGGTTACGTCTATTCCAATCTGCGCGAGCGAATTCGCGGCTTCAGCAACACCGCCGGGAATCCACTCGATCTCGAGTGGGCGCGGTCTCCGTTCGATTCGCGCCATCAGATTTCCTACAACATCGGCTACAACTTCTTCGACGCTGCGCGAGTGAACTGGTTCGGGAGCTTCCGCTCGGGCATGCCGTACACCCCGCTCGTCTCGGGCGACATAAACGGCGACGGCTACTCGAACGACCGCGCGTTCATCTACGACCCGGCCCAGACCGCGGATCCCGCTCTCGCAGCCTCGATGCAATCGCTGTTGAACGGCGCGTCGGGGAACCTTCGCGACTGCCTCCAGAAACAGCTCGGTCAGCTCGCTGCGCGCAACAGCTGCCAGGGTCCGTGGACTTCGCAGGCGACGATGTCGATCTCGCTCAATCCCGTGAAGTTCCGGATGCCACAGCGTGCTACTCTCTCGTTCCAGGTCGGCAACCCGCTCGGCGCCGCTGATATGCTGCTGCACGGCAACAACAACCTGCGCGGGTGGGGACAGTTCGCATTCCCCGACCCGAATCTGCTCGCCGTTCGCGGCTTCGATCCACAGACGCAGCGCTACACTTATGACGTGAACCAACGCTTCGGCTCAACCCTTCCCGCACTCACAGCCGTGCGAGCGCCTGTCACTGTTACAGCCATGATGCGCTTCGACCTCGGACCGACGCGCGAGCGGCAGGCGCTCACACAACAGCTCGATCGTGGTCGCACGACCAGGGGTACCAAAGCTCCGGAGCCATTGATCAAGGCGATCTACGGCACCACCGGCGGAGTAATGAATCCGCTGTCGACCATTCTACGCCAGGCGGACACTCTGCAGCTCACCGGCGCCCAGGCGGATAGCGTCGCCACCCTCAACCGGTGGTATGTCATCCACCTCGACTCGATCTGGTCTCCAGTAGCGAAGTATCTCGCGTCACTCCCCGACAAGTACAATCGCGACGATGCGTATCGCCGTTATCAGCGAGCGCGCGAGGCTTCGGTCGACATGCTGATCAGGCTCGCGCCCGACATCAAGCGCCTGCTCACGCCTGAGCAAAGGAGAAAGCTGCCTTCGTTCGTCGCCAGCTATCTTGACACTCGCTATCTCGCCTCTATCCGCTCCGGTACCGCTGGTGGGCAGGGCGGCCCGATGATGTTCCCCGGCGGCATGATGATGATGCCGGCGGGCGGCGGCATGAGAGAGGGCGGCGGGGGACAGGTCATCATCATCCGCAATTGATTTCAACAGCGACAATTAACCGAACCCAGCCATGAAGAAGACAACCATTTGCCTGATCGCGATCGCCTTCACTCTGGCAGCGAACCCGCTCTGCCAGGCGCAGACTCTGCCGCCGATTCGCCAGCTCGGACCCGTCACCGCCGTCGCTAAGGAGCCGCTCGGCGCCGTTTCATCGGTGCGCCACCTTCCCGATGGACGCGTTCTGGTCAACGACATCTTCGGCCGGAGAGTCGTCATGTTCGATTCTTCGCTTTCGACGGTGACCGTTATCGCGGACACCACGAGCGCGACCGCAAGCGCATACGGACCGCGTCCCGGCGGACTCATCGCTTATCGCGGCGACTCGACGCTCTTCGTCGATCCTGCATCGCTCTCGATGCTGCTCATCGATCCGAATGGCAAAATCGCGCGCGTGATGTCGGCTCCACGCGCTGGGGACGTCGGATTTCTCGTCGGCGGCCCCTTCGGCAGCCCTGGGTTCGATCCGCAGGGACGACTCGTCTATCGCGCCCCGCCGCAATTCATCATGCGTGGCCCGCCACCGTCTGGGAACAGGCTGCCCCAGATTCCTACCCCTCCGGATTCCGCCGCGCTGGTGCGCTTCGATTTGGCGACGAGAAAGCTCGACACGGCTACGTTTTTCAAGACTCCGAAGATCACACTCAACATCACCCAGTCGCCCGACGGCGGCGTTCGTGTCGTGTCGGTGACGAATCCTCTCCCACAGGGCGACGACTGGGCCCTTCTTTCCGACGGTACCATCGCGCTCGTGCGAGGCCGGGATTATCACGTCGATTGGCTCAGCCCGCGGGGAACGCTGACATCGTCACCCAAAATTCCCTTCCAGTGGGAGCGTCTTACCGACGAAGCGAAGGTTGCGTTCGTCGACTCGGCGAAGGCGGCAATAGAGAAGGCGCGCGCGAGCGGCCAATTCCCTCTGGCTGGCGCGCCGGCGGCAGTACGAAGTGTGGTCGAGGGAGCCGCAGCCGGCGCGCGTAGGGAGGGCGGATCCGCAGCGCCGAGTTCTCCGCCGAATGCTCAACCGGGAACGATGACCGTAACGGCCGGCGGCAACACCACCGTCACTACGGTCGGCCCTGGCGGTGGCGCGGCCGGAGGCCCCTTGCCTCCGCTCACGATGATTTCGCCGAGCGAGCTGCCGGACTACAAGCCGGCGTTTGCGCCTGGGTCGACACGCGTAGACGCCGAGGGGAATCTCTGGATCAGAACGAGTCAGAACGTCAACGGCATTGCGGTCTACAATGTCGTCAATCGCAATGGCGAGCTGATCGACAGAGTGCAACTGCCGCAGAACCGGGTGCTCGTTGGTTTTGGGCCCGGTGGTGTGGTGTACCTCGCGGTTCGTGACGGGACGACCGCGCACCTGGAGAAAGCGCGCGTCAAGTAGGGACTTGGGTTTTGTGGACGCAGGTCTGCGCGCGAAACATCTAACGAACCATGTTCTTCGCCACATGCCTTGCCAGCGCCATGATCGTGATCATCGGATTCACACCCGATGAAGCGGGGAACAGACTCGCGTCGGCCACGTAGGCGCCCTTCACGCCGTAGACCGCGCCATCGCCATCGCACACCGCACCAGCGCGGTCGGCGCCCATTCGACAGGTTCCCATCTGATGCGCGCTGAAAAGAGGAAGTCGGTTTGGAGAAATCGACGCCGCTTCGATTCGCCGGCAGAACTTTTCGATCGACGCGCCATCCTCGGCGCGATCCCAGAGCAACCGCGCCGAATGGAGCGTGAGGACCCGCTCGGCGCCGGCCGCGAAGTGCATCCGGGCGGCGGTCGCCATGCCGTGTCTCAGTAGACGCTTTTCCGTGCCGCCGAGGCGGTAGTCGAAGTACGGCTCACCGTCGCGCGTGATGCGAACGCGCCCGGAATTCGAATCCCGTGTGAGCACGATGAACGGCGCGGCGAACCTGACCTGCTGCATCTCACGGCGGTGGTCGCGCGCACTCGACCACGGAACTCCCACCGCCAGCAGCCCGGGGTGTGCGGGCGCTGCTTCGATCCGGTAGCCGTATCCCTCGGAGAGGTTGCTGAATTGGTCGCACACCATGGTTTGCGGCGGTCCGCGCCATGCCTCGATCGGTGACGTGTAGGTGCCGGTAACCGCGACTGTCGGATGGAGATACAGGTGCTGGCCAAGGTGCGGCGATCGTAGTCCTGATCGCATGAGCAGCGCGGGGGACTCCAGCGCTCCAGCGGCAAGCACGACTCTGGGCGCAGCGATCTTTATTTCGCGAGCGCCTCCCTTCGAATCTTGCGCGATCCCTTCGACTCCGGTCACTCTGCCTTTGCTCTGAACGAGCCGGCGCGCGGTGAATGGCGCCATGATCCGGGCGCCCGAGCGGATTGCATCGAGGAGATAGGTGTTGGCCGCGCTCTGCTTCCCTCCAACCCTGCACCCGAACATGCAGCTCCCGCACTGATCGCAGTCGCAGCCGAGGGAATTCCGAGCGATCAGGCTCCAGCGGTAGCCGAGTGACTTTGCACCGCGACAGATCGCGTGGTTGTTCTCGTTGATCTCGCTCTCGTCGGTGGAAGCTCCAATCCGGCGCCAGACGGCGTCCAGCGATTCAGTGAACGAGTCCGACGTCAGGAAGCTGCATCCGGACACCTCAGCCCACTCATCGCGCACATCGTCGGGCGTGCGGAAGCAGGATTGCCAGTTGACAGTCGTGCCGCCGCCGAGGCACGCGCCGGCGAAAAGCGACATGCTCGAGTCGCGCGTTCCCGACGCCCCGCCTTCCCGGAACAGGCGCTGCATTCCTGTCAGCTCGTGCTGATCGTAATCGGGCCCGCTCCATTCGGTCCCCGCTTCCAGGACGAGGACGTTCTGTCCGCTCGCGGCGAGCTCGGCCGCGACGACGCTTCCCGCCGCGCCCGATCCCACGACGCAGACGTCGCACTCGATCGTCGATTCCGTCCCCACCTTGGAAAGTGGAATGTGCGGGGCCGTCGCCTTCCGGTTGATCTGCGGCTCGTAGCCGATGGCGGCGAGCAGGGCATCTGATTCCGGCGAGCCGTTGGCCGCGTAAGTGTGGAGCATGACGAGACTGCGCGCTCCCTGATACGCGGAGCGGAGCTGCGGCACGACACTTCGCGCGAGATGTTGCAACACCTTCTCGCGAGAGTCGTGGGGAAGACTCGAGAAGCGAGATGCTCTGGAAGACACGCCGGCGATGAAGAGCGGATTCTCGAGAAGTCGCAGGAAGAACCGAAAAGCATTCCGCTTGGCCGGATCGATCCGCTCGAGCGCTTCGGCTACACGGGGACTGACGCCGAGATCGCTGGCGGACATGCTGAACAGAACAGGGTCCTCGTCCTTCGCGAACGCGAGCGAGGGGACGAAGGTGTCCGCGAGCGCTTCGAGCGCCACGGTCTCGCGGTGGGTAAGATTCATCGGCTTCCCCCTTGCCGGTTGCGCCCTGTCAGCCGTCTGGATGCCGCCTTTGCGAGAATAAAGGTAGCTGCCCGACCCTCGTCCTTGCGATGATGACCGGGCGGCAGAATCTTACGTCGTCGACGAGGAGAGGACTTTGAGCGGTTACGACTTCACCAGCAGAGTACGTGGTGCCCTGATAAAGGCGCGGGAGGAAGCCCAGCGCCGACATCACGAACACGTGGGTACCGAGCATCTTCTGCTCGGCCTGCTTGGAGAAGAGGACGCGCTGGTAATGGATGTCCTCGAGAATCTCGGAGCAAACCCAATGGCCGTGCAGCAGGTTGTCGAGCAGAGGCTCACCGACGGCCAGCCAAGCCGGGTGAAAAACATTCCTGACCTGCCCTATACGCTGCGGGCGAGAGTCGCTCTCGACCAGGCAATAGCGACCGCTCACGAGTTCGGGGATGGTTACGTGGGAACCCAGCATCTTCTGCTCGGCTTGATTCGGGAGCGGCATGGGATAGCGGCTCAGGCGCTCACCGCCGCCGGCTTGACCGAGCCAAGGCTTCGGCGCGAGATCGTCCGGCTCGTTCAGGGCGAGGGCGTCGCGGCCATGCTCGACGACGTGGCACCGGAGCCGGTCGAGACCCAGGTGCCGCTGAGTATCGCGGTCGAAGTACGCTACGAGGACGGCACGCTGGCGAAGAAAATCTTTGCGTCGAAGGATGCGGCCATCGGATTTCTTCGCGAGAAGCTGCGGCAGTAGCTAGTGCTCCAGCTCTTTCATTCGTCTCATCGCGATGCGTATCGGAACGAACGTGGCGGCGAGGCACAGAAGCGCCGCTCCACCGAATCCAATCCATAAACCTACGAGGCTGGGTTCGGTACGCAGCAGGTGCGCTCCGACGTACTGATAGACTGGCCTGGCCTCGAGGATGATCACGAATCCGATCAGGGCGACGGATGCCATCATCAGCACCAGCCCACCAAACGATGTCGGTATCTGCGCCGCGTTCTCGGTATTGAACTTCGGGAACAGCGCGCCGAAGCCGAGGGCGAGCCCCGCGATCGCAAAGGTCATCATCGTGATGGTGAAGATCGACACCGCCATCATGAATCCGCTCACCTGAAGCAGAACATCCGTGGCGAACACCAGGATGAGCGCCAGGGCCAGCAGCGGAATCGTCCCGACCCAGAACTTGGACCACAGCAGCTGGCGCATCTCGAGCGGGCTCGACCTGAGAAGCCACAGCGTGCGGCCCTCGAGGCTGATCCCCGGAAAGATGAATCGCGCCGCGATCGATGCGAGAACGAATCCCGCCAGGATGAGATTCACGAATGGAATCACGTTGGCGAGGAAGAAGGTCACACCTTCACCCCTCAGCGGCAGGAACTTGATGTTGAACACGTAGACGACCACGAGGACAGTCAACAGAATCAGCTGCGACCACTGGGTCGTGTCGCGGAAGAAGAGACGCATCTCCTTGAGCACCAGCTCGCGCCGCATCACTCCCCACGGGGTGAGGGCGCGCGCAACAAGACGGCCGAGCGTTCCCTGCCGAACCCAGCGCTGGCCGCTCTCCTGCGACTTGCTGAATCCACGCGTGTAAAGCCAGCGGTGAAGCAGCGCCCCGACTACGATCGTCACCGCCGCTGTGGACCACAGCAGATAGAAGGGAAGTATCTCCGGATCCTTTCGCAGCCACGTCATGGTCCCCTGCGCCACCCACTCACTCGGCATCCACGGTGAAGTGGGCGTGCGGAGAAGCGAAATGAACTCGACGAGTGAGCGGAAACCTTCGGGACGCGCGAGCCTCTCCGGGCGCACCAGCCGAAACACCAGCACCACGCCCGCCGCGGCGAGCACGGCGATGACGCTGAGAATGTCGCGCGTCCGGCGCGCGGGGAAAATGTTGACGAGGATGAGCGTCACAGCGCTGCCAATCGCCGCGGGAATGAAGAGAAACGGTAGGACAGCGGCGATCGCGATAAGGGGATAAAGAAATCCGCCCTGATAACTGATTCCGTACGCAGTCAGCACGGGGGTCGCGACGAGCACGACCATCCAGCTCGAGTGCGCGGTAGTCTCCAGAAGCTTGGCTCCATAGAGTCGTAGCCAGTCCACCGGTGCCGCCACGAGGAGGTCGAGGTCCTTCGCCAGAAAGAAGCTCGACAGCGCGGTGACGACGTTCGAGAGAATGAGAATCCCGAACAGGCTCACGAACATCAGCCCGAGCAGCTTCGCCGCGAGGAGCGCGCCGATTTCCGGAATCCCCCGAAAGTAGCGTAGCAGCCGGTACAACAAGCCGAACACGAACAGCCAGAAGATTCCGCCAACCACCGCGAACAGAATCAGCCGACCTGACCGGTTCTCAGTCTTGCCGAGCGGTCGCGCCTTGGTCGAGATGAACTTGGGTGAGAGGACGTGAAGCAAGCTCGGCGAACTAGGCATCTAGTACGTCCATCGCCTCGCGGGCGGCACGCTCTCCCGTGAGCTTGAGGAAGATTTCTTCCAGTCCTCCTCCGCCTGTCGCTTCGGCGCGGAGGTCCTGAATCGTCCCCACCGCGCGGATCTTCCCGTGCTGAATGATCGCGATCCTGTCGCACAGCGCCTCCGCGACCTCGAGGGTGTGCGTCGACATCATTATGGTATGCCCCCGGCGCACGTACTCGCGGAACAGGTCCTTCAGGATGCGCGCGGCCTTTGGATCCAACCCGACCATCGGCTCGTCGACGACGATTACCTCCGGTCGATGGATGAACGCGCTCGAGATGATAAGCTTCTGGCGCATCCCGTGACTGTAGCTCTCGACCAGCTCGTCGGCCCACTCCTCGAGATCGAACAGTGCCATCAGCTCGCGCCCGCGATGCTCGACCGTGTCGCCATCCTGCCCGTACAGGCCTGCCACGAAGCGCAGGAATTCCGCGCCGGTCAGCTTCTCATAAATGAAGGGCCGGTCGGGGATGAACCCAAGCTTGGACTTGGCCGCCAGCGGGTCGGTGCTCAGATCGATGCCGGCCAGATGAATGCTGCCCGCCGTTGGCTGGAGGATGCCGGCGATCATCCGCAACGTCGTCGTCTTTCCCGCTCCGTTCGGCCCAAGGAACCCGAACAGCTCTCCGTCGGGAACGCTCAGATCGATGGAGTCGACGGCGGTAAACGAGCCGTATTTCTTGGTGAGACTCTTCAGTTCTATCATCTGTCTTTTGGATTCTTGAATGCAATTTCGAAGGCGGTGCGAATCGCCGAGAGGCTTCCCACGTTCGCCGCGACGACCCGACCCTCGGCGTCAACCCAGGCTGTAAGCCCGTGCGGCGCGCCCTCGATGCGCCAGGCGCGAATCGTGTCCCGATGCGCTGGCGCCCAGCTCCCGCTGTTGTCGAAGGCGGCGCTGTCGACGACCGTGAAGAGAGATTCGGCGCGAATCGCGAGCTCGGGCCGTATGACGGTGCGCGTCGTTGGATCGAAGACGGACATCGTCTGCTTGCGGCCGATCTCGTGCGGGCCACCGAGCATGAACGCAATTGGCGCCAGCGAAGGAGTGAAGAGCGGTGGACTGAAGGTGTGACGCGCTGGCGGATGTCCGCCTGTCGTTTTGGTGCCTGCTACGAACAGCGTCGTGTCTGCTTCAACCGAGGCATTTATCGAGAAGGGGCGCGTCCGTCGCGCTACATCTATGGTGAGATCGGCAAGCCGGAACGCGCGTGTGAGGCGACTCTGCCAGCGCGCCGATGTCCGCTCGACCGGCTTTGCGTCGGGAGCCTGGTAGTCACCGACGAAATATTCCTCGCTCACGAGCGTCTTCGCGGTGGTGTCGACGGCGGAAGATGCCGCGCCGATCTGCTGCCCGTCCCGCTCGATGATGTAGTAGAAGGTCGCGGGCTGTAGCCTGAGTGCCACCTCGGCCAACTGCTGCGCCTCGCTCCTGTTCGCGTTGCGGCGAAGCATCATCACCATCCCCGCGATCCAGAGCGCGACGATCATCAGGGCGAGCACGCCGCGTTTCGATCTCACCTTGTCTGCTTTCGGAAGGAGGGGCGGAGCTTCACCCGTATAAGACGATTTAGACGATTGTGAGGCTCGTCTCGTCGTTGATCCACCCGAGGTAGCGCTCGAGCCCGCCGCTTACGGGCACCGCGAGGAGCTCGGGAACCTTGTAGGGGTGCAGCTCCTTGAACGCCCGTTCCAGTCCATGGATCGCACCCGAGCGGGTCTTCAGCATCACTACCACTTCGGTCTCGTCGGCCAGCTTGTCTTCCCAGCGGTAAAGTGAGCGGGTGCCCGGCATGATCGTCCCGCAAGCCACCAGCCGGCGTTCCAGCAATGCCTTCACAAACTTCACCGCCTCGTCCGTTGTGGAGAGTGTTGTGAGGACGACGACAGCGTCGGTGTGGCCCACGTATCAGATCCCGGTGATGGTGTGAAGAATCTAATCAGTCAAGCTTAACAATGACTCCGCCAGGGCACATCTTTCGTTCGGGGGTATAAGACAATACCATGCCGCTCGATCCTTTCCTTTACATCAATCGCGAACTGAGCTGGCTCGAGTTCAACGCTCGGGTCCTGCACGAGGCGTTCGACCCCAGAAACCGGCTGCTCGAGCGTCTCAAGTTCCTCGCGATCTTCAGCACGAATCTCGACGAGTTCTACATGGTCCGTGTCGCTGGCCTTCGCCGGCAGATTGCCGCCGGAGTACAGCATGTTCCGCCCGACGGCATGGCCCCCTCCCAGCAGCTCGCCGCGATCACGCAACGGGTCGCTGAGCTCGTGGAGCTCCAGCGCAAGTGCCTGTACGAAGTGTTGCTTCCTGAGCTGGAAGAGCACGGAATCAGGCTAGTGTGGATGGAGGAGCTGACGCCCGCTGAATGGCTGGTCGTCGATCAGTTTTTCGAATCACAGGTCTTTCCGGTGCTCACGCCGCTCGCCGTCGATCCCGGGCACCCGTTTCCGTACATCTCCAATCTTTCACTCTCGCTCGCGGTTCAGATCCGCGATCCGGTGACCGGCGCAACACGCTTCGCCCGCGTCAAGGTGCCGAAGAGTCTGCCTCGGTGGATTCCTTTTGGCCGGCCGAACCAGTTCGTTCCACTCGAGCGGGTCATCGGAGCAAACCTGGGAGCCCTCTTCCCCGGAATGGAAATCCGCGGCTACAACGCGTTTCGCGTGACTCGATATTCCGACCTCGAGCTCGCCCACCAGGACGAAGATGACGACCTGCTCACGATAATCGAGGAGCAGGTCTTCCAGCGCCGCTTCGCCGAAGTGGTCCGCGTCGAGGTGCAGAGAGCAACACCCCCGGGGCTGCGTGAGCTGCTGCTCGCCGAGCTTCTGGAGGATCACCCTCCGGAAATGCCCGCCCTGACGGAGGCAGATCTGGTCGAGACCGGACCGATCCTCGACCTTGGCGACCTGATGTGGCTCGCTACAATGGACATTCCCGAGCTGCGGGATCCGCCATTCGTCCCGGTTACACCTCTCGAGCTCCGAGATTCGAATCGGTCTATCTTCGACGCAATTCGCGAGAACGACATTCTCCTGCATCATCCGTACGAGTCGTTCACTGCTTCGGTCGAGCATTTCCTGACATCCGCGGCGATCGACCCAGACGTGCTCGCGATCAAGATGACGCTGTACCGCACTTCGGGCGACACGGCAATCGTGCGCGCGTTGACGGAGGCGGCTCAGCGTGGCAAGCAGGTGGCTGTCCTGATCGAGCTGCAGGCTCGGTTCGACGAAGTCAACAACATCACCTGGGCACGGACGCTCGAAGGATTCGGAGTGCATGTCGCCTATGGGCTGCCTGGTCTGAAGACGCACACGAAAACAGTTCTGGTCGTCCGGCGAGAGCCCGACGGCATCCGCAGGTACTCGCACATTGGGACCGGCAACTACAACTCGAATACCGCGCGCGTCTACACCGACCTCGGTCTGCTTACGAGCAGTCCGTCGATTGGCGCGGATCTGACTGACCTGTTCAACTCGCTGACCGGCTTCTCGCGCCAGAACTCCTACCGGAATCTCCTCGTCGCCCCGAACAACATGCGGGTGCTATTCACCGAAATGGTCGACAGGGAAGCCGAGTACGCCAAGGCGGGGAAGCCTGCACGAATCATCGCGAAAATGAACTCGCTGGTGGACCCCGACATCATCCAGCACCTGTATCAGGCATCTCAGGCTGGAGTGGAGATCGATCTGATCGTTCGCGGGATCTGCTGTCTCAGACCCGGAATTGAGGGAATCAGCGACCGGATCAGGGTCATCAGCATCGTGGGACGTTTTCTGGAGCATTCGCGGATCTTCTATTTCGCGAATAACGGAAAGGAGGAGCTCTATTTCGGCTCGGCGGACTGGATGCCGCGAAATTTCGATCGGCGCGTCGAAGTCGTTGCTCCAATCGAGGATCGGAGCATACATCCGCGGGTCTGCGCGCTACTGGAGACGTGCCTTGCCGACAACAGACTGGCGTGGGATCTACATCCCGACGGTACTTACGTTCAGAGAAAACCGGGGTCACGGGCCATCGTGTCAGCGCACGAGCGTTTTCTGACCAACTCCTGGGGACTTCAGGCGCTGCCGCCCGGCAGCGAGAATGGGGAAGGACCGCGCTCCGAGCGTCCAGCCGGACGTCAGTCGGCCGCGCCTACCTCATCGTCGTAAGTCGTCACCGAGCCGTCCGGCGCTACGATTTCCACGGGAACGCCAGCAACTTCCGAAAGCAGGTTCGATTTGCGGCTCGCCCCCCATAATTCCAGCCGCAGATTGTTGCTCTGGCGGCTCGGCACCGCGGTGAGGCGTAACGCCCTTTCCATCCACCGCACTTTTATTTCGGCCACTGCGCCCGAGTGCCCCCTGTCGAATCCGTCAGCAACGCGGAGGATGGCCGTCAGCCTCTTGATCGTTTCCCGCATCGACCGCTCCAGCCCGCCGTAGTTGGCGTGCTTCTTCTTCGGCTCGGCGCCGCGATGATAACGGGCGACATTCGCCACTACTATTTGCTCCGCGGGAGTCATCCCCAGCAGCTCCGCGTGCTCGATGAGATGATAGGAATGCTTGTTGTGCTTGTCGTAGCTGATGTGATATCCGATGTCGTGTAGAAGGGCAGCGTCCGACAGCAACCTTCGTTCATCGGGAGTGCATCCTAGCCGCTGACCAATGGAGTCAAAGAGTTGAAGAGCGAGCTGCTGCACATGTCTGGAGTGCGGCTCCTCATAGTGGGACCGCTCGGCCAACTCTCGCACCGACCGCTCTCGCGCTTCTCCCGGGTCCGCAAGAGTAGGAGCGACGTGCGCACTTTCCAGTAGAATGCCTTCGCGAATGCCGTAGGCTGAAACCACCAGCTCTCTGGCCTCGAGTCGCGCTGCTACCTCCGCCGCGACGGCCAATCCGCCGACGATTATGTCGCTTCTCACCGCGCTGAGTCCCGGCACATTCTGTCGCTCCGCCAGCGGCATGCTGTGGAGCATGTCGACGATGTGTTCCAGCTCGACGCGGGGAATGACAGTTCCGTGAACGGTCTTCGCGTTTTCGATCCCGGTCCGCGCGAGATAAATCGCGGCAAGGCTTGTGAAGGTGCCGCCGGAGCAAATGATTTGCGACGCATGCCAATGACGCGCCGAAACGGTGCGGCGCAGCTCGCGCCGGACTTCCTTTCGGAGCTTGCGCATTCCTTTCTTCTTGCCTTGAGGGCCGAGGTACTCCTCGGTCATGCGGATTGCGCCGAACGGCAGTGAGATCAGGCGGTCCACAAGCCCGTCCGCGCTCAACGCGAGCTCGAGCGAGCCGCCACCGATATCCATGACTACAGCGCGGCCGATTCCAAGGTCGAAATGCGCGAGCGCACTCCGGAGGCTGAGACGTGCCTCGTCCTCGCCGCGCAGAACTTTCACTTCCAGCCCCGTTTCCGCCCGCACGAGCTTGAGAAATTGCTCTCCATTGCTGGCGTCGCGCACGGCACTGGTCGCGACAACCTCAGTGCGCTTTACCCCCAGCTGGCTTGCGAGCGTTCCCATCCGGCTGAGCGTGATCAGAGCGTTTTGAACCGCGATCTCGCTGAGCGATCCTCTTTCGTAGAGACCGGCACCCAATCTCGGCGCCGCCTTCATTTCGTCTACCACTCGGATGATGCCTGTGGGTGAGACGTCCGCAATCGTCTGCCGGATCGAATTCGAGCCAATGTCGATAGCGGAGATGCGGATATCCGAATCGTTCCTCAGCTGGGGAGCGCCGGTGCTGCTAACAGTCAGATATGCATTGGGCGACGTAGCCATAAGTCAAAGGTGTATGGGACAGCAGCTAAGCGATACTCTAATGCCGCCAGCCGTCTAATGGCACTTTCGACCGGCGGCATCCCACACTCGACCATCGGCGTCCAGAAATGCATGACGATACTCGCCGGCGCCAAGCGACAACTTCAGAACCCCGAAGCGTCCGTGTATCTGAACGAGGGAGTTGCGGGCAAGCGGGTAGCGCACACCGCGCAGCGCAGCGCCTCCGGTTCCGGCGACGATCTGTTCGATGCCCTTCGCGGAGTCGGCAACGCCGGCGGGTGTCTGCGGTAGGAATCGCTCGTAATTGTGCTCGTGTCCGTTAAGTACGACATCGACGCCTCCTTCGTATAACATGCGCCAGAGGGGCTGCACGTCCTGCGTCCCTCCGTGATCGCCGGAGCTAAAAAGGGGGCGGTGAAAATACGCCAGCGCGCACAGATTGCGGTGATCCTCCAGATCTCTCCGCAGCCAGTCTTCCTGCTCTCGCGCCTCGGAAGGATTCGCGCGCCCGAAGTAGAGCTCGCTGTTGAGTGAGATCACGTGCCATTCGCCGACGTCGTAACTGTAGTAGCCCTTTCCGGGAAGGCCGGCGCGCTCGCCGAAGTACGCGAAGTACGGCGCGCCACTCCCGCTGTCGTAATCGTGATTCCCGGGAGCAGGGCGAATGACGTTCATGATGCGTCTGCCGCCCCACGACGGAGAAAAACAGCGCGGAAAATCGTTGTCCACTCCGCCCGAACCGGATGGATAGGCGTTGTCGCCGAGCGTGAACACCACACTTTGCACTGTTGCCGCGCTGTCGGCCGTCAGCACGCTGTCGACGATTTTTGCGGTTGCCTCATCTCCGCTGGTCCCGCATACCGCAATGTCGCCGGCGCCGATCATCACTGGCGCACCAGGCAACACTATTTCGTTCGGAGAGCCACCGGGCGGCGTCGGCGTAGGGGGCTCGTCCCGCGAGCAGCCGACTATAAGACCGGACAATGCGATGCACCGCGACAACTTTCCAAGTCCCCGCACCAGACGATCGCGAACGGGTCGCTCAGGCATAAATGCACAGTTGATTGAAAAGCCGACCGGGCTAGTCACAATGACGGAAGGTTCGACGCGGACCACGCGGAAGGAGCGGATGAACGCGGAAGTCTTCTTTTGTAACCCCTTCGTCATGGTAGCCAGCCCGAGCGGCCGTTAGTGACCCTTCCCCATAGATGCCTGCCCGAGTGGCTCGTTCGCACCTTAGCTCAGAAAGCAAATCCGATACTGGTCGTTACTCGCCGCTGCCGCTGATTCGTGAAGAGGACATTGACGCTCTTGCCCGGATCGAGGAATCCAACCCAGAATCCTCCGCCCGCGGCCGTGTGCCATCCGCCCGGCGAGTCGCCGTTCACGTAAACTCGCCCCGCGTCCATGAATCCCAGGACGCCAACATCTAGCGGAAGGATGAAGGGGAACTTCGCGATTGGAACCCGCAGCTCCGTGCTGCCATAAAGCGAGGCGTCTCCCGCGTACCTCTGGCGCTCTTCGGTCCTGAACGTTTCCGATCCGCCGAGAAACGCGGCGTCGAAAAAGGGAAAACTCCCCCACAGTTTCTTGCCGCCGGCGCGGAACGCCAGCACTGGCTTCTTCGGCACTGGCAATGTGAAAAAGGCTGCAGCCCATGCATCAACCGATTCGTAGGGTTTCGCAACGTCCCAGAATCCGGGGTATCCGCTCCCTGTGACGTTGAGCACCGCGCGCGGTTTCAAAGTGTCCGCGATGTAACGAGTGTCGTAGTGCATCTTGAGCCGCAGTCCCGCCTGCCCAAACCGAGTAAAGCCGTACGCCTGCTGCTGCGCAATGAATCGGTTGCTCAGGCTATCGGTGACGGTGTACCGAACGATCGGCCCCAGGGAGATCTCGCTGACCGGACTGAGCGAGAGGCCCACCGCCGGATGCAGCTGCCACTGCCTCTGTCTCACGTCGTAAAAACGTCCGCGCAGATCGGGAACATCATTGCCGAAGCCGTGGAACTGTAGGACCTCGAACTGTGACATTGCCGCCGTCACCGGAACGTGCACGTCGGATCCTTCGAATCGCTTGTCCAGTGCGCTGCGAATCCGGAGGCGATTGCTCGCGGCTGAATACGCGAGATCTGCTTCCATCATGCTTGAATACGGAACGGTGCGGAAGCCGTATACGTACCGCGCCAGACCGATTACAGGATAAATCCCGAGTCCGCGTTGAGAATGCAGCCCTGGTACGGGACGAATAGCGGAGCCACGGTCCTTTAGGGGAGGTATCAGTTTTCTGTAGGCGCGCACCCACGGGCGGCGGTTGAAGTAGTGGTTGAATGCGTCGTTGGCATTGTGCCTCTCATCGACGGTGTCACGCGCGTACTTCACGTGCTGTACTGTTCCAACGTCGTAGAAACGCGTCGGATTTCTCTTGCCGCCGACGGTCGAAAGGTCGACAAAGTTGTTGTTGCCGTTGCCACCGATGATCCTCACCGGGATACTCCGTCGCACACTGCCTTCGACGGTCGCCCGGTCATTGCCGTCGTGCAGGTAGATGCGGATCTCCTTCGTTTCTCCGACGTCGAACCGCCGCGCGAAGTAGGGAGCGCCCGTTCCCGACTGGATGCGAACGTCCACGATCCCATCGCCGGAACGGACGACGGTTGCTTGATCGTCGGCATCTGTACCGTGGATGTCAGCAACGTTCGATAGCTCGCGATAGTACCGATCGGCCGCGCCGCGCAGGCCGTTCCGCCGCCCCTTGAGCTTGGCGGCAATCTCGCGCGAGGTGCTCGCATACTCGGGCGGCATCGCCCGCACCGCGGTGTCGATGACTCCATCGGTAATTCTTTGGATCAGGCTGGTGGCGACCGAATCCCAGGCCGCCTTGTCCAAGGTTCCAAGCAGTCGGCGGTCGAATTCGCCGGCGTTAGCGAACTGCGCGGTCGGATCAGAATACTTGCTACGGAAGGTGACCAGACTCGGCTCTGCGTGCCGCGCGATATCGAGCAGCAGCCCCTCATACGAGACGAACACCTTGTCGCGGTCGCGAGGGATCGGCTCCCAAGGTGCCTCATCCTTCTTTCCAAGACGCGCCCACTTCCATTGGTCTGGATGACGGTCGTTGTCGCCGAGCAGTAGATCCATCAGGCGCGCGGTAAGGAGCGCACGTGCATCGACCTGATTCTGCGGGTCGGTATTGATTCGCTCGAGCAGTGTGTCGCTGTCAATGATCTTGTCAGCACCCGCGAATGCGGGAGCGTTTTTCGGGGTGTCAGGATAATCCTCGATTGTGCCTAGCATACCCGCATACTCCTTTCGGAACTCACCCAGGACGGAATCGTCGGGCATGACAGCGACGGCCGGAGTCGGATGAAGCACTCCCGCCGCGTCGAGCATGGGAGCCGCTGCGATCGCCCCCAGCGGATGCGATGCGCTTCCCTCGTCGCGGACGATGTACCAGATGATGGTTCCCTTGTACTGATCGGGGAGGATGCTGAATACTTTCCGCACCGAGCGGAAGACGTACTCCGTGCTGTCGGCCGCAACCATTCGGAGCGATTTGGTTTGTTGCCCGCCTCCTTCCTTGAGTGGCCGCAGACCGCCCCGAAAATTTCTCAGGTCGAGGACCGGGACCTTGATCGGAGTCGTCCAGGCGTCGCGGTAGTTGTCACCCAGAAAAAACCGACGAAGACGGCCGGCGCGATAGATGTCGCCCGCCACGACGACAACGCTGTCGGTGCCGATTTTCTGTGTCGCGCCGTTTTGCCCGCATGCTTCCGATGGCGGGACCGCTACCACCATCATTGCCAGAGCGAATGCGACACGACACAGAGGCGAGGCCATGCTCGCGGCCAGTTGTCTTCGGCCGTGCATTACGGCCGCCAGCGGTAGAGCGTGATCGCCGCCGGCTTGTGCGTGGCTTCGTCGCTCACGATGAGAAGGCTGTCCCTCGTGATCGCCACGCCTTCAGCCTGGTTATGATCTCCGGGAAGCGGCTCGGAGCGCACCACCTCGCCGTCAGGCGTGATCACGGCGAGCGCTTTTTCCTGCGACGCGACCAGCACGTAGTTCCCCGTTGTGGGATCGATCGCAATATCGGACGGCTGGAAATGCTTCCAGCGGTTCGATCCGATCACTTCCGCTATGGGGATCGTGAGCATGGACATGCTCGAGGAGTCCGTTATCGGCAGCGGTAAGCGGTAGATCACAAGCTGATGGCTCAGGCTCTTCGTTGAAACCTTCTTGCATGCGAGGAGAAGCCGCGAGCTGTCGGGCTCGAACGCCAAACTCTCGAATTGGCATTCGTGGCCCAGTCGCGTATCGTACTTCGTATAGGGCACATGCTCGCCATCGGCTCCCTCTTTGAACTTGAAGAGCTTGCCGTCGCTCTCGAGCAGGTAGATGTCCGTTCCGACGCTCGTAATCGCTTCGAAGTCGCCGTGAGGATCGCCGCTCAGCGTGAACCCCTTGAGGATGATCCCGGTTTTCGGGTCAATCTCGTAGACCCTGCCGACTTCGTCGTCGTGCGCGAGAACATGGCCACTTGGCGTCAGTGCAAGGCCGGAGATCTCGCGCAGCTCGGGTGGCATCATCCACATCGCCAGCGGCACGGGTTTCGTCGGATTTGCGTCGGCCATTGCGATTCGACGCGCCAACTGCTGCATCCGGGTTGCTTCGACCGCGCGCGTCTGCGCCGCTTTCGCCTCCGGTGTCTGGCGACAGGCTGCAACGCACGGCAGCACGCTGACAAGCAATGCGAGGCCGCGCGCGATCGTCATGCCTTTACACCGTCTTTGTCCTCGACAGATCCGCCGGTTTCGAGATTGGCCGAGTCAATCATGCCGTCGGCACCCTGATGGACGGCGGTGAGCAGGTCGTCTCGCGGAACGGACTTTTTCAGACGAATGAGATAGTAGATCTCGGAAGGCCTGCCGGTGTTAGTGACGACTTCATCGAGGTTCCACCGCTTCGTCATCTTGTCGAGCACCCGCTCCAGGTGCGCCTGTACCTCGGGCACGTGATAAGTGGTAATGGTCAGTATAGACGTGTAGCGCGGTTTGCTCTTCTTTTTGCCGAGGACGTCACTCACCCTTCCGAAGCGTTCCGCGAGCGCGTCGGCCTTCTCCGGAGTGAGTGAAAGCACCAGGTCTCGATCGGGGATCTCATGATCTCCCGTCGGGCTGGCCAGCGTTTGGAGCGGCCCTGCCCACTGTGAGGACGCCGATGGCGTCAGAGCATTCCGGCCGTAGTCGTATCGCCAGGTGACGAGATGAATGAGATTGAAAACGATGGAGATCAGCGCCCCTACCGCGAGAGATTGTACGCCGGCGGCAAACCCGACCACGATGCTCAGGAATATGTAGACGACGTCCCGGGTGTCCCGCAGTGTGGTGCGGAATCGCACCGCGGCCATGACGCCGGCAAGGCTGAACGCCAGTGCGAGGCTGTTCTGAATGATGAACACGATGCCCGCGACGACCAGCGGCAGGAAGATCAGCGTTTGTACAATGGCCTGGTTGTGTCCCGGAATCGGCCGCGCGGACATGTAGACCCAGGTCACCGGAAGCATCAGTGCCAGCGTCCCGAGAAGAATGAGCACCGTCGTTATCGCGAGGTCGCCCAGAGACCCGGGCCCAAAGCTCATGGCTGCGGTGGGACTTGCGTTCAGCGCATCCGTCAGAACCGTCGGACCCTCCGACACCTCGCCCAGGCCTTTGGCGGCGAGCCGCTGGACAACTCCGGGGAAGAAGTACGCGAGCACGAGAACGACCACCGCCAGGATCCCATAGTACGCCAACAGGCGCCGCATGGGTTTCTCTGACTTCATCGTTATGACGTCGATAACCTGCTTTATAACGGGCATGTCGCCCTCTCCGTGCAAAATGGACGCCTGAGCCATGGCGGCTGGCGCCGCCCGGCCTTGTGCCGGTCGATAGGGGCCAGCTTGAGTCTGGCCGTGTAACCCGCGATTTTACAAGGCTATGCCGGAAGAATCACTGATAGTACGCGGCGCCCGCGAGCACAATCTCCGCAACATCGATGTTACCATACCCCGCGACCGCCTGACGGTTATCACCGGACTGTCGGGATCGGGGAAATCGTCGCTCGCCTTCGATACCATATATGCTGAAGGACAGCGCCGCTACGTCGAGTCGCTCTCCGCCTACGCGCGGCAGTTCCTCGGCCTCATGGAAAAGCCCGACGTTGATTCCATAGAAGGGCTGTCGCCCGCGATTTCCATTGAGCAGAAATCCGCCGGTCACAACCCGAGATCGACAGTCGGGACCGTGACGGAAATCTACGATTACCTGCGCCTCCTGTATGCCCGCGCCGGAACTCCCCACTGCCCCAACTGTGGGCGCCTGGTCGAGCGTCAGAGCGCGGGACAGATCGCCGATTCGATGCTCACCTGGCCCGAGGGATCGAAGATCGAGATCCTCGCGCCCCTCGTACGTGGCCGCAAAGGAGAATTCCGCGAGCTGTTCGAGGCCGCGCGTAAGCAGGGATTCGTGCGCGCTGTCGTCGACGGCGAGCTGATCGAGGTCGCCGATCCGCCCAAGCTCAATCGGCGCATGAACCACACGATCTCGGTCGTCGTCGACCGTTTGGTCGTGCGCCCCGAGGATCGCGGACGATTGAACGATTCGGTCGAGACCGCGCTCAAGCTGGCCGAGGGCCTCGTCGAAGTTCAGCGCGCAGACGACCGCAGCATCCACCTCTTCTCCGAGAAATACGGCTGCCCGGAGTGCGGGATCTCACTGCCCGAGCTCGAGCCACGGCACTTCTCGTTCAATTCGCCCTTCGGCGCCTGCCCCGCATGCGGCGGACTCGGCTCCCGCCGCGAGGTGAGCGAAGAGCTAATACTCGGCGACCCAAGCATCAGCATCCTCGAGGGCGTCGTGCTGCCGTGGGGCGAGCCCGACGGCTACCTGAAAAAGGTGATTCTTCCCGGGCTGGCCAAGCAGTTCGGATTCAACCTCAACACTCCATGGGGGAAACTGGCTCTCGAAGCCCAGGAGAAGCTTCTCTATGGTACGGGAGGCAAAGGGGGACACCGCACTGACAACTCGGGCACCAATTGGGAAGGAATCCTCTCCAACATCCAGCGCCGCTACGACGAGACCGAATCCGATTCAGTTCGGTTGGAGCTCGAGCAGTACATGCAGCCGCGCGCGTGCACGACCTGCAGTGGCCGGAGACTCAAGCCGGAATCGCTGGCGGTCACCCTCGCCGGACAGAACATCGGCGATCTAGTCCAACTCTCGATTACGGACGCGCTCGAGTTCTTCGAGAGCGTTCCCGTGCGAAGCAACGGCAAGCCTGGCCTCGACCCCGAAATCGCCGCGCCGATCCTGAAAGAAGTGCGCGAGCGGCTGCGGTTCCTCAACGACGTCGGCCTCGAGTATCTGACACTCGGACGTTCCGCGGAATCGCTATCGGGTGGTGAAGCACAGCGCATCCGTCTGGCGACTCAGATCGGCTCCCGGCTCGTGGGCGTGCTCTACATCCTCGACGAGCCCTCGATCGGCTTGCACCAGCGTGACAACGCGCGCCTGCTCAACACTCTTCGCCAGCTCCGCGATCTCGGCAACACCGTCATCGTCGTCGAGCACGACGAGGAGACGATGCAGGCCGCCGATCATCTGATCGATCTCGGTCCGGGCGCGGGCAAGCACGGCGGGCTCGTCATCGCCGAGGGCACCGTGGACCAGGTGCGCGACAACCCGGAGTCGATCACTGGCCGCTATCTGCGCGGCGAGCTCGAGATCCCAATTCCGGAAGTTCGCCGTCACATGAACCCCAATCGCGTCATTCGCATCGAGGGTGCGCGCGAGCACAACCTGCGCAACCTCGACGTCGAGATACCGCTTGGACTCTTCGTGGCGGTGACGGGTGTGTCGGGCAGCGGCAAGTCCACGCTCATCGAAGACATCCTTCACCGCGCGATGGCGAGGCATTTCTACCGCGCTCGGGTCATAGCGGGAGCGCACACGCGCATCACCGGCTTCGAGCACCTCGACAAGGTCATCGACATCGATCAGAGCCCAATCGGCCGCACGCCCCGCTCGAACCCGGCGACCTATACGGGACTATTCACGCCGATCCGCGAGCTGTTCGCCGAGCTGCCCGAAGCGAAGATTCGGGGATACGGCCCGGGAAGGTTTTCCTTCAACGTGAAGGGCGGACGCTGTGAGGCGTGCGAGGGGGATGGCCTCGTCAAGATCGAGATGCACTTCCTGCCCGACGTCTACGTTCCGTGCGACGTCTGCAAGGGAAAGCGCTACAACCGCGAGACATTGGAAGTCCGCTTCCGCGGTCTCAGCATCGCGGACGTGCTGGAGCAGACGGTGGAAGACGCTCTGACTTTCTTCGAGAATCAGCCGCGGGTACGCCAGAAGCTCCAGACGCTCTTCGACGTCGGGCTCGGCTACATTCACCTCGGACAGTCGGCAACGACGCTGTCCGGCGGAGAGGCGCAGCGCGTCAAGCTCGCCGCCGAGCTCTCGAAGCGCGACACGGGTCGAACCTTCTATATCCTTGACGAGCCGACGACCGGTCTCCATTTCGAGGACGTGCGCATGCTGATGAGTGTGCTGCACCGGCTTGTTGACCGGGGGAACACAGTGCTCGTCATTGAGCACAACCTGGATGTCATCAAGACCGCCGACTGGATCATCGATCTCGGTCCCGAGGGTGGGCTCCGCGGCGGCGATGTCGTCGCGGCGGGGCCACCAGAGGACGTGGCGGATGTGAAGGAGTCGTACACCGGCCAGTACTTGCGGACGATGCTGGGAAGGAAGAGGAAGAAGCTCAAGGCGGGGTGAAACAGAGAAGGCAAAAAAGCTACCCGCTACCCGTTACGCGTTACCCGTTACCGGTTACCCGAATCGGACAATCGGCTAACGGGCAACGGGCAACGGGCAACGGTTAGCTGGCGGCTCTGCTTTTCTGTCGTCGTTCCCCCGAACGCCACGACGCACCGTATTTTGTTGCATGGTCTCTCTACTGGACATAATCGGTCCCGTGATGGTGGGGCCCTCCTCCTCACACACCGCTGGCGCGTGCCGGCTGGGACTGCTCGCGCGCTGTCTCGTCGGCGGAACTCCACAGAGCGGACTTCTCCAGCTTCATGGCTCCTTTGCGCGGACCGGCGAAGGACACGGCACCGACAAGGCGCTGGTCGGTGGGCTCCTCGGCTTCCGCCCCGACGATGAGAGGCTTCGTGAGGCGCTCCAGATCGCAGAGCGGGAAGGGCTCGACTACAAGTTCGAGAAGACGACCATAGCCGACGCCGCGCATCCGAACACGGTGCGCATCTTCGTCGAGCTGGATGGCAACAAGGCCAGCATGCTCGGCTCCTCTCTCGGCGCGGGCCGGATCCTCGTACAGGAGATCGACGGCTACCCCGTCGAAGTGACCGGAAACTTACACACCATTGTTCTCGTAGCTGAGGATAGGAAGGGCTCGATCGCCAGAATCACGGGGATCCTGGCCGAGCACGACATCAACATTGCTACGCTGAGGCTGACGAGAAAGGAAAGGGGCGGCGACGCATTCATGGTGATCGAGTGCGACGAGGAGCCGGACAAAAAAGCGGGCGAAGAATTGAGAGCGCTCGACTGGGTTCGGTGGACGCGCCGCCTCGACAAGGTGAGCGGGGGCTGAGTGTACAAGGCGCTCGCTGACGCGATCAATGACGCTGAACGGGAAAAGAAGTCGCTGGCGCACATGGCGCTCACGACGGAGGCTCGCGATCAGGGCCGGCCGGTGGACGAGATTCGGGCGGTGCTGCAACGGGCCCTCGATGTCATGCGCGGCGCGATCGAGAAGGGACTGGTCGGTGATTTATACTCGGCGTCCGGACTGGTTGGCGGCGACGCCGCGAAGCTGCGGAACAATCCGAACGGTCCGCTCGCGCAGACTCCATTCCGCGACATTCTCACCCGGGCGCTGGCGGTGCAAGAAGTCAATGCGGCAATGGGAGTGATAGTGGCGGCGCCAACCGCCGGTGGAGCGGGAGTTCTGCCGGCGATTCTGACCGGGCTCGCGAAAGCGCGGTCGGTGCCGGATGAAAAGGTCGTCGATGGTCTGGCGACCGCGGGACTCATCGGCGCGGTTATCGCCGAGCGTGCGTCGCTGTCGGGCGCTGAAGGCGGGTGTCAGGCGGAAACCGGAGCGGCAGCCGGAATGGCGGCGGGTGCGGCAACGGAGATGCTGGGTGGAACGCCGTCGCAGGTAGGACACGCGGTCGCGCTCACGATGCAGGGAATGCTGGGACTGGTCTGCGATCCGTTGGGTGGACTCGTCGAGTTGCCATGCGTGTTCCGCAACGCCACCGGCTCGGCGATCGCGCTGGCGGGGATCGAGATGGCAATGGCGGGAATCACCTTCGCCATTCCCGTGGACGAGGTGATTGACGTGATGGGCGAGATAGGACGCGAGATGGATGTCCGCTATCGGGAGACCGCGGGAGGTGGACTGGCCGCGACTCCGACGGGACGGCGGCTGGCAAAGGAACGGCTGTACCAGATCAAGCGGTCCGAAGGGTGACCGTCAGCTAGTTAAGAAGGGGGGAAGGCTGTAACTTCGCCTCTTGGCGCGTAGGGATCCAATTTCGATGAATAGCTTCGGTGAGAACTGCAAAAGAACGGGCTGCCCGCTGCCAGAGGCGCAGCTGTCCGCTGTTAGCTGCAGACATCGGGACGGCACTAGTGGCGTGACGGCAAAGGCAGTTGTCTGTGCCCTGACCCGCGCTGGTAACGTCCCGACGTAGTGAGGCTGGTGGCGGGCAGCTTCAAGCTGGCAGCTCGCAGCCTGGCAGTCCTCAGTTGCAGTTGTAGTTGAGCCATTCAACCCATTCACCATGAATATCTTCGATCGCATAGCAATGCTGTTCCGGTCCAACGTCAACGCGGTGATCTCGGAATTCGAGCAGCCCGAGAAGATGCTGAACCAGATCATTCTCGACATGCGCTCGCAGCTGGTCAAAGCGAAGCAGCAGGTCGCTGCCGCCATCGCCGACGAGAAGCGCCTTCAGGATCAGACGAAGCAGGAGCTGAAGGAGGCGGAAGACTGGGAGCGGAGAGCCATGCTCGCGGTGCAGCAGAACCAGGACGAGCTCGCCAAACAGGCGTTGATGCGGCGCACCGAGCACATCTCGCGTGGCGAGCAGATGCAACTGACGTGGCAAGCGCACAAGCAGGAGACCGACCGCCTCAAGGACTCGTTGCGCAGCCTCAACGACAACATCGAAGAGGCAAATCGCAAAAAGAATCTTCTGCTCGCCAAACAGCGCCGAACCGAAGCGCAGAAGCGCATCAACGAGACGATGTCACACATCTCGGAGAAATCAGCGTTCGAGGCATTCGCGCGGATGGAAGAGAAGATCGAGAGCAACGAGCGCAAGGTGAAAGCCAGCGCCGAGATCGATGAAGAATTCTCGGGCGACAAGCTGGCAAACGACTTCAAGAAGCTCGAGGCGGGCGGAGCGAACATCTCAGCCGAGATGCAGCTCATCGCGCTCAAGCAGAAGATGGGCGTGCTCCCGGCCGGCACGTCGGCAAACAACAGGGCGCTCGGCGCGGGTCGGCAGGCGGAAGAGGAATCCGTCGAGGTTGAAGAGATCCACGACGAGAACAAGTAGCGTTGGCTAGCGCGGCCGCACCGAGGGTCAGAGTTGCGCCGATTCTCACCGGCGTAATCCTGACGCTGCTGCTCCTCTGGATGCTGGGAGCGACAGCTGACGTCTTTCTCCTCCTCTTCATAGCGATCCTCATCTCGCTCTACCTCGGTGCGGTGAGAGACCTTTTCGTCGAGAAGGGTCACGTCCCGCCGAAGCTCGCGTTTTTCCTTTCCGTAGCCGGGACGGCAGCGGCGCTGCTCGGCCTGTTTGCGATCCTGCTCCCGCCGGTCGTCGAGCAGACACGGGCGCTGATCGTCGTGATGCCCAAGTACATCGAAACGTGGGAGACCGGAATCGACTACTTCGTCGCTCGCTTCCCGGCGATGCGCGACGTCTGGAAACCGGGCGAGCATCCGCTCATCAGCGCGGTGTACGAACAGCTCGCCGGCCAGGCACAGCTGCTGGTGCCGAGGGTGCTGTCACTCGTGCACGTGATGATCGACTGCTTCGCGGTCGCGGTGATGAGCATCTATCTCGCGCTCCAGCCCGGAGTGTACAGGGAGTGGCTCATTGCGCTGTTCCCGCCGATTCATCGCGATCTCGTGCGCGACGTGCTGCGCGATCTAGCCGATGCGCTTCGCGCCTACATCGTTGGCCAGCTTCTGACGATGACCCTTCTCGCGGCGTTCACCGCGGCGGGGCTCTACCTGCTCGACGTTCCCTACTGGCTAACGTTCGGAATATTCACGGGTCTCGTGGCGGTGGTTCCGTTCTTCGGGACGCTCCTATCGACGACGCTGCCCGCGCTATTCGTGCTCGGCGGGCCGGGTGGCGGTACCCGCGCGCTCTACGTGCTGGCGCTCGGCGTCGTGATTCACCTGATCGAGGGGAATCTCGTCTCGCCGCTCGTGATGTCGAAGAAGATCGACATGCCCCCGGTTCTCACCATCACGTCGGTGCTGGTGGTCGGAAAGCTGCTCGGTCCTCTGGGTCTCGTCGTGGCCCTTCCAACGCTCGTCACGGTGATGGTAGTCGTGCGACGGATCCTCATCAACCGCATCTACGAGGGGAAGGGATTCAGGAAGAGCACCCGCGACCGGATCTTCGTGCTGCGGGTGCCGGTTCCCGACGGTGGAGTGATCGTGCCTTCCGGCCCGGCACCCGATCTGATCAGCGTCAGAGAGAAGCCGGTCAAAAAGACGGCGTAGTCCGACGCAGCCTGCTGTTTCAGCCTCTCTTCAACGTGACCTGAACCCGGGTGTTGGAAAAAACGTCGTCGCCCACCAGATCCCAGCCACCGTTTGGATCCGGTGCCAGCGTGAAGAGCGTGTCCCCGACGAACGTGTCCGCGATTTGTGAGATGTCGACTGTCATTCCATTCTGCGTCCATGTCCCCGCCATGTCGGCCTCAAAGGGCTGACTTCCACCCGATGCCGCGATATGGAGATGTCCCGACGTCGTCCCGTCGGCTTTCAAATTGAGGATTAAAGTGCTTCCCGCCTGAATCTCGTTCCTCTGGCCACCGCCCCCGGTTGTAACGAAGTAGATGGCGGTGTAGTTGCCGGCCGCGGAATTTCCGGACGGCGACGTCGAATCCCCGCATGCCAGCAGCAGCGCCGGCAGTCCAATCAACAGCATCGAGCGCGATTTCTTGAATGCTTGTCTCATCTTGATTGCTCTCCGGTAGGTGCTGCGATTCATGAAAGTTTCACGCCAACTCGCGATGCAATGCTTCCAGCGGCCTTGCAACGATCCTCTACTGCATTCGGCAAAACACGAAGCTTCCCGCACACTATTCCGAGGGGTTCGTTCCGATGCATTCGGCAGTATGCGTCCGAGGACTCGGCAAGATTTACCGCTCCGGCTCGAGAGGGCGCGCAGTCTCCATTCCGGCGCTTCGTGATGTCGATCTCGACGTCGAGCCTGGTGAGATCGTAGGCATTGTTGGGCGGTCCGGGGCGGGGAAGTCCACCCTGCTGCTCTGCCTGTCGGCCCTCCTTCGCGCCGACGAGGGAACGATCACCTGGTTCGGGGAGCAGATCACCGCGCATCACGTGCCTCCCGGACTTGCCTACGTTCCGCAACACGCCGCCTACTACTCTTTTCTGTCGGTGAGGGAGGCGCTGGAGTACTACGCGACGCTGCACGATCTATCTTCAGCGAGCCGCTCATCGGAGGTCGAGACAGCGCTCAGGGAAGTTTCGCTCCACGTCCACGCAGCGAGGCGCGTCAGCAGCCTGCCGCCGAGCATGATGCAGCGACTTGGGCTGGCGCAGGCGTTGATCGGCGCGCCCCGCGCAATGCTGCTCGACGAGACGTTATGTGGTGAAGGCCTTCTCTTCGACAGGGACATCGTTGCATTGCTCACGCGACTCTCCCGGCGCGGAATCACGATCATTCTTGCTGCGCCCAACCCAGTGGAGGTGCATCGAGTTGCTGCGCGCATCATCAAAATCGTCGAGGGGCGCGTGGTGACATCACGACCAGAGCTGCTTGCCGCGAGTCCAGCGCCGGAGCGTCCATCGTTCGAGCTGCCGTCGAGTCCGCCACGCCTTGTCGCCGAGCAGGGCTGAGAGTGGCATTCGCCGGGAGGGATTCCTGGCGCAAAGCGCCTGCCCAAAGAGCCGCTCGGGCAGGCCACCGAGACGGAAGTTTCATCCGGATGAAACGGATTTACCGGATTACGCGGATTTGCTTTTTGTTATTTCTCAGTACGGCTCCGATAGGCGACTGATGCATCCCGAGCGGTAGTGAACAAAAAATCCCGGCCTCGCAAGAAAGAGCCGTTCCGCCCTTAGGAGCGATCCGTGTAATCAGGTCAATCCGCCAGATCCGGATGAAACTTCCGTCTCGGTGGCCGGCCCGAGCGACAGTTTAGCTGCGCGCGTTCGTGTTGACCCTCTACACGGGCCCGCCTAGCTTCCGCCAATGGCTGACCCTGAATTCCGCCTCTACAACACGCTCACACGCAAAATCGAGCCGTTCACGCCGGAAGATGGTAAAACGGTTCGGATGTACGCCTGCGGTCCCACCGTTTACAAGCCGGCCCACCTCGGAAATTTCCGGACGTTCCTGTTCGAGGATCTGCTCCGCCGTGTGATCGCGCTGCGTGGCTGGAAGCTTTTCCAGGTGATGAATCTCACCGATGTCGACGACAAGATCATCAAGGCCGCGAGCGAGCGAGGCGTAAGCATTGGCGAGCTGACCCCTCCGGTTGCGGAGACGTTCCATAAGGATCGTGCTTTTCTGCGCATCCAGGACGCGGAGCTGTATCCCAAGGCGACCGATCACATCCCGGAAATGATCGGGATCGTAGAGAGGCTGGTAGAGAGAAAGCTCGCCTACCTCGCCGAAGACGCATCCGTCTACTTCGCCATCGACAAGTTCAAGGACTACGGCAAGCTATCGCGGCTCGACACTCGGGAAGTGAAGGCAGGCGCCCGCGTCATGCAGGACGACTACTCCAAGGAGAACGCGCAGGATTTTGCTCTCTGGAAAGCGGCGAAGCCTGAAGACGAAGCAAGCGGAGCCGCGTGGGATTCGCCCTGGGGACGGGGGCGCCCCGGCTGGCATCTCGAGTGCTCGGCGATGGCGATGAAATACCTGGGCGAGACGCTCGACATCCATTGCGGCGGGATAGATCTGATCTTCCCACACCACGAGGACGAGATCGCCCAGTCGGAGGGCGCAACGGGGAAGCCGTTCTCGCGCTTCTGGTGTCACGGCGAGTTTCTGCTCACTGACGGCAGCAAGATGGCGAAGCGCCTGGGAAACGTTTCGACAGTGCAGGATCTCCGCGATCAGGGCGTCCCAGCGGCGGCGTTCCGTCACTTCGTCTTCTCGACGCACTACCGGAAGCAGCTCAACATGTCGAGCGACGCGCTCGAGGCGTCGATCGAAGGCGTTCGACGGATTGCTGATTTCGCGGAACGACTCGCTCAAGCAAAGGCGGCGACGCCGGAGCTGGAGAAGATCGCGGAGGAAACGGAGGCCGAAGTAAATGCAGCGCTGTTCGACGATCTGAATGCTCCGATAGCGCTCGGCGCACTTTTCATGTTTGTGCGGAAGGCGAACGCGGAGCTCGACCGAAACGGTGTCGACAAGCGAGCGCTGGAAAAGGCAAGAGGGGTTTTCGCGCGTATCAATTCGGTGCTCGACGTGGTGCCGAAGGCTGTTGGGCCGGATCCCGAGCTCGCGCGCTGGGTGGAGGAGCGCTTGAACGCGCGCAAGGAAGCGAGAGCGCAGCGAGATTTCGCCAGCGCCGACACGATCCGCGCCGAGATCGAGGGTCGCGGAATTGCGATCGAAGACACCCCACAGGGGACGAAATGGAAGAAGTTGCGCTAGCGGTTACGCAGCTCCTGGTGCGATTGATTTGGCCCGTCGGTCTGATTGTGGTTTGCTCGGGTTTCATCACTCTCGGCGTTGGAATCTTCTTATCTCGGAAGCCGGGGACCGGGCGCATGCGGACGCTTGGCGGCGGGGCTGCTTCGGGTTGACTCACTACCCTAAGTTGGCTATTCTACTAGGCTTGCGATGAAAAATCGCTGTTTGTTGCTGACGTAGCTCAATTGGCAGAGCAGCTGATTTGTAATCAGCAGGTTGGGAGTTCGATTCTCCCCGTCAGCTCTGCTGACTCGCTTGCGGGTGCCCGCTTGCGGCAGGTCGGCAGCGAAAAAACGGTGGGGTGCCCGAGCGGCCAAAGGGAGCAGACTGTAAATCTGCCGGCTAACGCCTACGAAGGTTCGAATCCTTCCCCCACCATGGATGTAGGGGTGGATTTTTTTGTGCGTGGTGTGCCGCAGTAAACGGGTTTCGAGGGACTGTACGCGGGAGTAGCTCAGTTGGTAGAGCGCTAGCCTTCCAAGCTTGATGTCGCGGGTTCGAGTCCCGTCTCCCGCTCTGAAATTGGTGTAACGGCGCAGAGTCGCGAGGGATGCAGGAAATGGCGGATGTCCGCCGGGTGGGAAGAACAGAGGTCGGAGAAGCCGCTCGCGTAGCTCAGTTGGTAGAGCACACCCTTGGTAAGGGTGAGGTCATCGGTTCAATCCCGATCGCGAGCTTGTACTACAACGAAACGCAATTGAGGAAGAAATGAGCAAAGCCAAATTCGAGCGTACGAAGCCCCACGTGAACGTCGGGACGATCGGCCACGTGGATCACGGGAAGACGACCTTGACGGCGGCCATTACGGCGATCCAGGCCAAGAAGGGCCTGGCCTCTCCGGTG
Source organism: Gemmatimonadota bacterium (assembly GCA_030774785.1). GTDB lineage: Bacteria > Gemmatimonadota > Gemmatimonadetes > Gemmatimonadales > Gemmatimonadaceae > UBA4720. The sequence goes on from JALYKM010000068.1 coordinate 39,505, forward strand.
GCGTTCGATCAGATCGACAAGGCGCCCGAGGAAAGAGAACGAGGCATCACGATCGCGACCGCGCACGTGGAGTACGAGAGTGACAAGCGTCACTACGCGCACGTGGACTGCCCGGGACACGCCGACTACGTGAAGAACATGATCACGGGTGCGGCCCAGATGGACGGGGCGATCCTGGTCGTGTCGGCCGCGGACGGCCCGATGCCCCAGACGAGGGAGCACATCCTGCTCGCCAAGCAGGTGAACGTGCCCTACATCATCGTGTTCATGAACAAGGTGGACATGGTGGACGACGCCGAGTTGCTGGAACTGGTGGAGCTGGAAGTGCGGGAGCTCTTGAGCAGCTACGATTTCCCGGGGGACGACACGCCGATCATCAAGGGAAGTGCTCTAAAGGCTCTGGAGAGTGGGGACCCCAACAGTGAGCACGGGAAGAAGATCGGCGAGCTGATGGACGCTCTTGATACCTACATTCCGCAGCCCAAGCGTGAGACCGACAAGCCGTTCCTGATGCCCGTGGAAGACGTGTTCTCGATCACTGGCCGTGGCACGGTCGCTACCGGTCGCATCGAGAAGGGCAAGATCAAGGTGGGCGAGGAAGTCTCTCTCATTGGGTTCAACTCCGACAAGAAGACCGTCATCACTGGAGTCGAGATGTTCAGGAAGTTGCTCGACGACGGCCAGGCAGGGGACAACGTGGGACTCCTTCTTCGGGGCATCGACAAGGAGCAGGTGGAGCGAGGGATGGTGTTGGCCAAGCCGGGGAGCATCACGCCCCACGCCAAGTTCAACGCCGAGGTCTACGTGCTGACCAAGGAAGAGGGCGGTCGTCACACGCCCTTCTTCAAGGGTTACAGGCCGCAGTTCTTCTTCAGAACGACCGATGTGACTGGCTCAGTCGAGCTTGCGGAAGGGATGGAGATGGTGATGCCGGGGGACAACGTGCAGATGACGATCGAGCTCATAACTCCGATCGCGATGGACGAGGGACTCCGGTTCGCGATCAGAGAAGGCGGCCGCACCGTAGGCGCAGGCGTAGTAACCAAGATCCTCAAGTAGTCAAGGCGACTTACACGCGAGAGAAAGTTATGGCAGGAAGAATTCGAATTCGGCTCAAGGCGTTCGACCACGCCGTCCTCGATCAGGCCTCGGCGGACATTGTTCGCACGGCCGAGAAGACCGGTGCGCAGGTCAGCGGTCCGATTCCTTTGCCGACCAAGACGAAGCGGTGGACCGTACTCCGCTCGCCGCACGTCGACAAGAAGTCGCGTGAGCAGTTCGAGCTCAAGACGCACAAGCGGCTGATCGACATCCTGGACTCGCGTGCTGCGACCGTGGACGCTCTCACCAAGCTCGATCTTCCCGCCGGCGTCGACGTCGAGATCAAGGTCGAGTAGTCAGCGACCTGGACCTATAGAGGATTCAATGATCGGTATCATCGGCAGGAAGCTGGGCATGACCCAGATCTTCAATGAAGAGGGACACCAGATTCCTTGCACCGTGGTGGAGGCAACTCCGAACGCGGTCGTCAAGGTTCTGAAAAAGGACCAGGTGGGTTTCGATTCCGTCGAGCTCGGCTATGGTGAGCAGCGTCACGCTCGCGAGTCGAAGAAGGGCGAGCGGACCCCGCGCGGTCGTCGCGCCCACAAGGCCGTCGTCGGCCATGCCGCGAAGGCGGGTCTCACCGTTGCGCCGCAGGTTCTCCGCAGCTTCCGTCTCGACGACGCGCAGCTGAAAGAGAACAAGAAGGAGATCCCGACCTACAATCTTGGAGACAAGGTGACGGTCGAGATCTTCGCTCCGGGCGAGCAGGTGAAGGTTACCGGTACCTCGAAGGGCCGCGGATTCCAGGGCGTCGTGAAGCGCTACGGATTCGCCGGTGGTCCCAATACTCACGGCAACACCAAGCACCGTCGTCCCGGCTCCATCGGACCCGGTACCGATCCGTCGCGTGTCATCAAGGGCAAGAAGATGCCTGGGCACTACGGCGCGGAGCGCCACACCCAGACACACCTGCATGTCGAGCGCATCGATGCGGCTCGCAACCTCATTTACATCCGCGGCTCCGTGGCCGGTCCCACCAACGGGATCGTTCTCGTGAAGAAGCAGGGTTAATCATGGCTGAAACGACGAATTCAACCTTGAAGGCAGCCGCGTACACCGCCGGTGGCACCGAGCGCGAGCGCGTCGATCTTCCGGGCGAGCTGTTCGACGGCACGGTCAACATGCCGGTGATGCATCAGGCCGTTAAGGCGTATCTGGCGAACCAGCGTCTCGGGCTCGCGTACACCAAGACGCGCGGACTCGTGGCCGGTGGAAACCAGAAGCCGTGGAAGCAGAAGGGAACCGGCCGCGCCCGCCAGGGCTCGCGCCGCGCTCCGAACTTCGTCGGCGGCGGCACCGTGTTCGGTCCGACCGGACGCAACTACAACCAGACGGTTCCGCGTCAGATCCGTGTCCTCGCCCGCAAGAGCGCGCTCAACGCGCGCGCCCGCGAGGATGCGTTGATCGTGATCGACAACTTCAATTACGACAAGCCGAGCACCAGGCAGATTGTTTCGCTTCTGGGCGCCCTCGGCGTGACGGGCAAAAAGGTTCTGATTCTCACCGACGGCACGAAGCACAACGTATTCCTTAGCGGACGCAACCTGCAGCGGACTCACGTGATGCCTTACGCTGATGTCTCGACTTATCATGTGTTGTGGTCTGATGTGGTTCTGATCGAGTCGAACGCGCTGGGTTACGAGCTCGACACCGTCGAAGAGAAGCCGCGTGCCGCGCGCCCGAAGTCGGAGACCAAGTCTCGCGGTGCGGAGAAGGCGGAGCGCAAAACAGCGAAAGTGGCAGCCAAGAGCGCAAATGCGCACAAGACAGCGAG
>JALYKM010000069.1 GCA_030774785.1 Gemmatimonadota bacterium
CGACTGGTTGCTCGCGCGGTTGTTGTAGCGCGCTCCAGACCGCGATGACGATACTCCCCACGCACATCAGCCACGCGATCATGCGCATCCACCGCGCAATCGCCGTGTCGTGCTCGAGCAGTCCCCAGCGGGTGAGCAGGTTGTTCCAGTCGTGCCCGTCGCTCTCCTGGCCTGTCGATCCGTCGAGGAGCATGAGCTGGCCGGCGCGGGAGTCGGCGCAGTAGATCGCGACGCTCAGCAGGTTGATCCCGGACCACCAGAGGCACACCATGGCCGCGAACAGGTCGCGGCGCCGGCCGTCGTCCTGCTTCCGCACGAAGTATCCGAAGAACACGAGCGGAAAGGCCACCTGGGTGAGCGATCCGCCAAGGATCATCATGGTCGAGCCGAGGAACTGGATCCCGAAGGGCATGAACAGCATGTGCCCGAACTCGTGGATGGCGAGGTCGATGTCGCTCAGGAGCGGGACGTAGCCGAGCTCGTCGCGGAACGCCCGCAATGCGAGCAAGCCGAGGACCGCCGCGAGGGTTAGGCGCGCGTAGCTCTGTAGGGTGTGGGGTGAATTAGCGGAATGAATTGCTGGCGGGACCGCGGTCATCGAGCTATTGACGCGCGTACACGGCAACCCGGCACGCACTTGCAGCGGGGCGAGCCCGATTTGCGATCCCCAGGCGCAAGATTGGCCGGAACTCAGGAATCAATAGCTCGAAGCAGGAATGAACTACTCTCACTCTGTCGTTAAGGCACCAGCAATCGTCGCCCTATGGTGCCAGGCGGGACTTTGTCCCTCGAAACGCGATAGGATGTCGTTTAACATAGAGTAGCTCGCGACCTTGGGCACTGCTGAGGACTCACGGGAAAAGCGTCGTACCCTTTGGCATTACGGAGGAATTCATTCGACCCCTTAACAAGGGCCAGCAACTTGGTACTCATGTACTAAGTCATCGTATTGGCCGCGGCGGGCACGGAGAGGTCTGGGCCGCAAGCGACACGAAGGACTCGAAAGTCGCTATCAAGATTCTTAACAAAGTGAAACCGATTGCATACGCTCGATTCCGTGACGAGGTCTTTGTTATGAGCACGTGCGAGCTTCCGGGTGTTGTTCCGATTCTTGAGGCCCACTTGCCCGAAGATCCGCAAACGGACCGACCTTGGTATTCGATGCCTCTGGGCAGACCGCTTTGGGATGCGTTCGCGTCAAAGGATCCCCGAGCAATTTCCGGCGCCTTCGTCCGGATTGCGGAAACACTCGCGTCGCTTCACGCGCAGAAAATCGCGCACAGGGACATCAAGCCAGCAAACCTACTGTTGATCGGCAACAGCCCAGCAATTGCTGACTTTGGGCTCGTCGATTATCCCGACAAGCAGGAGCTGACTGCACCTCGCGAGGCAATCGGCCCTCGAGTCGCTATGGCCCCCGAGATTAGAGAACTTGGCCCCGCTGCGGACGCATTGCCAGCAGATGTGTATTCGCTAGCGAAGACTTTTTGGATGTTCCTAACCGGCCGCAAGCAAGGCTTCGAAGGACAATATCACGACGATACGTCCATAGGGTTACGGCAACACATTCGGAATGAATATCTCGCGCCACTCGAGAATCTTTTAAAAGCTGCTACCGACCACCGGCCCACCAGCAGGCCAACGATGGCGGAGTTTCAAGCTAGGCTTAAGGAATGGCTTCGCATTGTCGATAGCTGGGAAGAACGAAACCCGCTGGAATGGATAGACGTGCAGCGGCGCCTCTTCCCAGTCATCAGACCCGAACGTGCGATCTGGACGGATATTGACGACATAGTGCAGATACTAAGTCTGTTGGGAGAGCGTACCGGTCTCAATCACCTCTTTTTTCCTTCTGGCGGCGGCATGGATCTCACCGGCGCGATACGATCTGACGTGGAACCAGGTTGCATTGAGCTAGACACGGAAGGACAGACAGTGGTTTTGAGGCCGGCTCGGTTGCTGTTCGAGTCATTCGGTACGGACGCGCAATGGGACTACTTCAGACTCGAGGCAGCACCACTTGATCCGTCCGGAGTTTATGACGAGGCTGGGCTTGGCCTTGATGAAGAGGTGACAGAAATTCCCGACGTGGGTTATGTCGAGCGTTGGCACTGGGACGAAAACGAGTACGAGGAAAAAAGTCTGCCGGAAGGTTCTCGCGTAGTTTCCCGATATTTTGGTGGCGCCTTCGTGATCTTTCAGAAAACGTCGTTCTATAATCGTATTAGCGCTACGTACGACGCGCGTCACAATAAGATGTCCGCAGACGAATTCCGGGAGTACATGAGCAAAGGTGCCGTCAGCAGGTAAAACGTCATGTTGAGGTACGTATCGGCTCTCAGACAGCTGATAGGAAAACGGCAGTCATTGATACGAAATCAACAGTTCGAAGCCCTCTCCGAAGCACAATATTTCTGAGAACCGTCCGCGCTTTGCCGGTACTGTTGGTCTGCCAGGTCCCGGTCGATGAACTTCTACATGAGCGCCAGCGGCGAGCGGCCTGCCGCGTTACAAACCAACGGAGGAACCGGTGACCTACAATAATCTTCGCTCGCAGTCGATTGAGGACCTTCTTGGCCAAGTCCAAGGGTTCAGTGCAATGGCATCGCAGCCGCAGGTTCAAGCGGCGGCTGCTGTTGCGGCTCGGTGCACGATTGAGCTCGCTGATGCTATGCGGGCACTATCGGATACAGCGTTTACAGCAAAGAAGCAGATTGTAGAACGACTGGACGAGTTAAATGTGAGACTCAAAGCACACGAGGAAGCGCTTAGGTCCGCATCCGATGAAGCATCAACCCAGACTCGCACACTTCTGCGATGGAACAAAGGCCTCGTCATCGCCACAGCGGCTTATACACTCATCACTTTCCTCCTGCTCCTAGCAACCGTTCTCAAGTAGGCGCGATCGAATAAGCTACCCCGCTATCGCAACGAGCTGGTAACACGCATCGCACGCGACTAGGTAGCCGCAGTTTCTCGCGCGTCTTTTCTGAAGCATGCCGGGCTCCGTATTTTGTGAATCCGCTTCCAATTTGGAGAAGCCGCTGAAGAACGCGCCATACAGTCCCCCAAACAACCATCGAGATGATCGGTTTGGCATGAACGAGCCGATCTCCCGCCGCGACTTCCTGAATGGCGCCCTGCTGGCAGGCGCCGGCCTCCTCCTCCACAACGAAGCCCCAACCATCTCGCCAGAAGATGCCTTCAACGGTTACGGCGGCATCGGAGATTACCGTCACTCGAACGGCAACACCTGGGACGTACTGAGTGCCGGACACTCCATGCGGGATGGCGCCTTCGAAAAGCGCATCGCGACCGCCACGGATACCGGCGAGATCTACGACCTCGTCGCCGTCGGCGGGGGAATCAGCGGACTCGCCGCCGCGGCCTTCTTCCAGAAGTACAAAGGCGGCCGCTGCCTCGTCATCGACAACCACCCGATCTTCGGTGGCGAGGCCAAGCGCAACCAATTTCTCGTTGGTGGGCAGCGACTAACAGCGCACCAGGGGTCGGCCATCTTCCTCGTGCCGCAGAAGGGCGGCTACACCGATCGCTTCTACGAGATGATCGGAATGGATCGCTCCTCATTCAACTACCAGACCTGGCGCGGACCCTCGCCCGAGATGCCGCTCGCTCACAGCCCGTACGAGACGCCGAAGAACTACGGTTTCTACTTCGGCCCACAGTTCGGCAAGCGGCCCGGCGTGTGGGTGATGGATCCGTGGGGACGGAAGCTCGAAGGCGCGCCGGTGAGCGATGCCGTAAAGGCGGAGCTGCTGCGCTGGGGGACGAACCGCGTCGACGTGCCGGGACCGAAGACCGAAGGCGACGCCATCTCGCGCCAGCTCGACACCATCACGCTCGAAGATCATCTGATGGCGCGGCATCAGATCAGTCGCGAGACGGTGCGCAACTTCCTCTCCCCCGTCGAGGGCGGCGGCTACGGCCTCGGACCCGACGTGCTCTCCGCGTACTGCAACTACGCGATCGAGAACCAGTTTCCGGAAGACGGCGACGACGAGCTCGGCGACCAGATGTTCCCCGACGGCAACGGCGGGTTCGCGCGATTGATGGTGAAGACGCTCGTCCCCGACGCCTTCGCCGGTCCGCGCACGGTCGACGCGGTGTGGCAGAATCGCGTCAACTTCCGCGCACTCGATCGCGCCGGCCAATCGACACGGGTTCGGCTTAATTCCACAGTCGTCCGCGTCGAGCACGCAGGCGATCCGGCCAGCGCGCCGCACGTCGTCATCACCTACGTCAAAGGCGGCCACCTCTACAAAGTCAGAGCGCGATCCGTCATGATGGCGGGCGGCAGCTGGAGCACCAAGCACATCGTCCACGACCTGCCGGCAAGCCATCGCGAAGCGTACGCGCAGTTCTATCGATCGCCGTGCCTGATGGCGAACATTGCCGTCCACAACTGGCGCTGGCTCTACAAAATGGGAATGTCGGGGTGCCGCTGGTTTGGAGGACTCGGCGATTACCTCTCCGTGCGCAAGATGGCCATTGTCGGAAGTGAAAGTCCAACGAGCATCGGCCCCGACTCACCGACGGTGCTGACTATCAAAGTCCTGTTCGCACAGCCCGGACTGCCGATCGCCGAGCAGGGGAGCCGAGGACGCGCGCAGCTGCTCGGCACTTCGTTCGCGCAATACGAGCGCGCGTTCCGCGAGCAGCTCGGCGATATGTTCGCGCCCGGCGGCTTCGATCCGCGCCGGGACATCGCCGGGATCATTCTCAATCGCTGGGGTCATGCATATGTGAACCCTCAACCAGGTTTCTTCTTCGGCGTCAACGGGAAGCCGGCGCCGCGAGACATTCTGCGCGATCGGCCGCACGGACGAATCGCTTTCGCCAATACCGATCTCGCCGGTGCCAGCGATTATCGCAACTCTATACGGGAAGCAGATCGCGCCGTACAACAGCTGATTGGGACGTAGCGTGCTTCGGCGTGAAGCCACGGCTGACCAAGTAGCCCCTCGGCTTTAAGACTCCGAGATCGTGCAACCGCGGCCCAACGGTGCTAGCGTTAGGCTGGCAACGGGACTCGTCCGGGCGTCGCTGAAAGGAGGGATTATGATCCGCGTCATCGCAGCGTTCCTCGTGTTGGGCTCGACGGTTCTTGCGAATTGTCTGAGCGGCCAGACGCTACCACAGACTGCGGAGTTGCATCGATGTTCGCTTCCAAGCGGCCCAAGACTAGAAAGTTGTCGCGTCGGGTATCGAGTGTACGGCCAGCAACGCACCGGTAATGCGATTCTGGTACCTACCTGGCTCGGGGGAAAATCCTCTGACTGGAACGGCCTTCTTGGTCCCGGTCGGATAATCGATACGACTCGCTATTACGTGGTTGTAGTCGACGCTCTCGCCGACGGGGTCTCGTCTTCTCCCTCAACTACCGCCGGGTCCCTGCCTCAGATAACGATCCAAGACATGGTCTATACCCAGTATCGGCTCGCGCGAGAGGTCTTGAAGCTCGATCACCTCCGTGCCGTCGTCGGGGTGTCGATGGGCGGAATTCAGGCGTTCGAATGGGCTGTGGCACATCCCGACTTTGTTGATCGGTTTGTCTCTATCGTTGGGACACCTCAGGTAGCGCGACACGACAGGGCGTGGCTCACCACTATCGTCAGGCTGATCGATGTCGGCAAGACATATCACGTCCCCCGAGATACGGTGGCGCGATTGCTCGCCGGTGTCGGGGTACTCGTGAGTGATACGCAGGAAACCATCAATCTACGATTACCCGGCGAAGCGGACTCTCTCCTGGCAGAATCCGCTGCTGGAATGTCGCACCGGATCGATTTCGACGATTTGGCGATGCAAGCGCGCGCGGTGCTCGCGTATGATTTTTACAAGCGCCCCGGATCGGACTCAGCTGCCGCCGCTGCACGTATGAAGGGCCGTTTTCTCGTCATCAACTCAACCGACGATAGGACTGTCTCCGCTGGACCACCACTCTCGTTTGCACGGCGCGTTGGCCTCGACACTCTATCGGTCCGCAGCTCCTGCGGACACGGTGTGTTCGGCTGTGAACCAGCAATGATTGGCGCGGCGGTGCAAGCATTTCTTGCACGGTGATCCTAGACGTCGGCTGGGGCAACTTCGCACACGCCCTTCGGATTGAGATACGATGAACCGCCGCTCATTTCTCCACGTCACTACCAGTGCATTTGTCGCGTGCTCGCTGCCGCCGCGCGCACAAACGCGTCCGACGCCGTCTCGCCCGCGTCCGTCGCCGTCGCAGCTTGCCTGGCAGCGTGACGAGCTCGCTCTCTTCCTGCACTTCGGTGTGAATACCTTCACCGATCGCGAGTGGGGCGACGGGCATGAGGACCCTTCGATCTTCTCGCCTTCGGCGCTGGACTCCCGTCAGTGGGCTCGCGCCGCGCGAAATGCTGGCGCTCGAGCGCTCATCCTGACGGCCAAGCATCACGACGGCTTCTGTCTGTGGCCCACGCGCACCACCGGTCACTCGGTCGCAGCGAGTCCGTGGCGGTCGGGCCAGGGCGACGTCGTCCGGGAATTCGTG
>JALYKM010000070.1 GCA_030774785.1 Gemmatimonadota bacterium
TTCGAGCGGCAGACAGCGTCTTCCATCGTCGGCATCTACGCCGCGTGCGTGTACCTCGCGTCGCTGCCGGGCGGGTGGATCGCCGACAGGCTTCTCGGATTGAGGCGCGCGATCTGGTACGGTGGAATCCTCATCGCGCTTGGACACTTGTCGATCGCGCTGTCGATCATCTTCGCGCATTCCGCGTTCTTCATCGGCCTGATCCTCATCGTCCTCGGCACCGGATTGCTCAAGCCGAACATCTCGGCGATCGTCGGCGAGCTCTATCCCGAGGGTGGCTCGCGACGCGATGCGGGCTTCTCGATTTTCTACATGGGAATCAACATCGGCGCGCTCGTCGCTCCATTGGTGACCGGTTACCTGGGTGAGCGGGTGGGTTGGCACCTGGGCTTCGGCGCGGCGGGAGTAGGAATGGTCATCGGACTTATTACCTACCGCCTGCGCGCGGGTAAGACTCTCGGCAACATCGGCATGGCGCCGGCGTCGACTGATCCGGCCGAGCACCGCGGGGTCAAGCTGTCTGTCGCCATTGCAGTCGGCGTGATTGTGTTGCTGATCGCGCTCGTGATGGGCGGGATTATTCACATCAATCCCGTTTCGCTGGCGCAGAAAATGACCGTCGTGATTGTCGGATCGGCGCTGGCGTATTTCATCTATCTGTTCGTCGGTGGCGGACTGACCATCGAGGAGAAGAAGCGCGTCGTCATCATCATCCTTCTCTTCATTTTCGCGGCGATCTTCTGGTCGGCGTTCGAGCAGGCCCCCACTTCGCTCAATCTTTTCGCCCGCGATTACACCAATCGAGTCGTGTTCGGCTGGGAGATGCCCACCCTCTGGCTCCAGGCCGCCAACTCGGTATTTGTGATTGTGCTGGCGCCGGTCTTCGCTGTCGTCTGGATCGCGCTGGGCAGGCGAGGAAAGGATCCATCGAGCGTGGCGAAATTTGCCTGGGGACTGCTCTTCGCTGGATTGGGGTTTGTGGTGATGCTCATCGCCGCGAATATCGTGATCAACGGAGGCGGCAATGTGCGCGTCTCACCGTGGTGGCTCGTCTTCAGTTACTTCCTGCAGACGATCGGTGAGCTGTCGCTCAGTCCGGTTGGACTCAGCTCTATGACCAAGCTCGCGCCGTACAAATTCAAGGGGCAGATGATGGGAGTCTGGTTCATGGCCGCGGCGCTTGGCAACCTGATCGCCGGTCTCGTCGGCGGTAAGGTCGATCCAGAGAAGCTCGAGCAGATGCCCATTCTATTCAGGCAGACGTCGATGTTCCTCTTCATCGCGGCGGTGGTTTGCGGGCTACTCGTGTTCCCCGTCGGGAAGATGATGAAAGGAGTGCCGGCAGGAGATCGCTGAAGCCCCGACGGCGCAGCTCACGCTACGCCGCTTCCGTCGCGACCGCTACGGCCAGCTAAACACACTCGCCGGCACTGAGCGTTCGCGGCTATTGAAGATGTCCCGCGGCTCGACCCGGAATGTTCTGGTGAAGTCGGTGACCGTCAGGCGCACTTCCCAGTTGTGTTTCCTCTCTCCCTTGAGCGGAAACGCAACATCCGCCCGGAATGTCCGCCGCGACTGCGGAGGAGAGGCCGCGAGGAAGCTGACGCCGGTCGAGGCGTAAATCGGCGTATTCACCCCGAACGGCGAGTCGCCCGCCCAGAGCTTCCCCCCTTCGGCGAAGCCGGCTAGCGCCACCGTCGCGAGCTGCTTGTACCGCCCTATCAGGTACCGGTCCTCTACGCGGCCGACCAGTCTTCGCGCGCCTCCCACTTCCGCAGTTTTGAATCCGCGCAGGCCTCCATCACGATCCGCGAATGTGAGCTGGAATGGAATCCTCTGCTTCCAGCCGCCGCTCCAGGTTAGGTCCGAGATCCATGTCTGCCTGTTGAACGGCTTCAGATACAATGCGCCTCGTCCGTGAGCGAGGATCCCGTCCCACTTGCCGTCCTCGTCGCGCCTGCCCTCCCCCGCGATGTTGAGCGCCGCGTACGAGATCGGAGTCGCCATGCCGACATAGATGTCGGTGGATCCGAACAAGTCTCGCTCCTTGCCGCGAAGGAACCTCGCCCCCTTTCCAATCAGCGTCGCTACCTGCACGCCTGTCCGGAGATCCTGGGTGCCCTCGAGTGCGTCGAATCCGCTCACACGCACGAACCGGACGTTTCGCACGCCCCACAACGCGTTGAGCCTGGCAGTCTGATGCTTCGTGTATCTGTTTATCAGAGCCTGGCTGGTGTCCGGTACGAGAGCCGTGTCGGTGACGAGAACCGGCTGTGTGCCCGGACTCTCGTCTTCGAACGACACTGATCCCCCGACAAGCGCGAGGCGCCCAAGCGGAGGGCCTATCCGCACCACGCCTCCAATGTCGCTGTACGACCGTCCGATGCGCAGCGCCGCCGGGTCCGCGTTTGGTCTGCGGAAATAGAAGTATCCATTCTCGTTGCCAGCCGTGGTTCGCCACGACAGCCGCTGCAGGTCGGTGAGGAATGGATGACTCAGCTCCGTCGCCCAATCGCTCCCCAGCTCACGCCGGCCTCCCTCGGTTCGCAACTGGTACGGCCTTCCGAGGAACTGGTAGTCGATGATCTTGCCAGCATAGATGTCGCGGAAGTTCGCGGCCTTCTTCCACTTGGCGTCGGCGTGGATGGCGCTCCCGAGGAGATTGTCCTCGCCCAGCCGGAGCGCATGCAGATGGGGAGATTTTGCGGTCACTCCAACGCCGAGGATGATCGAGACTTCGTCCACGGTGGTCACGTTGAGTACGACCCCGCCGGCGCCGTCGGCATAAGCGAGGACCGTCGCGTCGGCGATGAATGGCTGCGCGCGCAGAATGCGCTCCGATTCCGCGCGCCGTACCTCGGTGCACCGGTCTCCGAGTTGAAGCGCAAGGTAGCGGCGAATGACCGATTCCTTCGTCGTCACGTGCTGCTTCGCGACGAATCTTCCGGCCCGCTCCCACATGGTGTTGCCCGTGATGCGGAAGGGCGGGTTCGCATCTATGTCGATGCGACTGATGCGCTCCCCCTTGCAGGTGACGGGTAGGCCGCTCAGACTTTGAGACTGTGCCATTGTCGCCGACGCAGCGGCGAACAGCGATGCCAACGTACCCTGTCGAAGAGAGATCACTCGTGTCGTCCGCGCGCAAGCCGGTTCCAGCCTGCACAGTTGCTGTTACCGCTAGCATCCGCCCTGATGGCGATACCAGTCGTGTCCGGCTTGCCGCCGCTTACGTGACGGCCCTGGAAAGTGCAGGGCTCATACCACTCATCGTACCGCCGCTCTCGAGCGATCGCGCTGCAGCCGCGGTCCTCGATTCCGTCTCGGGCCTCGTTCTGACCGGCGGTGAAGACGTCGATCCCGCCCGTTACGGAGAAGAGCGCCACGAAAAATTACGCTCCGTGAACGCTGCACGCGATGCGACCGAAGCCACCCTCGTCGAGGAGGCGAAGGCCCGAGGGATGCCCGTCCTCGCGATTTGCCGCGGCATCCAGATTCTCAACGTGGCGCTCGGCGGAACGCTCGTGCAGGACATCTCGTCGCAGTGCGAGACCGACATCGCGCACGACGAAGATGGTCCCCGCGATTCCCGCTCCCACGAGATCAACGTCGAGGCCGGGTCTCTCATCGCCAAAGCGATCGGCACCGAGCGGTGCACCGTGAATTCTTTCCATCACCAATCGGTGAAGGACGTGGCCGATGGCATGCGCGTCACCGCGCGCTCTCCGGACGGGATCATCGAAGGTCTCGAGTCCACCGACGAAGACTGGTGGGTGATGGCCGTGCAATGGCACCCTGAGGAAATGACCAACTCGGCAGAGCCCTGGGACCGAGGTCTGTTCAAGGCATTTGCGCGGCAGCTCGAAGCGTAGTGGAGCTTCCCCGGATCCTCCACGTCGATTCCGGGCGCAGCTGGCGCGGCGGCCAGCGCCAGGTATTTCTCCTGGCGGCCGGCCTTCGGGACCTCGGCTATCGCACGCTCGTGGTCGCTCCGACCGGATCACCGCTCGTCCGGCGAGCGGAGCGGGCCGGCCTTCCGACGTATCGGCTGACCCTGCGCAGCGAATGGGACATTGGATCAGCGCGCGAGCTCCGCGCCGTCGCCGGCGAGTGGCAAGCCGACGTCGTCCACGCACACGACGCGCGATCGCATTCCATCGCCAGGCTCGCTCTTCTCGGAAAGCGGAAGACGCGCCTCGTCGTGACTCGCCGGGTAGTATTTCCGCCAAAACAGGTTCGCCTCAAGTACCGCCACGGCATCGATGCCTTCATCGCGATCTCCAATGCGGTCAAGGCATCGATGGTGGGAGCTGGTGTGTCATCCGATCTAATCGAGGTCGTCTACTCCGGGTTGCCGGGTCCGCAGGTAAAACGGCCGCGCAACTGGCGTCGTGAGCGCGGGTGGCCGCCGAGTTCGGTCGTTTGCGGTATCGTCGGAGCCATGACACGGGAGAAGGGCTTGGACCTGGTTGACGACATCGCACGCCGGTTACCAGGCGAAGTCTTCCGGCGCACGAGACTCGTACTTCTTGGCGGTAAAGGGAAGGGTGGCACGACGGTGGCCGGGGTAGAGGGCTTCGACGCAGGCTTCGTCGAAGAGGTCCACGACGCGATGGCGGGGCTCGATGTGCTCTGGCATCCGGCCAGATCAGAGGGCCTCGGAACGTCGGTGATCGACGCAATGGCGCTCGGAATTCCACCGATCGCGTTTGCGGTGGGCGGTCTTCCCGAGGTGATCGAGGACGGTAAAAGCGGGTTGCTGGTGCCGGCCGGCGATGTTCAGCGTTTCATACGCGCCGCCGCGGAGCTGGTTACCAACGACGCTCTTCGCGTCAGACTCGGCGAAGGCGCCCGACTACGGGCCAGAGAGTTCAATGCCAACCGAATGATCGAACGCACGGCTGAGGTGTACCATAAAGTGACCGCGGAGTAGCGACTAATCGTCAGAGTGGGCGGGGTAGCGAGTAATCGTCCAGTTCTCCTATCTTGCCTGTGCAGCGGCTCCCGCCGTCGCCACCACTAACAGCGGAAAATACCTTGATCTATATCTGTATCCCGACCTATAACGAGGGCCCTACCGTCGGCGTGCTGCTTTGGCGCATCCGGCGCGTTTTCCAGGACTACTCGCGGGAGTACGAGATCGTCGTGTACGACGACGGAAGCACCGACGGCACACGCGCGACGCTCGAGCCGTACACCGACGTGATTCCGCTCACGATTCTGCGTGGTGAGCAACAGAAGGGATTTGGATTCGCTCTCGACAAGCTCACACGCGAGGTCTCCCGGCGCACGCGATATGCTCGCCGTGATGCCATGATCGTCATGCAGGCCGATTTCACGGATCAGCCGGAGCACATTCCGGAGCTTGTGAAACCTTTTGAGGGCGGTGCGGACATCGTCGCCGCCAAACAGGAGATGTCGGAGGCTCCCGCTCAGGTGCGGAGACTTCGCCGCTACGCGGACTGGATCCAGCGCACAGGTCTTCCAAAAACCGGCGATGCCGATCCGTTCACAACATTCCGCCTCTATCGTATCTCGGTGCTCCGAGAGCTTTTGAAGGCAATCGGCGACAAGCCGGTCGTGACCAGCAATGGCTGGGCGGCCAACATGGAGCTGCTGCTCAAGGCGCGCCGATTTGCGCGCAGGGTGGAGACCGTGCAACTGGCGCCGCGCTACGACGTGCGCACGCGAGAAACGAGAGTGCGCCCGGTTGCTGACGCTCTCAGTCTTTTCCGCTTCAGCCGCAGGGCACGCCTTCTCGCCACGGCGGCCGGAGGTGCGGCGTGATGCGGGCTCTCCTTTCACGCGTCGCTGTTCTCGCGGCCGCGACTACCACCAGCTCGTGGGCGCAGTCAACAGCCGCGAGTCCGACGGCCGCGCAGAACGTCGTGGCATCGACGGCAAAGCGGGCCAAGGTTCCCTTCGGGCCTGGTGAGCGCATGGAGTATGACGTCAAGTTCGGCGCGCTGAAGGTCGGCAGCGCTCATATGGAAGTCGTCGCGCTCGACAACCTTCGCGGTCGTGCCGCGTGGCACACCGCGTTCTGGGTCCAAGGCGGCAATTTCCTGTATCGCGTGAACGATGTGTACGAGAGCTGGATGGACGCGGAGACTCTTGCCTCGCTTCGATTCGTTCAGGAGCTCGAGGAAGGCGGAAAGGAAATCGAGCGCCGGTTCGAGATCTATCCCGAGCGCGCCGTGTTCGTTCAGACCTCCAAGAAACCTGCGAAAGAAGAGAAATCCGTCAGCCAGCCGCTCGATGACGGGTCGTTCCTGTACTTCCTTCGTACGATTCCGCTCGTCGTCGGCCAGACCTACGACTTCGACCGGTATTTCCGGCCCGACCGCAATCCGGTACGGATCCGCGTCCTGCGGAAGGAGCGGATAAAGGTTCCGGCGGGGACATTCGACGCGATAGTGGTCCAACCTGTCATCAAGACGAAGGGAATCTTCTCCGAGAATGGCCACGCCGAAGTCTGGCTCTCGGACGACGACCGGCACATCATGCTTCAGCTCAAGTCGAAGCTCTCCTTCGGCTCGCTGAATCTCTATCTCAAGTCCTACTTCCCATCGCCGAACCCGTAGGCGGTAACCGCGGCCCGCGATCCCGTCCATCCGCCTCGAAAGGGGAGGGCGCCAAGCCGAAGAGCGCCCGTTCGACGCCGATCGCGGAAGTCGATCTGTCGAAAGTCCGCACCGTTCCCATCGACCGCCGCCCGAACAAGGTGGCCGCCGCCGAATTCGCCTCCCCGCCCGGCAAGGACCGCAGCTTTTCCGCCTTCCTCAAATCACTGCCCGACGTCCTGGTCGCGCGAGATTTCCTGCGGGTAGTAAACGCGATCGCCTCAGCCAAAAAGGCCGATCGCGCGGTGGTAGTGATGCTCGGCGGGCATATCGTGAAGACGGGACTCGCACCGTTGCTCATCGACCTCATGGATCGCGGCGTGATTACTCACCTCGCGATGAACGGCTCCGCCGCGATCCACGATTACGAGATCGCGCGCTTCGGCGCGACATCCGAGGACGTCGCGCGCGGACTCGTCGACGGAACCTTCGGAATGGCCGAGGAAACCGGCCGCGGAATGAACCAGGCCTTTACGATCGGCATGAAGAGCGGCTGGGGAATGGGCGAGGCTCTCGCGCGCGCGCTCACGGATCTTCCTCTGTCGAACGGGGAGCTGTCGGTGATGCTCGCCGCCTACCGGTTGGGAATTCCCTGCACCGTTCACGCAGCCCTTGGCGCGGAAATCATTCACCAGCACCCGGCCACGAATGGAGCGGCGATCGGCGACACGAGCCACCGCGACTTCCGTCGGCTCGCCGCCTCTCTCGCCGCATTGCACGACGGCGGAGTAGTGCTGAACCTCGGCAGCGCGGTGATCATGCCGGAGGTATTTCTGAAAGCGCTGACGATCGCGCGCAACCTCAACGACGGAAAGCCGACCGGATTCACGACCTGCGATCTCGACATGCAGCGCCACTACCGCCCGCGCGTCAACGTGGTTCAGCGCCCGACGCAGGGGAGCGGCAAGGGCTACGAGATCACGGGGCACCATGAGATCATGGTGCCTCTCTTGGCTTGGGGGGTTGTCGAGGCGCTCGAGAGAAAGGATTAAACTGCAACTGTTGCAGTTGCGGTTCCCAAACGAACGTGCGCCGGATTTAGTACCGAGTAAGCCTTGTCCCCGCGAACCGGTTTCTGAGCCGCTCCGCAGTCCCCGGGCTGAGTACGCGGATTCCGAAGTACAGCAGTCCGCCGACAATGACTATCTTGAGCGCGAGTGCCACAAGGAAGAAAGTGAGACCAACCAGTCCGCCGAATAGCTTGAACACCATGCCCACGGCAAAGAGGCCCAGCATGGCGAATAGGCCGATCATGAAGATGGCGCGTAACATGACGTTCTCCGATACGGTGAGAGTAATCCATACGATACAACGCGGCGGGTTGTTTCACGAGAGGAAGTGCGAGGTGCGGACAAGCTGAGCGGAGAGGTGATCGTAGTCGGGGCTGGCTTGATAGGCCTCAGTACAGCTGTAGCGCTCGCAGAGCGTGGCGTCTCGGTCACTCTGATCGGCCAGCACAGGGCGGGCGAAGCCTCCCCAGCCGCCGCGGGGATGCTCGCCCCCTCGGTCGAAAGAGCCTCCGGGCCAGCACACGGTTTCGGTATCGCGGCCCGCGACCGTTACCCATCCTACGTCGACTTTCTGGCCGAGCGCACCGGAATCAGGGTCCCACTCAACCGACTGGGGATTCTTCAAGTCGCGCTGAGCGCAAAAGGCATCAAGGGCCTCCGGAAAACGGCGCTCGCGACCAGTCGCTGGCTCGACTCAAGGGAGCTAGAGGAGCTCGAGCCGACGCTATCGCATGGGCTGGGCGCCATGTTCAATCCCAATGACGGCGCGATCGACAATGTCGTTCTTCTCGACGCGTTGCAGCGACTGGTTTCGGCGAGCGATCGCATCGAGAGCGTGCATGACGTGGTGACGGCGATCGACGCGGACGATCATTCCTCCACGGTGAAGACCACATCTCGCGCGAGCTACCGTGCACATCACGCCGTCCTCGCCGCTGGTGCCTGGGCTGGGCAAATCCCCGGCGCAGGGTTCGCTCGCGCAGTCCAGCCGGCGCGCGGGCAGCTCGTGTCCTATTCGAGCTCACCGCTCGGCCACGTCGCTTACGGGCCGCGTGGATACGTCGTCCCGCGGGGAGATCATACTCTTGGCGGTAGCACGATGGAGAACGTCGGCTTCGATGCGGGCACCACGCCCGAGGGAGTAAAAAAAGTTCGCGACGCGTCGGAAGAGATTTGTCCGAGCCTGGCGCTCTCCGAACGAACCAACGCCTGGGCCGGACTCCGGCCCGTTACTCCAGACCTGCTGCCGATACTCGGCGTCGATCCGGAGCGTGCTTCGGTCATTTACGCCTGCGGACACTCGCGCAACGGCGTACTCATGGCCCCCCTGACGGGGGATATAGTCGCCGATCTCGTGACAGGAGCACCACTTAGCCATGACCTGTCACAATTTCGCCCCGGCCGCTTTTGATGTAGATTGCCTGAGCTCGACGGATTCTTTCCTCCCCGCGAGCCGCCAAAGATGCCAAACACTCTCTATCAGATCATGGGGCGTCACCGCGCCGAGCCGCTTCCGGAGCGCAAGCCGTCGTGGCTCAAGGTGAAGGCGCCTGGAGGCCCCAACTACATGCGGCTCAAGCACTTGATGCGTGAGCTCGACCTCCATTCCGTGTGCGAGGAAGCGCGCTGCCCGAATGTCGGGGAATGCTGGGAACACGGCACCGCGACCTTCATGATTCTGGGCGATGTCTGCACCAGGAATTGCTCCTATTGCGCCGTAACTCATGGCCGTCCGCCCAAGTATGACATTGCGGAGCCAGGGCGCGTGGCGCAGGCCATCGCGGAGATGGGAT
Source organism: Gemmatimonadota bacterium (assembly GCA_030774785.1). Lineage (GTDB taxonomy): Bacteria > Gemmatimonadota > Gemmatimonadetes > Gemmatimonadales > Gemmatimonadaceae > UBA4720. The sequence goes on from JALYKM010000070.1 coordinate 9,424, forward strand.
TGCAGCACGCAGTGATTACATCCGTCGACCGCGACGATCTCCCCGACTTTGGCGCCTACATCTTCGCCGAGACCATCAGGCAGATTCATGAGCGAATCCCCGGCTGCTCCGTCGAGGTGCTGGTACCGGATTTTCAGGGAAATGAGGATAGCATCCGCGCCGTGCTCGAGGCGGGGCCCGAAATCTACAATCACAACACCGAGACGGTGCCACGACTCTATAGGAAGGCCCGACCGGGAGGTCGCTACCCGAGGGTGATGGAAATCTTCCGCTACGCCAAGCGCACCGCGCCCGATATCCCGACCAAGACCGGCATGATTCTCGGCATGGGCGAGACAATGGAAGAAGTCGTGAGCGTGATGCGCGATCTCCGCGACGTCGACGTCGACATCCTGACGCTCGGTCAATACCTGCGGCCGTCCGACGCTCACATCGCTCTCGACCGCTACTACACGCCGCAGGAATTCAGACAGCTTTACGAGATTGGAATGGAGATGGGGTTCCGCCACGTCGAATCGGGTCCGCTGGTTCGCTCCAGCTACCACGCCTGGGAGCAGGTGCAGGCGGCCGGCGTATGAGTACCGAAGCGAAGCGCGCCCCCGCCCAGAAAAGAAAGGACAAGGTTCCGGCCGGTGACAACGGATCGGCCGATACGCCACCCACCGACATCGCCGGCACGACCGTCGAGCAGCGTCGAGAGCTGCTGAGATCGATGCTCATACAGCGCCGATTCGAGGAGCGCTGCGCCGAGGCATACGCCCTCGGCAAGATCGGCGGCTTCTGCCACCTCTACATCGGACAGGAAGCGATCTCCACCGGCGTGATGTCGATGATTCGCCTCGACGACTACGTGATCACCGCCTACCGCGATCACGCCCAGGCGCTCGCGCGAGGAGTCAGCCCACGCTCGGTCATGGCGGAATTATTCGGCCGGCAGGACGGATGCTCGGGCGGCAAGGGCGGCTCGATGCACATCTTCGACGCCAGGACCAACTTCCTCGGCGGACACGGCATCGTTGGCGGTCACGTTCCGATCGCGGCCGGTGTCGGCTTCGCGATCAAGTATCGTCGCGGCAATCAGCTCTGCGTCTGCTTCTTCGGCGAGGCGGCCGTCAACATTGGCGCATTCCATGAAGCTTTAAACCTGGCTTCTCTGTGGGACCTCCCTGTCATCTTCATTATCGAGAACAACCGCTACGGCATGGGCACGGTGATCTCGCGCTCCACCGCAAATGAGGACGTGCTCATCCGCGCGAAAGGATATCGAATGGACGGTGAAAGCGTGGACGGCCAGGACGTCTTCGCGGTACGGGAGTGCATGACGCGCGCGATAGAGAGGGCGCGAAAGGAGAAGCGGCCGACTCTGATCGAGATGAGGACCTACCGCTTCATGGGACATTCTATGTCCGATGCGGTGAGCGGTACCTATCGCACGAAGGACGAACTGGAAGAGAACATGAAGCGCGATCCGATTCTCGTTCTTCACAACAGGATGTTCGAAGCGGGCGAGCTCACCGAAGGTGAGATGCACAAGATCGACGACGAAGCGAAGGCCATTGCACAGGACGCGTGGGATTTTGCCGACGCCAGTCCGGAGCCGCCGCTCGAGAAGCTCTACACCGACGTCTACTCGGACACGAGCTCCTGATGTCAGTAGTCACTTACCGCGACGCACTGACTCAGGCCCTCCGCGAGGAGCTCCAGCGCGATGACCGCGTCTTCCTCATGGGAGAGGAAGTCGCGCAGTACAACGGTGCCTACAAGGTCTCGAAGGGGTTGCTCGACGAGTTCGGCCCGATGCGGATAGTCGACACTCCGATCACCGAGCTCGGATTCGCCGGCGTCGGTGTTGGAGCTGCGATGGTTGGTCTGCGTCCGATCGTCGAGTTCATGACCTGGAACTTCGCGCTCCTCGCGCTCGACGAGGTGGTGAACGCCGCCGCGAAAATGCTGTACATGTCGGGAGGACAGTACAAGATACCGATGGTGTTCCGCGGCCCCAACGGCGCCGCGCTGCAGCTGTCCTCTCAACATTCGCAGGCGTGGGAGAGCTGGCTCGCGCACATCCCTGGACTGAAGGTCTGTACTCCGGGCACACCGGCCGATGCGAAAGGTCTTCTCAAGTCCGCAATTCGCGACGACAATCCTGTGGTCTTCCTCGAGGGCGAGATGCTCTACAACACCAAGGGCGAAGTTCCCGAGGGAGAGCACATCGTTCCGATTGGAGTGGCGGAGCTGAAGCGCGAGGGCGATCACTGCTCGGTGATCACCCACGGTAAGATGGCACTGGTAGCCATGCGCGTGGCTGATGACCTGGCTAAAGAGGGCATCAACATCGATGTCGTCGATCTCCGCACCGTGAGGCCGATCGACGTGGATGCCATCGCGCGCTCAGTACAGAAGACCAATCGCGCGGTTGTTCTCGAGGAGGGCTGGGAGATCTGCGGCATGGGCTCGCAGGTGGTCGATTTCATTCAGCGGGAATGTTTCGACGACCTCGACGCCCCGGTGCTGCGCGTTCATCAGGAGGACGTGCCGATGCCCTACGCCAAGAACCTGGAAAGGGCGGCCAAGCCGGACGCAGGAAAAACCGTCGCGGCGATCAAGAAAGTCATGTACCTCGACTGAGCTTCTATGGCAACGAAAGTGGTGATGGAGGCGCTCTCGCCGACGATGGAAGAAGGTCGCCTCGTCAAATGGAACAAGAACGAGGGCGACGCCGTGAAAAGCGGTGACGTGCTCGCCGAAGTCGAGACCGACAAGGCGGTGATGGAGCTCGTTGCTCGAGGCGACGGCGTACTCCGGAAGCGACTGGCTAACGAAGGCGATGCGTCTCCGGTCGGGACCCTGCTCGCGATCATCGCGGGTCCGGACGAGAACATCGATGCGATAGTCGGCGCTTCGGCACCCGCAACCGTGTCGGCGCCAGCGCCAACACCGGCTCAGCCAGCGCAGACTCCAGTGCCACAGTCGGCTGACCAGGCCCAGGGCGAAGCTTCGACACCGCCGCAACAGAAAGTTGCCACGTCGGCGGCGAGCGCCGCACCTTCACCGCCTCGCGCGGCACCGCCGCCACGACCCGCGGCCCCTCCGCCGCCCAAAGGGAACGGGGCACGGCCAGGCGCTGGCCCGGTCGCTGCCGGGCGTCAGCGTTCCTCCCCCCTCGCGCGGAGGCTCGCAACTGAGAAAGGAATCCAGCTCGGAGGAATCCACGGCTCGGGTCCCGGAGGCCGCATCGTCAAGCGCGATATCGAGAACGCGAAGGCGACTGGTGGAGCGGCGCGTTCAGCTGCCGCCGAGAGACTGGCTACCGAGGGCGACTTCAAGGACATCCCGCTCACCCAGATCAGAAAGACGATCGCGCGGCGTCTCTCCGAGTCGAACGGCCCAGTTCCGACTTTTTTCCTCACGGCCGAATTCGACGTCACGCGCGCGGCGGAGATGCGCGCCCAGCTGGCGGAGATGGGCGATCAGTACAAAGTCTCGTTCAACGACATCATCATCAAGGCAGTCGCGCTGGCGCTGGCCGAGCATCCCGAAGTCAACGCGCACTGGCTCAACGACAAGATCCGCCAGTTCAACCGGATTCACGTCGCGATGGCGGTTGCGGTCGAAGATGGCCTCATCACGCCGGTTCTGTTCGACGCGGATCGTCTGTCACTGTGGGAGATCTCCGAGAAAGCGCGCGATCTCGCCAAGAGAGCCCGGGAACGCAAGCTCATGCCCGAGGAGTACACCGGCTCTACCTTCTCCGTCTCCAACCTCGGCATGTTCGGCATCGACCAGTTCACGGCGATCATCAATCCTCCCGAGGCCGGCATTCTCGCCGTCGGCGGCGTGGAGGAGAAGCCGGTTGTCATCGATGGGCAGCTCGATGTTCGCCAGAGAATGCGCGTCACCATGAGCTGCGACCATCGTGCGGTCGACGGGGCGACGGGGGCGAAGTTCCTTCAGACGCTGAGAGGGTACGTCGAGAATCCGCTGAGTCTGATCGTCTGAGGGGAAACTGCAACTCACGACTCGTTCAGTTGCAGTTGCTTCAAAAACACTCCCCCGAACAGCCACTAGATTTATCCCCTGATCAACGAGCACCCTACCAACTAACGAGAAATGGCTTCTTACGATGTGATTTTCATCGGTGGCGGCCCCGCCGGGTACGTGGGCGCCATCCGCTCTGCCCAGCTCGGAATGTCCGTCGCCGTAGTAGAGCGCGAAGGCCTGGGCGGCACCTGTGTCCTCTGGGGCTGCATCCCGGCCAAAGCGCTTCTGGAATCGGCGTCGCTCGCGACCAAGGTCTCGCACGCTCAGGATTTCGGTGTCACCGTCGGCGACGTGAAGCTCGACTACGGCGTGGCCGTGAAGCGCTCCCGAGCCGTCAGCAACCAGAACTCCAAGGGTGTTGAATTCCTCTTCAAGAAGAACAAGATCGCCTGGATCAAGGGCACCGGCCGGATTGCGGGAAAGAACTCCGTCTCGGTGAAGGTCGAGGGCAAGGAAGAGAAGTACGAAGCAAAAAAGGCGATCGTCATCTCTACCGGCTCGCGGGTCAAAGGGCTACCGCAGATCGGGCTCGAGCTGAACAAGTCGACAGTGATATCCTCCGATGAAGCGCTGATCCTCGAATCGGCCCCCAAGACGATGGCGATCATCGGAGCAGGGGCCGTTGGCTGCGAGTTCGCCGACGTTTTCACCGCCTTCGGGACCCAAGTCACTCTCATCGAAGCGCTTCCCGGCATCCTGCCCCTCGAGGACGCGGACTCCGGCGCCGAACTGGCGAGAAGCTTCAAGAAGCGGAAGATCGATGTCCTTGCCGCGGCGAAGATCAGCGATGTGAAAGTCGGAAAGGCCTCAGTGACGATGAGCGTCGACGTCGGAGGCAAGAAGCAGAGCCTCGAGGTCGAGAAAGTGCTGGTCGCCGCAGGACGCGCACCGAACATCGAGGACTTGGGGCTCAAGGAGGCGGGGGTTCAGCTCACCGACCGCGGCTTCATCAAGATCAACGAGCGGATGGAAACGTCCACCAAAACCGTCTACGCGATCGGAGATGTCGCCGGCCCACCAATGCTCGCCCACAAGGGTCAGCGCGAAGGCGTCGTGTTCGCCGAGTTCCTCGCCGGACAGAAGCACGTGCACCCGGTGAATTACGGCAACATCCCCAACGCTACCTACTGCCATCCCGAGGTCGCGTCGATCGGAATGACCGAAGCCCAGGTAAAGGAGAAGAAGATCGATTATAAGGTCGGCCGGTTTCCCTTCTCCGCCAACGGCCGTGCGCGCACATCGGGAGAGACCGAAGGCTTCGTCAAGATCATTCGCGACGCCAAGTACGGCGAGATACTCGGCGCTCACATCATCGGCGCGCATGCAACCGAGCTGATCCACGAGCTGGCGGTCGCACGCGAGAACGAGTTCACGGTGGAAGAAGTCGATCTCGCCATCCACGCGCATCCGACGCTCTCCGAAGCAGTAGCCGAGGCCGCCCTCGATTCGCTCGGAAAGATGATCCACGCGTGATTTAGGTGATGTCCGGTGGCTGAGCGCGAGCTATGGACGGTTCCGTTGGGTCGAGTGCCTTATGGGGAGGCGCTCGAGCTGCAGCGGAGCATCGCGCGGGACAGAATCTCGGGCACCATCTCGCAGGACGTGTTACTGCTGCTGGAGCACCCGCCCGTTGTTACACTCGGGAGATCGTCGAAGGAAAAGCATCTCGTAGCATCGCCGGAGTTTCTGCAGAGTCACGGCGTGGAGCTGTTCGAGGTCGAGCGTGGTGGAGACGTGACATACCACGGGCCAGGCCAGCTCGTCGGTTATCCAGTCGTCGATCTCAAGAGGCACCGGCAGGACCTGCACTGGTACCTGAGAAAGCTCGAGGAGGTGTTGATCAACACACTGGCCGACTACGGGATTCCGGCCGAGCGCAACACCACCTACACCGGAGTGTGGACGAGGGGGAAAAAGATCGCGTCGATCGGAGTTCACGCACGCGATTGGGTTACGTGGCACGGCTTCGCCCTCAATGTCACCACTGACCTCTCGTATTTCGACCTGATCGTCCCCTGCGGGATAAATGGCGTCGTCATG
>JALYKM010000071.1 GCA_030774785.1 Gemmatimonadota bacterium
CTGTCGGAATTGAAAAGCTCCGACACGTCTTCCAGCTCGAAGGGACGGTACGAGGAAAAATGGATGAAAACGCTTCCCCGGAGCTCTTCGCCGCCCCGCATCGTGAGGATGACCGCCTTTCGAGTGGTCTCTATGCGGTACAGATTCGCGCTATCACTTATGAATGGCATGGGCAGCGCGAACGGGTTGGGCGTGGATTACTTCGCTCGGTAAGAAGACTGTCCCCGCACCCTCAAAGTCACGATTCTGCGTCGGTGTTTACCCCTTGATTTCCGAGCGAAAACCGCTCGAAAATGGCACACAAAAATGACGCCGGCCGGACCTAGTGCCTTTCGCCGGCGGGTCGTACTTTGTCGTGTCCTCAACGGCGGATTTGCGATGACTTTGGCGCCCCTCTTCCACTCCGTATCCCTGCCGCAGCGCAAGACGTACGACGTCTGCATCGTGGGGTCAGGAGCCGGCGGTGGCATGGCCGCGTATGTCCTCTCTCGCGCGGGCGCGAACGTGCTCCTTCTCGAAGCAGGAGCACCGTGGGACAACACGAAGGATTCCGCGATGCTCAAGATGCCGTACGAATCGCCCCGCCGCGGCGCATCGACAAAAGAGCGACCCTTCGGCGAGTTCGATGCGTGCACCGGTGGCTGGGAGCTCGCGGGGGAGCCGTTTACGAAAGCAGAGGGAACTGACTTCATGTGGTGGCGCGCGAGAATGGTCGGCGGGCGCACCAACCACTGGGGCCGGATCTCGCTTCGTTTCGGACCGGACGACTTCAAGGCGAAGAGCCGTGACGGACTCGGCGACGACTGGCCGATCGGATACGAGGATCTGGCGCCGTACTATGACCGGATCGACAAGCTGATCGGAATCTTCGGCAACAACGACAACCTTCCCAACCATCCGGGCGGCTATTTCCTGCCCCCACCCAAGCCGCGCTGTTACGAGCTGATGATCAAGGATGCGGCTGATCGGCTGAACATCACCTGCGTCGCCGCACGCCTTTCCATCATCACGAAGGCGCACAACGGCCGCGCCGCCTGCCACTACTGCGGACAGTGCAATCGCGGGTGCATGACCAACTCGAACTTCTCATCGACGAACGTGCTCATAGCACCCGGGCTCAGGACTGGAAGATTGACGCTCGTCACCCACGCGATGGCGCGCGAGGTGACGCTGGACGGTCGCGGGCGCGCCAGCGGCGTCACCTACATCGATACGACGACGGGCGCGGAGAAGCAGGCGAACGCGCGCGTTGTAGTCCTGGCAGCGAGCGCGTGCGAGACGGCGCGCCTTCTTCTCAACTCGAAATCTCCACAGTTCCCCAACGGCCTCGCCAACTCGAGTGGCGTCGTTGGCAAGTACCTCACCGACACTACCGGAAGCGACGTTTCGGGATTCATCCCGAAGATGATGGATCACGTTCCGCACAACGAGGACGGTGTCGGCGGCAACCACATCTACATGCCGTGGTGGATCGACAACAAGAAGCTCGACTTCCCGCGCGGCTACCACATCGAAGTCGGAGGGGGGCTGAACCCGCCGAGTTACGGGTTCATGGGCGGGATCCAACGATATCCGTCGGGTGGAGGTTACGGTAAAGCCCTCAAGAATGACTATCGCCGCCTATACGGCGCGAGCGTCTACTTCAGTGGCCGCGGTGAGATGATTCCCAATGACAAGAGTTATTGCGAGCTCGATCCGGTCGTGAAGGACAAGTACGGAATTCCCGTGCTGCGCTTTCACTGGCAGTGGACGGACTACGAGTACAACCAGGTCCGGCACATGCAGCAGACCTTCCGCGCACTGGTGGAGGACATGGGCGGCCAGGTGTTCGACAAGATGCCCGAGCAAACGAAGGGCTATGGAATTGCGACCGGCGGCTCGATCATCCACGAGCTGGGAACGGTGCGCATGGGCACGGATCCGTCGAAGTCGGCGGTGGACACAAACTGCCGCGCCCACGACGTGAAGAATCTGTTCGTGACCGACGGCGGCCCGTTCGTCTCGCAGGCCGACAAGAATCCGACCTGGACGATCCTCGCGCTCGCGATGCGCACGAGTGAATTCATCGCGCAGGAACGGAAGCGGGGGACACTCTGATGTCGAATGACAACGAGAAGCTCGCTGACAACTCACGGGAAGCTGACGGCGCGGTTACGGGAGAGATGAGCCGTCGTGACGCCGTTCAGCTCCTTGCCGCGCTTCCATTCGCAGCGATTCTGAACTGGCCGACCGCGGAACAGGAGAGGGTTCGGCGATTCGTCGACGGGGCGCTCAAATCGGCTGCCGAAGGCAATGCATACGCGCCGAAATTCTTCACGGCGGCGGAATTCAGAACCGCGCGAATCCTGGCTGACATGATCATTCCGCGCGACGAGAGATCGGGCAACGCCAGTGAAGCGGGCGTGCCGGAGTTCATGGACTTCATGATGATCGACAGGCCGAACAATCAGAAATGGATGCGGGCGGGCCTCGAATGGCTCGACGCGCAATCGAAGACGAAGTTCAGCAAGCCGTTCGCCGATGTGACCGAGACGCAGCGGGAGCAGATCCTTAACGACATCGCCTGGCCCGCCCGTGCACCGGCGGCGATGGCCGATGGAGTCGGCTTCTTCAACCGCTTTCGCGACCTCACGTCGTCAGGATTCTGGTCCAGCCGCATCGGAGTGAAGGATCTCCAGTACAAGGGCAACCTGTTCGTGCCAGACTGGAATGGCTGCCCTCCGGCGGCGCTCAGGAAGCTTGGCGTCAGCTACGACAAATTCGATCGCAAGAACCTGCGCCTCACGCCGGGCTAATGGCTCTGAGCGCGAACTTCTCCGGGGAATGACATGAGCGCGGATCGCCTGGGAATCGGCTTCGTTGGCAGCGGCTTCAACGCGCGATTTCATATCCAGTCCCTGACAGCCGTCCGCGAGATCGATGTGCGCGGCGTCTACAGTCCCAACGAAAAGAACGCCGCGTCCTCGGCTGCTCTGGCCCGCGAGCTCGATGTCGGCGAAGCCCGTCCGTACAAATCGATTCGCGACATGGTCGCCGATCCCGCCATTAATGCCCTATGGCTCTGCGGGCCCAACCATGCCCGGATAGCGAACATCGAAGAGATCGTCGGCGCGATCAAGAACGGCGCCGGCACCCTCCGCGGTCTCGCCTGCGAGAAGCCCCTCGCCCGCAATGTGGCCGAGGCGAAGAAAGTGGCCGATCTGGCGCGGAGCGTCGGTTTGAGCACTGGATATCTCGAGAATCAGCTTTTTTCTCCTGACATAACGCGTGGACGCGAGCTTATCTGGGCGCGCGGCGCGGCGCTCACTGGCCGTCCCTACCTCGCCCGAGCGGCGGAGGAGCACAGTGGGCCGCACATGCCCTGGTTCTGGCAGGGGGCCCTCCAGGGTGGGGGTGTCCTCAATGACATGATGTGTCACTCTGTAGAAGTCGTGCGACATCTTCTCACGGAACCGGGGGCTCCGCGCTCGTCGATCAAGCCGGTGCGCATCAGCGCCCACATCGCGTCCCTCAAGTGGTCGCGTCCCAAGTACGCCAAGCAACTGTCGGAGACGATGGGAAAGGACGTCGACTACACCAAGCACCCGTCGGAGGATTTCGCGCGCGCGACAATCGAGTATGAGGCGGATACCGGCGAAACTCTGATTGGGGAGGTGACCACGTCGTGGAGCTTCATCGGCGCAGGCCTGAGACTTTCAGCCGAGTTGCTCGGACCCGAGTATTCGATGTCGTGGAACACGCTGGACAGCAGCCTCAAGATGTTCTTCAGCAGGGAAGTGAAGGGCAAATCAGGCGAGGATCTCGTCGAGAAGCAAAACGCAGAGATGGGTCTGATGCCGGTCGTGGCCGACGAAGCGTCCGCGTACGGCTACACCGCCGAGAACCGGCACATGGCCCGCGCCTTCCTTCGTGGCGAGAAGCCGATGCTCACTTTTGACGATGGCCTCGAAGTCGTCCAGATCCTCATGGCCGCCTACATGAGCGCGGAAAGGGGTCAGACTCTGGACTTTCCTCCCCAGGGCCTGGATTCGTTCGTCCCTGCGGTCGCCAAGGGCACCTGGACGCCATGACTTGCTAACGGATGAGTTTAACCCCAGATTTAAAGGGTTAACGGAAGATGGCACAGCCAATGCTTACAGATGAGCTTGACGCCGCTTCGGGGAATTCAAATATGAAAATGACTCATGTCATCGCCGCTCTCGCACTGCTTACCGCCGCAACCGCGTGCACCGCGGAGCGTGCCCTGTCTCCACAACCATCCGCGCCCTCCTTCGCGACTTCTCTGACGACCGCGGTCCCTCAGGTTCCGCTGCTTTTCGTCGTCGACGGCGTAAGGTACCAACGAGACCAAGTCCCGTCACTTACCGGGGACCAGATTTCCGCGGTGCGCGTGATCAAGGGACACGCAGCGCTCAAACAGTACGGGCCGGACGCTTCGTACGGAGTCGTTGTCATCACGACCAGGCAGGCGGCGGCTCCTCGATCCTGATCTGCCCGGCTCAGAGCTGGGCAACACTAGCATCCCCAACAAACAAGAAGGGCATCCAGTGGATGCCCTTTTGTCTTTGGTGTAGCTAGCCGGACTTGCCCTTGTGGGACTTCCGTCCCCCCTTCCGCATTGGCTCGTGGTTCTCCGGCTTTCCGTAACCACCTCCGCCGGGTTTCTCCCCACCGCCATGCACGGCGTTCACGGTGGCCCAGGCCCGGCGCTCGGCTTCCTCCTTCGACGAGCCGTGCTTCTCGTAGCCTTCCTCTATGTGCTCGGCCTGCCTCTTCTCTTTCTCCGTGTACTTCGATTTGTCTCCGCGCGGCATCAGCTCTCCCTGATTGATCATCACGAAGCAGTGCAGATGGTGTACCGCAGCGCTCGAATGGCCCCGGCCGGGTGGCAGTCATCGCCGCAAGGTGACATTATCTTCTGATGAGTTCACCATTCGAGCGTCCCGCTCCAGCCAAGCTGCCTCCTCTTCCACAGTCCATCAGGCGCGTCATGCTGTGGATCGTGGCCGCGGTGTTCCTCGCCCTGATCGTCGTTCCATGGCTCGCCAGCTTTGCGACGGACTGGCTCTGGTTCAACGAGATCGGGTTTCAGTCCGTCTTCGTCAGGTCGCTTGTCTGGCGCATTGGACTCTTCATAGCAGGCGGCGCTTTTGCCTTCGCCTACTTCTACGGCAACGTTCGAATCGCGCGCGGGGCTGGCACCGGTTTCCCGGTGTTGTACGTGAATCGCGGTGATGGCGTCACTGTCGATGTCTCGCGGATGTTCACGAGGCTCTTTTTCCCCGTCGCGCTCGTGCTCTCCTTTCTCACGGCGATATCTCTCTCAGCGTCGTGGATGACGATTCTCAAGGCGATGAACGGTGTTGCTGTGGGCGCCACCGATCCGCTGTTTGGCCGAGACATCTCGTTCTATCTCTTCAGGCTGCCGTTGATCTCGATGGTGCTCGGCACGCTGATCACGCTGACCTTTCTGTCTTTCGCCGCCGCCGTGGCGATGTACTGGATGCGGAACGACATAACCCTGCCGCCTCGCCGCGCTTCGGCGAAGCCGCGCGCCGCGCGTCACCTTGGCGGGCTGCTGGCGCTGCTCTTCGTGCTGCTGGCGCTGCGCCACTGGATCGTTGGCACATCGAGTCTGCTTTATTCGACGACCGGACCGCTGGTGGGCGCGAGCTATACCGACGTGCACGTCGCGCTGCCCGGATTATACGTCACCGCGATCGCCGCGCTCATTGCAGCCGCCTGGATTATCGCCGGAATCGCGCGCGAAAAGCTGGTGTGGGCCGGCCTGTCCGCCACGATTTTCTATGTCGTGGTGAGTATTCTGGCGCGGGGGATCGTCCCGGCCGCGTACCAGAAGCTCGTCGTCTCGCCAAACGAGCTCACTCGCGAGGCCCCTTATCTTCGCAATCACATCGACGCCACGCGCAAGGCCTGGGGACTCGACTCGGTGACGTCGCGGGATCTGTCAGGCGAAGTGCAGCTGACCCTGGCTGACATCAAGGCAAATTCTGCTACAGTCGACAACGTGCGACTATGGGAGCGAGAGCTCCTCAAGCAGACCTTCAGCCAGCTCCAGGAGATTCGTACGTATTACGACTTCGTTTCGGTCGATGACGACCGGTACGCGATCGACGGCAGATACCGGCAGGTGCACATCGCCGCACGAGAGCTGAATTCCGAGTCGCTGCCAACACGCACGTTCATCAACGAGCGCCTGACCTTCACGCATGGCATGGGCGTGACGATGGCGCCGGTAAACCAGGTGACGACGGAAGGGCTTCCCGTGCTCTTCATCAAGGACCTGCCGCCGGTGTCGACGATCTCGATCAAGCTCATCCGCCCACAGATCTACTACGGGGAGCTGACCAACGAGTACGTGTTCGTCGG
>JALYKM010000072.1 GCA_030774785.1 Gemmatimonadota bacterium
ATGCAGATGATCGCCTGCGCGCCCGCAACTCGGGCGCGGGCGACTACCTCGTCGCGATCGCCGTCGAAAGCCGCGTCCGCGAGGTGGGCGTGGCTGTCGATGAAGATTGACGTGCGCCCGCCTTGCGAGGCCACTTGCGTTCGATCCAGAGGAGCACCGGCGCTGCTACGTAAATCGAGCTGAACGTTCCGGTGATGATACCAAACGCCATGACCCAGGCGAAAGGCCGAATCACCTCGCCGGCAAAGAAGAGTAGAGAGAGCGTCGCGGCGAGAACGGTGACGTGGGTCAGCACCGACCGCGGCAGCGTCTCGTTGATCGAGCGGTTGAGCGTCTCGTATAGCGTTTCCTTCCGTCCCTTCCGCAGGTTCTCACGGACGCGGTCGAAGATGATGATCGTGTCATTCAGCGAGTAGCCGAGCACGGTGAGCAGTCCCGCCACCACAGTAAGCGAGATCTCGAGATGCATCAGCTTGAGGAACGCGATCGTCGTGAAGACGTCGTGGCTCGTCGCGATGACCGCCGCCGTGGCGAACCGCCACTCGAAGCGGATCGAGAGATAAATGAGCGTGATGAGGAACGAGAGGAGGATCGCAATCACGGCTCCGCGGCGGAGCTCGCTTCCGACCCGAGGTCCGACGGCCTCGGTGCGCACTATCTTCACGTTGTTCTCACCGAACTTTTTCTTGAGAACCTGCTCGATCGTCACGGCGATGTTCTCCGCACCCTGGGCCTGCGCCGCCACGGCTCCCGGATTTTGTGCGCGTACCGTGAATTCCCGGTTGCTTCCGAACTGCTGGATCTCCGCGCCGTGAACCCCAGCCTGATCGAGCGTCGCGCGGATCTCCCCCACATCGGGCGGCTGGGTGAATTCCAGCTGCATCAGCGTACCGCCGGTGAATTCAATGCTGTAGTTGGGCGGCTTGATCGCCAGCGAGCCCAGCCCAAGAAGGATGAAGGCGATGGTTATACCCGCCATGACCTTCCACCAGCGGATGAAATCGTAATTGGTGTCGTGAAGGATTCGAAGCATCAAATGCTCAGCGTTGTCTGGGCAGCGCGCGAGCGATTCAGCCACAGCATGTAAAAAGTGCGCACGACGAAGATCGATGTGATCATAGACGCGGCGATACCGGCGAGTAGCGTCACTGCGAACCCGCGCACCGGCCCGGTTCCGTACTGATAGAGCACGGCCGCGGTGAGCGCCGTTGACACGTTAGAATCGACGATCGCGCTCATGGCGTGTCGGAATCCTTCGTCAATGGCGGTCCGCACCGTTTTGCCGTGAGCGAGCTCTTCCCTTATTCGCTCGAAGATCAGCACGTTCGCATCGACCGCTATACCGATCGAGAGCACGAAGCCCGCGAGCCCCGGCAGCGTGAGCACAGCCTGGAATCCAGCGAGTGCCGCCAGCGTGTACAGGATGTAGAGCGCGAGCGCCGCCACGGCGAGTGCGCCCGAGAACCGATAGTAGCCAAGCATGATGACGACGACAAGCGCGATCGCGATCACACCAGCGGTGATGCCCTTGTGAATCGAGTCTTTGCCGAGGCTGGCGCCGATCTGGCGAACTTCGACGACCTTGAGCGGAACCGGAAGGGAGCCGGCACGGAGGACCAGCGCCAGGTCCTGCGCGGCCTGCAGGTCCTTGCCGCCCATCGTGATCTGTCCATTCGTGCTAATCGCGCTCTGAATCACCGGCGGTTGCCCCATCACTCTCTGGTCGAGAACGATGGCCATATAGTCCTTGATGTGCCTCGAGGTCTCGGTCCGGAAGCGCCGACCGCCTTCGTTGTTCATCGTGAACTGAACGAGGTTGCCCTCTGTCGGCGAGGTGTTGGGCTTCGCGTCGGTGATAAACTCACCAGTGATGATCGGCTTCGCGTCGAGAACGTAGAGAGCCCGGTAGACGCGACCGCCGAGCGACAGCGTGTCACTGCTCCAGCGCAGAACCTTGCCCGGCGGAAGCGCGGCAGCAATATCGGGAAGCGCGAGATACTGCGTCATGGTTCCCACGTCGGTCTGCGCCACAAAGTATTCGCCGGGCGACCGTCCCTGCTGCACGAGCTTCGAGAATGCCCCTGGCCCTCCAACTGTTCCCGCCGCAGCCTTGGCGCTGTCGGTCTCGGCGCTATCGGCTTTCTTGGATGTGTCGGCCGTGAAGAGCGATTGCAAACCGGCGCTCGACGTGGTGGTGTCCTTCTTCGCGCCAGGCGTCGCGACGGCTACGAGGTTCCGGTCCTTGACCAGCGCATCCAGCCGCGGAAGCGATTTCTCGAGCGCCTGGGTTTCATCGGTGATCTGGAATTCAAGGAACGCAGACTTCTGGACGACATCCTGCGCGCGGCGAGGATCGTCGATTCCCGGGAGCTCGACGATGATCCGGTCGTTACCCGCCTTCTGCACTACTGGCTCGGATACGCCGAATTCGTCGATGCGGTTTCGGACGACCTTGAGTGCGTTATCGATCGCCTTGCTCTTGTCGGGGACGCGACCCTTGGACTCGTCGACCTCGAGGGCGAGGTGCATTCCGCCCTGCAGATCCAGTCCGCGCTTCAACGGGACACGCCTGACGGTGTCATAGACGAATTCGCCGTTGCGCTTGACGCGCTCGACCACCGTGCGCGGAAACAGCGTCCAGAGGGACGCTGCCACGAGTGCCACTATGCATAGGATGCGGTACTTCAGACTCATGCTGC
>JALYKM010000073.1 GCA_030774785.1 Gemmatimonadota bacterium
AGCTGCACGCGAGCGCGGTAGCGCGCTGGGAGTACAGGCCTGGTTCGACTGTCTTTCTGGTGTGGACGCAGGGGCGGGATCAGGATGATCGCAATGCCGGAAGCTTCGTGCCGACGCGGGACTTCAAGGAACTCTTCGCGGCCCGTCCGGACAATACGTTCCTCGTCAAGGCGTCGTATTGGATGAACTTCTGATCTCTAATGCGGAGAAGGTAAACCGCAACTGAACGAGTTGGGGGCTTCCAGAAGCACAGCTAATAGCGTTCAGGGTACAGACCGGCCACATAGGTGAGCGAAAAACCGGTACATAGGTGAGCCAGGACTCCGGCGGCATCACATTCGGGCATCCTCCGGGAGGTGCCCGTGCCGTGGCAAGAGAGCTCACCCATGTCGGAAAGATTAGCGTTTATCAAAGCATGTCTGGATCGGACTGAGCGCATCGTTGAGATCTGCGACCGGTTCGGGATCAGTGAGAAGACGGGCCAGAAGTGGCTGAAGCGGTTTAGGGAGAGAGACCTTCTGGGCCTCGAGGACCAGTCGCGTGCACGGCTGACCCATCCTCACCGCATCACGCCGGAAGTGGCTGGGCGGATCATTGCTCTCAGGCGGAAGTATCCGCTCTATGGTCCAGCGATGCTGCGTGATTGGCTCCGACTCCACGAGCCAGGAGAACACTGGCCCGCGGCCAGTTCAATAGGCGAGCTCTTGAAGAGAGCGAATCTCATTCGCTCAAAACGCCGCCGACACCAGAGCGCGGAGCGAGCGGCGCTGGACGGCTCCCGCACCAGAGCGTTGGAGCCGAACATGGTCTGGACCGCTGATTTCAAGGGTCAGTTCCGACTGAGAAAGGGTAAGGGCGTCTATTGTTATCCGCTGACGGTGCTTGATCTCCATACTCACTATCTCCTTGGCTGCACAGCGCTCGAGACCACCTCCGTGGCTCCGGCGCGCAAGGTCTTCGTGCGACTTTTCCGGGAGTACGGGCTGCCAATGGTTCTTAGAACAGATAACGGAGTCCCATTTGCGCAACCAAATGCCCTGGGCCGGCTCGGCTCTCTCGCTTTCTGGTGGGTGAGGCTTGGCATCAGGCCCGAGCACATCACACTAGCTCGCCCCTCGGAGAACGGAGCACACGAGCGCTTTCACAAAACACTGAAGGCAGCGGCGACCCGACCAGCCTCGGAATCATTCCCGGCCCAGCAGCGCAGATTCGATCACTTCAAAACAGAGTACAACACCGAGCGACCTCACCAGAGTCTCGCAGAGCACAGCCCCCCGGGACATCTCTACACGCCCTCCCCTCGTCCCTATCCAACTCGGCTTCCGGCGCTCGTCTATCCCGACAGCTGCTTCGTTCGGCTGGTCGATCGGGGCGGCAACATCAAGTGGAGAAACCAGGCGCTCTTTCTCTCGAGCAATCTCGCGGGAGACTACGTAAGCCTGAGGGAGGGAGAGGACGACACCTTCACCATCGCCTACGGCTCCCTCGAGCTCGGAGACTTCGATTCCAACACCAACCGGTTTACTCCCCGCGTCCGGTGGAGTGGCTAATCTTGACACCCCACCTAATTATTGTGTTATCCATCACCCGGATGATGCCATTGCTGCCGAGGCTGGCTCACCCATGTACCGGTTTTTCGCTCACCCATCAGCCCGGTCGTACACAGCCTCAGTACGTCGGGACGTTACTAGCCCTGGTCAGGGCACAAGCAACTGCCTTTGCCCTCACGCCACGGAGTGACGTCCCGACGTTTGCAGCTACCAGCCGACAGCTGTGCCTCTGGCAGCTCACAACTCGTTCTGTTGCGCTTATTTCAACCGCAGAGTTATCGGGTGTTCGAGATTGCTCGAAGGTATGTTGTTCTCGTCAGGAGAACTGCGCAAAGCCCACTGTGTTTCCGCCGGGCTCGCGCACGTACATCTCCGTGCTTCCGTAGAAGGTCTGATGTCTAGGCTTCACGACTGGCGCTCCGGCGAGTGACTTCTCCACCTTGTCGAGATCGTCAACCGTGATGAACAGAGCGACGGAGTGGCCGGTGAGATCGCCGGCGGCACCTGTCTGCTCGCTGATCACGCTCGCGCGCGTCTGATACATGATCTCGATCGGTCCTTTCTGGACGCTAGCGAAGATCAGCTTTCCATCGGGATCGGGAACCTGATTCGTCACTTCGAACTCGAGACGGTCCGTCCAGAACTTGATGCACGGCTCGACCGCATCCACGATCAGTACCGGAGTGAGCTGTTTCAGCATTGGAGAGGGTGCGCCTGAGGAATCGGTGTTGGCTGCGGACATCGCTTTACCTCTGAATGGGTCGCCTGCGTCCTGCGTTCCCGCGTAAAGCTAACGCAAGAAAAAACGGCCGGCCTTCGAGGCCGGCCGATCGCTTCCATTCCTGTCCTGCTGATTCGTTACAACTGTGGCGAATTACCGGCCACATTCGCGTCGAATCCCGGGCGGAAAACCCCGCAGAGCACCCCGAGAATTCCAAAGTCCATTCCGGGCTGAATCGGGATGTCGCGCTCCGCGGGATTCGCTGCCTCGAGGACCACCGACCCTCCGCGACGCGTATACGTCTTCACCGTCGCCTCCTCACCCAGCCGGGCCGCGACGATGTCCTGGTCTTCGGGCTCTTCCTTGGGATTGACCATTACATAGTCGCCGTCGTTGATGCAGCGGCCCACCATGCTGTCGCCCTTCACCTTGAGAAAGAACACTTCGTCGGAAGGAACGAAGCGGCGATCAATGGTGATGAATCCCTTCCTGTGCTCGGGGAGGAGCGCGGGCTCACCGGCGTGAATCCTTCCGTAAAATGGCACGGGCTGGGTACGAAGCGCGGCACCGAAGCCGAGGAGGTTGACGCCGCGTGATCTCGCGGGGTCTCTCTCGATATAGCCTTTCCTTGCGAGTGACTGCAGCAGGTCAGAGACTGTCTTGGTCGACTTGATCTTGAACTGCTTGCCGATGTCTCGAATGCTGGGCTGGTACGTGTTCTCGGCTGTGAAGTCGAGAAGGTAGTGGTACACCGAGCTTTCGAGCTTCGTTAACTGCTCGGCCATCTGAGTGTCCTCGGAAATGGCGAGACCGGCGTCGCTCCGGGTGCCCGCGTCTATAAACGATCTGTCTAAAACAATCTGTGTACGAAACCGTACTTGGTCAACAGTTTCCTGGCTGCCTCGGATTCCTACCCGACGAGCACCGTTAAGGCCTTGTCGATCCGCTTCAGAGAGAGATCCCGCCCCATCTGGACGAGCATTTCGAAGATACCCGGGCTGACTGTCAGCCCGGTTAAAGCCACCCTGAGGGGCTGGAAGACCTTTCCCGCCGATATTCCGCGGGACTCAGCCAGTGATCGGAGCGAGGTCTCCAGTGGCTCTGTCTTCCACTCCGGCACATTCGCCAAGGCCTCGCGAGTCGAGCGCAACAAATCCGAGGCCTCGGCCGGATCCTTCCAGTTCTTGGCGACCGCCGCCGGATCGTACTCGATGTCCTCGACTAAATAGGGCTTGGCCTGACGAACGATGTCGTCGATCGTGCGCGAGCGAACGCGCAACAAATCGAGGAGCCGGAGATACCAGTCGCGTCTCCCCACCAGCTCTTCTCCGGTGGCCAGGCGTGCCGAAATGATCGCCGGAGTAACGCGCGGCTCCAGCTCTTCGATCGGGATCATCGAAAGGTGTTGGCCGTTCATCCACTCCAGTTTTTTCGGATCGAAGATCGCCGCCTTCTTCTGGAGTCCATCGACGCTGAACAGCTCGATCATCTCCGGCACCGTCATGACCTCGCGGTCCCCACCAGGCGACCAGCCGAGGAGAGCGAGAAAGTTGAGCATCGCGCCCGGAAGGAGGCCGTAGTGTTGATAGTCTCCGACGGCGGTGGCGCCGTGCCGCTTGCTCAGCTTCTTTCCGTCGAGACCGTGAATCATGGGCAGGTGCGCGAACGTCGGCGGCGCCGCGCCGAGCGCGCGATAGAGCAAGATCTGCTTCGGCGTGTTGGAGATGTGATCGTCTCCGCGCATGACGATGGTGATGGCCATCGCAATATCGTCTGAAACGACGGCGAGGTTGTAGATCGGCGTTCCGTCGGAGCGAAGGATCACGAAGTCCTCGATGTCCTTGTTCGGGAACGCGATCCGCTTGTGGACCATGTCGTCCCACTCGGTCGTGCCTTCGGGAACGCGGAAGCGAATTACGTACGGCTCGCCCGCGGCGACTCGGCGGTCGATTTCTTCACGCGACAGCCGGTCACATCGGCGATCGTACTTGAACGCCTCCTTCCGCGACTCCGCTTCCCGACGGCGCTCGTCGAGCTCGGCCTGGGTACAGAAGCAGCGGTAAGCGCTGCCGTTCTCGAGCAGCGTACGCGCATCGGCCTGGTGTCGCGCGAGATTCGCTCCCTGGTATACGACGCCGTCGTCCCAGAGGAGCCCGAGCCACTCCAACCCCTCGAAGATCGCGCGCGTGCTCTCGTCGGTGCTGCGCGCCTTGTCGGTGTCCTCGACGCGCAGGAGGAATTCTCCACCGAACTTTCGCGCGTAGAGCCAGTTGAAGAGGGCCGTGCGCGCGCCGCCGACGTGGAGGTATCCCGTCGGCGAAGGAGCGAAACGAAGGCGCGGTTTGGTGCCGTTTGTCATCAGCGAATCGAGAATGAAAAGCGGGTCCACACTGCATGCGCGGACCCGCCGAGCGGAGAGAGAGGGATTCGAACCCTCGATACGCGTTTCCACGTATGCCGGTTTAGCAAACCGGTGCCTTCAGCCTCTCGGCCATCTCTCCAGGAGAGTCTCGGAAGTTATTGGCGCCGGGAGAGTTCTACAACCCTGACTACTGCTGGCGAAAACGCTTGCGCGGGTGCATCAGTTCGGTGAACGCATAGCTGGAGGATGGAATGCTTCAAGGCTCGACCGGCAGGTTCATCACGCAAATGGCAGCGCTTGGCTGCATCGCTGCCGCGGCCTCACCCCTCGCCGTCGTCGAATATCAGATCCCTCGCGCGCAGGCCTTCCCGCACGATCCTGCCGTCGGCAGCGACGGAATTGTCTGGTACACGGACCAGCAGAACAGCTTCATCGGGCGGCTGGATCCTGCTACCGGCAAGATCACCGACTATGCGACGCCGACGCCAGCATCGGGTCCACACGGCATCGTCGTGGCCCCCGACGGTGGCGTTTGGTACACGGCACAGCGAATCGGTAAGCTCGGGCGACTTGAGCCCAGGACCGGAAAGATAGAGGAGTATTCGTTGCCGGCGGCTGCGCGCGATCCGCACACTCCACTCTTCCGGAAGGGAAGCGTTTGGTTCACGGTTCAACAGAGCAACGTCTATGGCCGGTTCGATCCGCAAACGCGGGACGCCAAAGTCTGGACCGTGCCGACCAATGGGGCTCTGCCTTATGGGATGGTCAATGCTCCTGACGGCTCGATTTGGGTTGCGTTGTTCGGAACGAACAAGCTCGGACGGATCGATGGTGAGAGCGGCGCGCTCCGCGAAATCACGCTTCCTGCAGCTGGCGCACGCCCGCGTCGTCTCGTGGTCGACGAAACAGGGATGGTGTGGTACAGCGATTACGCGCGAGGCTATTTGGGTTCCTACAATCCGAAGACCGGCGCGTTCAAGGAATGGCTCTCTCCTGGCGGCGAACGCTCCGCACCGTATGGGATCGCGATCGCGCCCGATGGACGAATCTTCTACGATGAAGGCCGGAACGGATCAATCGTCGCCTTCGATCGAAAGACCCAGAAGATGGAGACCATCAGGATTCC
>JALYKM010000074.1 GCA_030774785.1 Gemmatimonadota bacterium
GCTGCGTGCTCCGCGGATGACTCCCCCGCGCAGGCAACCAAGGTTCGCGATGCAGACCACAGCGGTGGCACGATGGCGCCAAACCCCGCGCCGCTCTCTCCTGCGGCCGCAGCAGAAGCAATGGACAAGATGCACGAAGACGGGGTCAAGGCGTTTCCCGCTAAAACGACTGGAAAGGGAAATCAGCTGCTCAGCCCGCGTATCGAGCGTGGCGTAAAGATCTACGAGCTGACAGCGAGAAAAATCCGCTGGGAAACCGCGCCTGGGCAAACCGTCGAAGCCTGGGCGTATAACAACCAGGTTCCGGGACCGCAGATCAGGGTCCGCGAAGGCGACCGGGTGCGACTGATTCTGAAGAATGAGCTCCCCGAGTCAACCGCGGTCCACTTTCACGGGCTCGAGGTGCCGAACGATCAGGATGGCGTGCCATTCATCACACAGCCGCCAATCAAGCCCGGTCAGACTTACACCTACGAGTTCACCGCGCCGAATCCCGGCTCGCACATGTATCACTCGCACCATAATGCCGCAACCCAGGTTGGACTCGGACTTCTCGGAGCTTTCATCATCGAGCCGAAAAATCCGCTTCCCATCGAGAAAGCCGATGTCGATTACGTGCTTGTTCTCAACGATGGCATGCACGGCTACACCTTTAACGGCAAGAGCTTTCCCGCCACGGAGCCTGTCGTCGCCAAGCTGGGACAGAAGCTCCGCCTTCGTTTCATGAACGAGGGGATGATGATTCACCCCATGCACCTCCACGGAATGCATATGACCGTGATCGCGAAGGATGGCTGGCCGCAGCCCGCGCCATGGAAGTGCGATACGCTGAATATTGCGCCAGGAGAGCGCTGGGATGTCATCGTCAACTGCAACAATCCGGGAACCTGGGCTTTCCACTGCCACATCTTGCCGCACGCCGAGTCGGACCATGGAATGTTCGGCATGGTGACGGCGCTCATTGTGAAGTGAGCCTGATATGACCATAAATCAGCAGACCTTTTCGCGCGCATTCGCGAGTGTGCGTAACCGACCGGCGGCTAGGATTCCATCCTGGCTCCGGGCCGTTCTCGCAGTCCGACTCCAGACGAAGGTGTTGGGCGCGAATCTCATCATCCTGGGAATCGCGGTGGCCGCCCTTTGGGCTCTTCCGGGCACAGGAGCCGTACGGTCACGAGACCTCATCATCGTCCTCGGCGCGCTAGCCGCGGGCGCGTGCGTGAGCTACGCATTGGTGCGCGTGGCGCTGAAACCGGTTGATGACCTCGAGCGCATCGCCCGGCGCGTGTCGCAGGGACGACTGAGCGAAAGAGTTCCTTCATCGCTAGTAGCCGACCCGGGGCTCGCACATCTCGCCACAACGATGAACGAGATGCTCGACATTCTCGCCGCTAGCCGCGAGCGCATGCGAAAGCTCGGCGCCGATGTCGTATACGCGCAGGAAAGAGAGCGCGCTCAGGTCGCGCGCGATCTGCAGGATTCAGTAGCGCAGACTCTCGCCGCGGCAAGCTTCCAGATTGCAGCCGCAATCAACGATATCGGGAGGGACGCAGGGACCGCGTACCTGACGGATGCCCGCGAGCTGCTGCGGACCGCGCTCGAGGAGATCAGAAATGTTTCGAGGTCGTTGTATCCCCGCGTGGCTGAGGACCTTGGCTTGCCGGCCGCACTCGAAGCGTTGGGAGACGCAACCAGACAGCGCTCACTGATCGACGTGAAGGTACGCACGGACATTGTCGGAGTCATAATCCCGGTGCCAATGTTCACGACCTTGTACCGGGTCGCTCAGGAAGCTTTACGGAACGTCGAGAAGCACGCCGACGCCGGCGCGGCAACTGTGTCGCTTTCGGCGCGGCCGGGCCTGGTGGAGCTCGAGATCAGCGACGACGGATGCGGATTCGACAGCCTGGTCACGAAGGCGCGCGCCAATTCCGCCCTCGATCGGATTCGGGAGCGACTCTCACTCGCAGGAGGAGAGTTGCATATTGATAGTACGCGCGACTCTGGCACCCGCGTCGTGGCACGGATCAGAATAGAGACGGAGGCGGCGTGAATGATGGCGTGATCACTGTGGTTCTGGTTGACGACCACGCCGTCGTGCGCGCCGGGCTCAAGGCCGTGCTGGGCACCGCGAAGGACATCAAGGTGATCGGCGAAGGATCAACCGGCAAGGACGCGCTCTCACTCGCGGCTCGACTCGATCCCGATATCATCGTGATGGATCTCTCGATGGGAGAAATGGATGGAGTCGACGCAACCAAGGAGCTCGTAGCCAAACAGACTCGCGGCAGGATTCTCATCCTCACCATGCACGCCGAGGATTCGTACCTTGTCCCCCTCCTCGAGGCTGGCGCGAGCGGATACCTGGTCAAGAGCGCTGCCGACCGTGAGCTCATCGACGCGGTTCGCGCGGTAGCGCACGGCGATGTTTACATGCAGCCCTCCGCGGCACGGGCGCTCGCGCAGCGCATCCAGCGGAAAGCGGAGCACGTCGATGAGCGCACCAAGTATGAGAAGCTCACCGAGCGCGAGCAGAACGTCCTTCGCTATGTCGCCCGCGGATACAGCGCCCCAGAGATCGGAGAGAAGCTGTTCATCAGCCCCAAGACGGTGGATACCTACAAGCAGCGCATCAACGAGAAGCTGGGCCTGGCGCACCGCTCTGACTACGTGAACTTCGCGTTGAAGATCGGTCTGCTGGCTGATTAGCAGCGCGAGGTTGCCACCTGGATCGGAATAGAGGCGCCGGTCAGAATCGAACTGACGAATAGCAGATTTGCAGTCTGCCGCCTTACCACTTGGCCACGGCGCCGGCAAATAAGTTATTGGGTCCTGAGCCCCCAGAGCAATCGGACGGTGTATATCCCGAGCGCTAATCCAGCGCCGACGATCAGCACCAGCACGATCAGCGCAACGACAGTCGCGCCGAGTACGTTGCGCTTCTCGCGTGCGGGTGCCGCGCTCACAGCGAGGTGACGCTCGAGCAGCGCAACGTTCCTCATATTCGCCTTCCACGCCGCATCGAACACGTCTCCAAGCGCGGGAACAGCGCCGACGAGCGTATCGACACCCACGTTCACCAGCATCCTCGCGAGAGTAAGCGTAGGCACCTCGGCCCGCGCGGCTTCCAGAATGATGTATCCGGAGAGAACCGCGCCGATCAGATCACCAACTCCTGGAATCAACCCGACGATCGGATCGAAGCCGATCTTCCAGCTCGTACCCGGAATCGGTATGGAGTTGTCCAGAAGCCGCGCAAGTACACGAACGTTCCGAGATCTGGTGGCTACGTCGGTGCTGAGCGGCGTGTCTGAAGTCGGTGCACTGAACCTTGGATTCGTTCGGCTCACCTAGATACCCTCGCTTCAAGCGCCGACATTCGCTTCGTCCCAGGATAGGGTTGGTCGCCTTTGATCGTGCTCCACAGAATGCGATTGAACAGATCGTCGTTCGACGTATCCTCCTTCTCCAGTGTCAGTTTTTTCGACGCTTCTACCATCACGCCGCGCTTCGGGTTCTTCTCGTCGAGCGGCACACTTGGCTTGAGCGCAACATACGCGGTCAGATCCGGTGTCGTCTCCCAGATCTCCCGCAGCGGACGCCCGTAGTGATCGAACTGCGACATCCGGCCGAGGCCTAGGATGTCCTCGATCGTCGCGAGCACATCGGTCGTATTGGCGAACCGATGGAAAACTTTCCCCCGATTGTAGGGCGAGATCACCAGCAGTGGGGAGCGATGCGAGTCGACGTGATCCGGTCCGTCCTGCGCGTCGTCCTCGAGCACGAACACCACTGTGCTCTTCCAGAACGGGCTCTTCGTCAGCGCCTCGATGATCCTCCCGAGCGCGAGATCGTTGTCAGCCATGTAGGCTCGCGGTGTCGGACTCCCGGCACGCGCACCCGAAGTGTGATCGTTTGGCAGGCGGACAAACTCCAGCGCCGGCAACTTTCCCGCTCGCACGAATTCCTGGAACTCCTTCAGCCAGATGTCCGCGCGTACCTGATCCGGGACCTGCAAGCTCCATCCCGGATACGCGCTGTTGGTGTGAGCACGCAGGCTCGGCTTCGTCGCGGTGTAAGCGGGTGCCGGCAATCCAGTCGGTTCATCCGGCTCATCCACGAATTCGCCGTAGTTCCGGTAAGTGATGCCCGCATGGTCGGCGAGATTCCACAGATATCCACTCGAGGGCTCCGACACATCGTCGTCCGCCAGTACTCCGCGATTGAATCCCTCGTAATCGTAGCTCCTTCCACGCGAGGAGTAGTTCGACGGTATAGTCTTCTCTGCATAGTCGGTGACGTATGCCGCCATCGACCAGTTGTGTCCGTCCGGACTCACCTCGGCGTTGACGAAGAACCTGTCGAAGATTCCGAAACGCTCGGCCAGCGCGTGATGATTGGGCGACACTGCGCGCGGAAAAAAGACGAGAGACGGATCACCATCTGCCTGTGGCAGGTCCCCCAGCACCTGATCGTAGGTCCGGTTTTCCTTGATGACGTAAATGACGTGCTCGAATGGTGGATACTTCTTCTCGCGACGGGTGGCGTTCCATCCGTTCGCCGACGCGACTCGGTCGGAGAATGCCGCCAGCTCGGAAGGGGAAGCTTTCGCGGCAGGAATGATCGTCAGCGTGCCGTTGATCTGACCCAGCGTGTAATCCAGCGCAGGCATTGGCTGCCCCGGCTGCCCGTGTCCAGAGTTCGGGCCGGTTCCGCGTCCTTTGCCGCTGATCACAAGCAGATCCGTACCATCGGCCGCCACGGCGGATGGGTACCAGCCGACTGGGATCCTTCCGCTCAGCGCATCGCTACCGGTCGCGGCCGATGATCCCGCAGTGGTCAGCGAGAGATCGAACACACCAACCGCGTTGTTGTCCGCTTCGGCAACGAACAGCCGCGCACCGTCAGCCGAGACGGCAAGTGCGTTCGGTGTGCTGCCCTCACCCGTTCCGGCCGGTGTAGCATCGTTGAGTGTGGCGATTACTGCTTGCGTCCGTGTGTCGAGAACGGTGACCCTGTCGGTGCTTCCGGATGCGACGAAAAGCCGCGAACCGCCGGGGTTGAGCGTGAGCGCCGAGGGATGCCGTCCGACTCGAGCGCGCGTGCCCTCACGCAGCATCCCATTTCCACGAGTCGGAAAGATCGACACTGTCGATCCGCCCCAGGCGGATGCGTACACGGTCCCGTCCGGTCCGACCACTACCCCATATGGGTATCGCTCTGTTGCCAGCCTCTGGACCACGCGGCGTGATGCGAGATCCACTACCGCCACTGAGTCGGCAAGATTCTCTGCGGCGTACAAAGTTCGCCCGTCCGGCGAGAGAGCGATACCGGCCGGGTATCGAGTACCGTCCTTCCCCTTCCCCTTCTCCTTTACCGCGAGCGCGATACTGTCGGCAAGAGTAGCCGCGCCGTCACGCCAGTCGAATCGATAGACGACATCCTGATCGCCGCCGGACACGTACAGCGACCTTCCGTCCGGGCTGAACGCGATTCCCAGAAAAACCGCAGGGAGTGGAATGGTCTGAAGTACGCGTCCCGAGCTTCTCTCGACCACCTGTATTCCCTGCTCTCTCCATCCGTTGAGGAGTACGACGATGCGATCCTTCTCGGGCGAGAGCGCCATGGCGAGCGGCATCGAGCCAAGATCGTGCGACACGCCAGCCGGATCGAGCCTGGCTCCGGTGGGAAGACGACGGACCCCGGAAGGGTCCTGCGCCGTGACCGTGACTTCTACTTGTGAGGAAGGTGAGCTGCAGGCACCGGCAATCAGCCCCAGCGCTAATAGACGGTGGAATGTCGGATTCATGCGCGAAAGATGGCATTGACACCTGATTCTGCCAGTCTGATAATGCGCCAATGAAGAGCAGATCAGGCGATACCCGCATCGTTCAGGCGACGCAGAAAGACATCCCGCTCATACGCGAGTTCATTCTCGAGCTCGCTGAATACGAGCGGGCCAAGCCTGGAGAGGCAACAGTCACCGATAAGGATCTTGCCGAGACCCTGTTTGGAAAGCGGCCGGCTGCCGAAGTTCTGATCGCCTATCTCGGGGACGAGCCAGCGGGCTTTGCGCTCTTCTTCCACAACTATTCCACCTGGCTCGGCAAGCGCGGTATCTATTTGGAGGATCTCTTCGTCCGGCCGGCTGCGAGGAAGCACGGCGTGGGATTCGCGCTGCTGCGCGCACTGGCGCGCATCGCACTCGACCGCGATTGCGGCCGAGTGGACTGGTCGGTCCTCACCTGGAACGAGTTGGCGATTTCGTTCTACAGGCAGATTGGCGCGAGATCCATGGACGACTGGACGACGTTCCGCTTGACGGGCGATGCACTCGCCCAAATGGCTGGCGAGCGGAAGAAAGCCGCTACTTGAGCCCGGCCAGCGCCTTCTGCGCGTCCGGGTGTTTAGGGTTCAGCTGCAGCGTCGTCCGATATTCTTCCCGAGCAAGATCTTTCGCGCCCTTTTTCTCGTAGATCATGCCGAGGCGGTAGTGAACGCCGGAAGGCGCTGGCCCTCCCTCTGGAATCGGGCTCGCGAGGTAGGTCCTGAGAGCCTGCTCACCACGGTCGAGGTTTTGGCCCGACAGCGCCGCAGTACGTCCCACCTGATAGAGAGTCGTGAGCTCGTTCGGCTTCGTGCGCAACCTCTGATCGAGTACGGCGAATGCCTTGTCGAACTGTTTCTGGTTCGCGTAGAAAACGGCGAGCGAGGCGTAGACAGTGGCACTGTCGGGATAGTTCGTCACCATTTCCTGCAGTTCACGCTCGACACAAACGGTGTCCTTCGCGGCTGCGCAGAGATTCGCGGCCGCTACCGCCCCGCGATAAGGATTTCGCTTCTTGATCTCGAGCGCCATCTCGCGCGCTTTCTCCTTGCTGCCTCCCAGGAAGCCTGGCGCCTGCGTGTAGTAAGTGATCAGATCGTCGCGCACATCGAGATTGTCGGGATCGAGAGCGAGCGCGGTATCCCAGGCATTCTTGGTTTTCTTGGCGAGGAATGGCAGCCTGAACTTGTTCGCGTGCTGCGCCTGCCTTCCGTACGCGCGGCCCAGCCAATCATGGTAGACGGCGCTTTTCGGATTCATCTTCACGGCGTGCTCAAACCACTCCGTGGCCTTGTCGGCATCGCTGTTTTCCATCTCGATCCTTCCGAGATAGAAAGCGGCACTGGCGTCGCGTTGTCCGTACGGAAGCAGAGCCGCTCTCGCTTCCGCATACTTTTTGGCGTCGAAGAGTTGAATGCCCTGCTCGACCGATTGGGCCCGGAGCGGGACCGCCAGCAACGTGAACGCGAAGAGTGTGGAGGCTGCGGCCTGGAGACGATGTTTCATTTGAGCACACCAATGAAAGGTCCGAAACGATAATCTCTCCTACGACCTGCGCTGGTCTTTGGTTCCCTCATTCCGTCCGCCCGTCTAGCGGCGTTCGGCCACTCCCACCTGGCGGCAGTACTCCAGAACAGGGCATACGGAGCACTTGGGAAGCCGTCCCGTGCAAATGTGCTTCCCGAAGGGCACGAGCAGCCGGTTGATCTCCACCCGGTATTGGCGTGGCAGCAGTTCCTCGAGGGCGCGTCGCGTTGCTTCGGGTGTTGGTGTTCGTATGTAGCCCCATCGGTTCGTCACGCGATGAACGTGCACGTCGACACTGATCTCGCTTGCACCACACGCGACCCCGAGTGTGAGATTGGCGCACTTCGGTCCGACTCCGCGAAACGAGGTCATTATTTCGAAGTCACAGGGCAATTCTCCACCGTATTCTTCCACGACGCGCTTTGCCAGGTCGCGAATATTGTATGCTTTGGTCTCGTAGAAGCTCGATGGGCGAATGAGATTGGCGACCTCCGCGACGCTCATCCTGCTGATTGCTTCAGCCGTCGGAGCCGCCTTGAACAGGCGGATTGCTGTTGGAAGAGAAACTTCGTCCCTTGTGCGTACGGATATGATGCACGCGACCAGTTGGTGGAACGGGGAGTCATACCCCTGAGCAGCCAGGTCGAACATCGCAGCGTCGGCGAACCGCTTAACTTCCAGCCGGATGCGGCGCAGCACGGTGTGGATGTTGAAAGGGCGCTTGGGGGTCCGAAGATTCACACCCATTTGCGACCATACCGGTGCAAGGAATCGTCCAGGCGATGAATGCGGATTGACACGACCACACCCAATGCGAGGCCTGAGCGTATCCGATGATCTACGGTCGTAGGCCGAGACAACTGCTCGTCGTTTGGGGCTCATCGCTGCTATTGATCATCCTGATCTACTGGTTCGAGACCAGTGCACCTGCGTTCCACGATCTCCTGCTGCCTTTCTACTGGGTGGTGCTCTTCGTGACGCTCTTTCTCACGTGGCGGTGGCTTCGCGCTCGCTCACCGAAGGACCGGAGGGGAAAGGATCGACGGCACGCCGACCGTCGAGATCACAACGATCTCACTTCGTCCTGAGAATCGACAGGGAGAATCCGGCTGGCACCGGGGCTCCGCGCGCAGCAATGCGACCGCCGCCGACTGCCCCTGGCACAACACCGAACCGCAAATAGGCGGCTGCGCCGTCGCTGATTGCGATGGACGTAATGCTCACACTGTCGATCTGCCGGGTTTCAAGCGGGAAATTCCCCTGATTTAGCGATGCTACCGTCGAGCGCACGTCCCAGCTGGGATGCATATCGACGGGCGGTACACCGGGTATGAAGTCGTCCGCATAATTGGCTATGGCCCAGTCGCGAACCCAGGAATTCAGGTCGGGGCCGAAGACCCGCGCGAGGTTCAGAAACCCGTGCGTTCCGGGAGGGGGGTTTGCGAGCTGGAACCAGGCGGAGGTCTCCAATCCTCCCCGACGGTCCGCCGCGTAGCGAAGGAAAGACCAGATCGCGCCGCGAGTCGTAAGGTTGGCGTCGTCGGCGTACGGCGAGTTGGTCAGGGGATTGAGCAGGAACTCGCGGTAGCGCCGCATGTTGGCGGCTCCGAAGGTGTCGAATGCATCCGAAATCCTTTGCGACGACTGAACCGTCGCCGCCGAAATGTTCTGCTTCGGCGTGAGCCCGCTTGCTCGATAGAACGTCAGCTCTTCGGCCATGTGGGCAAGACCTTCGTCGAGGAATGTGTCCTCGAAGGCTGACGAACCCGTGTTGACGTATAGATGCCGGGAAGCGTTGATCAGGTGCTGAAACTCGTGAGCCAGAATTCCGGCCGTTACTGTCCGTACGAAGCCGATCGTGCGCAC
The DNA here is from genome assembly GCA_030774785.1 of Gemmatimonadota bacterium. GTDB lineage: Bacteria > Gemmatimonadota > Gemmatimonadetes > Gemmatimonadales > Gemmatimonadaceae > UBA4720. The sequence goes on from JALYKM010000074.1 coordinate 9,221, forward strand.
GTTCTGGTTGACCATCCCGTCGGGGTCCGGAACCAGCAGGTAGAACATTTCCGCGGTGTTGCTGGTCGCGCACGCGTCGACGTTGCCCGTCGTGGTCTTTGGAAAAAGATCCCGGCTGAAGAAAAACCCGCCAACGTAGTAATTCTGGTTCGGAGGAGTGAGCTCGTTGACGGTACGGGTGAAGAAGAGAATTACACGCTGATTGCCGTCAATGTCCGTAGGGTCCCCGAAGTTCTGCGTATCGACGGAATAGACCAGCGTATCGAAGGTGACGCCAAAGAACTGAAAGTCCGCGTCGGTGAAACCGTTCGGCTGGTTCGCCGTGTCCGTGACGACTATCGCGCGGGTGGTAATCGCCGCGACACGCCCTGTCCTGATCCGCGCATTTGTGCACGCAGATGTGGCATTGGTGTTGAGCTGCATCAGGTCACCGATCTGCGGAACCTGCACGGAGATGCTGAATCTCCCGCCACTCTGCTGACGAGTTAGCCGGGCCAGCGGGATGAGCGGTGTCAGCTCTCGGCGTGATTTCTCGCGGAGGTCGTTTTCAAACGCCTCGTCCCGCTGGATCTCGGGCGAGAAAAGAGTGCGGAGCACCTGAAAACGCGCCGCTGAGAGCTGGGTTGGCGAGGCACCGATCGTCGTACTCCCGGTAGATATCGAGAGCCGCAGCAGCGATCCGGATTGATCCGAGTAGAATGGAATCGCGGTGAACTCCGCACCCGCCGATGTGCCATACACGCAGAACTCGGACGCTGCTGTTCCTGACAGTGTCGCGATCTCACCCACGGCCAGGCTGAAGACGTTCGAGCCCGCCTGACACGGAGGCGGCAGAACGATGACCGTGCCTATTTTCACGATGGAGCCAGTCGAAGCGCGGATCGTCGTTGTCGCGTTCGAAGCGCGCGCAATGAGTATCGCGCCGTTGCCGAAGTTCTCTGCTGCCACGATCGAAGTGTCGGTCGATTCCACCGTCGAGCCGCCGAGAACGGTGTTTCCGAATCTGTCAGCGGGGCGCGCGTTCATGCGGAATACATCGCCAATTCCGAGAAGCTGGACGGTGTCTCGCGACAGGATGATCTGGGCGAGCGGACCCGCGACGGCGCCCTGACTAAAGGTGACCGGAGCGACCCCCGTCACTGTAGCGGTCGCCTTTTGCGTTCCGGCCAATGGCCCCAGGGTCCACTCGATCGACGTGATGCCCTCGACATTGGTGAGCGATGTTGGAGCGCTCAATGATCCGGACGACGTGCTCCAGACAACCGTAGCGCCGGACACATTCTGGCCTTGCGCATCGGTCACCTTGATTGTCAACGGCAGCGGCAACTTAGTCCCAACCTCCGGAGAGGGCTGAGCGTTACCGGCAAGGAGGACTACATTGGCGGGAGGTCCGGTCTTGGGTCCGGATGCATCTCCGCACGCAGTCACCTGAGCGACCCCTGCGACAACGACTAGAGCCTGCAATCTGAAGATGAGCCGCATATCAGCCCTGAGGCGTCAGATGAAAGTAGGCGACCGACGTCGATAACGTATGCCTAAGTACATTCTCGCGCTTGCGGTCCGTTCCCTGCGAGATCCGGGGTCATGTCAGAGGAACGCAGGGCGGATCAGCGCGGAAGGCTGTCCACCTTCTCGAATCTGATTTACCGGGCACTCAGAGTATCCGCTTCAAAGGCAGACAGCCTCGTCGGCGCGCTCGGAATATTTCTGGTCGCTGGGTTGATCGTAACCGCGATCGGGACGGCGATATTCGTCACCTTGGCGAGTCACGTGCGCTCGGGCAGTACCCAGGCATTCGACGAGTCGGTGATCCGCTGGATGGGCGCGCACCATTCACCCGGCCTGGACACGGTAATGCTGGAAGTCACCGCCCTGGGAACCGGCACGGTAGTCATGATGGTCGTAGCGGTGGCTGCGCTCTTCCTCGTCCTGACCCAGCACAAGTATTCCGCACTTTTGCTACTGGTATCGACCTTTGGTGGGATCGTGCTGAACGGGGTGCTGAAGCTCGGCTTCGACCGCCCCCGTCCCTCGATCTTCGTACCGGAGGTTCACACCGTCAGCTCGTCCTTTCCTTCCGGCCACGCGATGAGCGCGGCGATCGTTTACGCAACCGTTGCGTATCTGGCTGCCCGGCTCCACCAGCGGAAATGGGCGCGATGGCTGGTGATGACGGCGGCGCTTGTGCTCATTGCTCTCATTTCATTCAGCCGGATGTATCTCGGCGTGCACTACCCATCCGATGTGATTGCTGGAGTCGCGATCGGGCTCGGGTGGGCGGGGTTCTGCATGGCGACGCTGGAAGCTATTCAGAAGTTTGGGGTCCGCCGCGATCCCCAAATTCTGGAGGAGGAGACGCCCCCTCCTCCCGACCCCGACGCTTCACGCCCGATACTGGCCAGCTCTTCAACCCGTCGCTGACATCCGCCAATCCGGCGACATGTTCGACGAAAACCTGCGTCAGCTCGTCAACGCGGTCCTGAACCAGCCTGTCACTCGCGCGCGAGATCGTCGCCGCCCGCTGCGTCACGTCGTCGATCGCCGCGCGCACGATTGGCGCGCCTTCTACCGACAGCATTCGCGACATGGCCGTCGACGGAGCGAGCTCCCCGGCAAGACATTGTACAAGAATTGCCCGAATCTCCGACGGCTGCACCCCATCCGTGAGACGAGTGATGGCTTCGGCTTCCAGACCTGTCCGACTGCTCATTTCAGCCCGATTGAAGAAGGACGCAAAGCGGCACAATTCACTCCGTCATTGCTGGCACAACGTGAGCCAACCCGCGGCGGAATAATCACAGGAACATCCAACCTAGAAGATCGGAGGCTCCAGAATGGCGGCGCGAAAATCCTCAGGCAAGCGTAAATACGGCAAGGCGGCATCCAAACGAGTCGAAAGTGCAATGCGCCGCCGAAAAAAGGGTACGCTCAAATCAGGCCGGAGCGGGAAAACAGTCAAGAGCCGCAAGCAGGCGATAGCTATTGGGCTCTCCGAAGCACGGAAGAAAGGCGCCAAGGTTCCCCGCAAGCGCGGCAGCCGAAAGAGCTCAAGCCGTTAGCTACGCGGCAGCATCCTGCGTGGTCCGCAAGCGCTCGACTACCTCGCCGAGTGCGCACACCACGCGCTCATTGCCCTCTCTCAGAAGCGCGGCCAGAATGTGCTTGCACACTCGGTCGCGCCAGAGATGATCACCGCAATCGCAACGCGGATGGCGTGCTGTATATAGGTCCACCCAGTGCTCCTGGGCCCCGCCCGTAAAGTGATACCGGCCTTCCCCAACTCTGCGGCCCTTGAGCGCCAGGCTGCGCTCGAGACGGGCAACGTCGATACCGCCCGCCATTTCGAAACTGATTGCTGGTTCCATTTTGCTGCTCCCGTCCCTTCTTACAAGTTCGCATTTTGAAAAGACTTATACCGTAATTCAGTACCCCGCACCCGGGGTAGAGTTCGCGTTTTTGACGCACGATTCCGAACTGCAGCTCGTCAGTACTTGGCTAGATAATTGTCGAGCTCCCACTGGGAAACCTGGCTGATGTATTCCTGCCATTCGAGTCGTTTTGCCGCCAGGAACTGCGCAGTGATGTGCTCGCCAAGCGCTTCGGTCATTACATCGTCCTTCTCCAACTCGGTGCACGCTTCCCCAAGATTGTGGGGCAGATCGTCGATGCGGAGCCGACGCTTCTCGCGGTGCGACATCTCCCAGATATTGGTGTTGACCGGCTCACGCGCGTCTGCTTTGGTAGCGATGCCGTCGAGACCCGCGGCGAGCTGTACCGCGAGAGCGAGATACGGATTTGCGGCGGGATCCGGTATCCGCAACTCGATTCGGGTTCCGGCGCCTCGACGCTCGGGGATCCTGATCATTGGCGACCGGTTCCGCATGGACCACGCGACGTTCACGGGCGCCTCGTAACCCGGTACGAGCCTCTTGTACGAGTTGACGAGCGGATTCGTGATCGCGGTGAAGCCACGCGCATGGCGCAGAAGTCCGCCGATGTAGTGGAGCGCGGTACTCGAGAGCTCCCATTCCGCGCTCTCGTCCCAGAACGCGTTTTCCTTGCCGTGAAAGAGTGACTGATGCGTGTGCATCCCGCTTCCATTCTGGCCGAAGATTGGCTTCGGCATGAACGACGCAGTGAGTCCGAAAGTCCGCGCGATGTATTTGACGACGAATCTGAACGTCGTGATGTTGTCCGCCGTCTTGAGCGCTTCGGCGTATCGGAAGTCTATCTCATGCTGTCCGTGCGCGACTTCGTGGTGTGCCGCTTCGACCTCGAAGCCCATTCGCTCGAGGACATCGACTATGGCGCGACGCGCGTCTTCGCCGAGGTCAGCCGGCGCGAGATCGAAGTAGGAGCCGACGTCATGCGTGATCGTGGACGGCTCCTCATCCGGGCCCGGCTTGAACATGAAGAACTCGGCCTCCATGCCCGCATTCATCGTGTAGCCGAGCTTTGCGGCGCGGGCAATCATTTTTTTCAGGACTGCCCGAGGGTCTCCGGCGAAGGCCTTGCCGTCAGGCGTGTTGATGTCGCAGATCAGCCTCGCGACGCGGTTCTTCTCGTCACCCCACGGAAATATCTGAAAGGTGCCGAAGTCCGGCGCGAGTAGCATATCGGACTCCTCGATCCGTACGAATCCCTCGATCGACGACCCGTCGAACATGATGTCGCCCGCCAGCGCCTTCTCGAACTGCGAAGCTGGGATCTCCACATTCTTGTTGATTCCAAGGATGTCCGTGAATTGCAGTCTGAGGAAGCGGACGTTGTTGCTTGTGGCGAGGTCCAGAATGTCCTGCGCCGAACCACCTAAGGTATCGGGAATGTGGGAGCGATCTCGCGGCATGACGGCAACCTAGCCTCGATCGCGAGATTTTGCAATTTTGGCATGAAAATAAGCGCATTCCTTGCATATTGGGGCTGAAATAGCGATTTTTGGCCAATCAAGTGTGCAGGTTTTGCAGTTTTCGAGGTGAAATACCATAAACGCAGATCCCTATGACCGCCGCAGCCATTACCCCCCGCAAGGCACTTCTCAGAGAGATTACCACCCGCGAGCCCAGGGTAGCGCCGGGCTTCAATGAGGACGGAGTGCCCGGGCCGACCTCCCAGTACTTTGGCATCAATATCCTGGGAGTGAGACAGCTTCGCGACAAACTTCCGAGAGAGGTCTTCGCCAGCCTCGCGGCCTCCATTCGACACGGGAAAAAACTCGATCGCGCCATCGCTCCCGTCGTCGCGCAAGTAATCAAGGAATGGGCGATCTCTCGCGGCGTTACCCACTTCACCCACTGGTTCCAGCCTCAAACAGGACTCACGGCCGAAAAGCACGACGCGTTCTTCGCGTTCGATGATGACCGTCAGCCGATGGAATCCTTTACGGGGGATCAGCTGATTCAGAGTGAGCCCGATGCATCGAGTTTTCCGTCCGGCGGACTTCGGGCAACCTGGGAAGCGCGCGGGTACACCGCATGGAACCCGGCCAGCCCGGTTTTCATCGTCGAGTCGACCGGTGCTCGCACCCTCTGCATTCCATCTGTCTTCATCGGCTACAACGGAGAAGCGCTAGACGAGATGACGCCGCTGCTTCGCAGCTCGGATGTTCTCTCACAAAAATCGATCGCGCTCCTGGAGCTGCTCGGCGACAAGGGAGTGCAGCGCGTCTTCACGACCCTCGGCCCGGAACAGGAGTACTTCCTCATCGATCGGGCACACTTTTCAATGCGCCCCGATCTCGTGATGGGAGGCCGCACCTTGATGGGCGCTCCTCCCCCCCGCGGACAACAGCTCGAGGACCACTACTTCGGCGGAATCCCGGAGCGGATCCAGGGCTGCATCTCCGAAGCGGAGTTCGAGCTGTACAAGCTCGGAGTTCCCATCACTACTCGCCACAACGAAGTCGCACCGTGTCAGTTCGAGATGGCGCCTTACTTCGAGGAGACCGATCTCGCCGTCGACCACAACATGCTCGTGATGGCCACCCTTCGCCGCGTTGCCCTTAGGCACGGCCTACAGGCGGTGCTCCACGAGAAGCCGTTCGCCGGAATAAATGGATCCGGAAAGCACTGCAACTGGTCGATGTCGGTGATCGCCGACTCATCGGACCTCGACGGTCTGAATCTCCTCAAGCCGGGAAAGACTCCTCACCAGAATATCCGATTCCTCGCATTTCTCGCCGCGGTCCTCAAGGCTGTTCACAAGCATTCGGGACTTCTCCGTGCGGGCATCGCTTCATCCGGTAATGAGCATCGACTCGGCGCCAACGAAGCTCCGCCGGCGATCATCTCCGTCTTCATGGGTGATATGCTGACCCGCGTGATCGAGGAGATCGCCGCCGGAAAAGGCTCGGAGACAGCCGAGCAGGAGATGATCAAGCTCGGAGTCGCCAAGCTACCTGAGATTCAGCGCGACAACACCGACCGTAACCGTACATCACCATTTGCCTTCACCGGCCAGAAGTTCGAGTTCCGGGCCGTCGGGTCGTCGGCGTCGATTGCATTCCCGGTTGCACTACTCAACACGGCGGTTGCCGACGCCATCAGCGAGATCACCGACTCATTGCGGGAGACCCTGAAGAAGAACAAGTCGGTCGACGACGCCGTGCTCAAGGTGGTACGCGAGGTATTCAAGGAGACCGCGGCCGTCCGGTTCGAGGGGAACAACTACTCAGAGGATTGGGTGAAAGAGGCGAAGAAGCGTGGCCTTCCAAACCTCCGCCGCACGCCGGAAGCGTTGAAGGAGCTGGTGTCCAAACAGTCGCGCGCGCTTCTAACCAAGCTCGGCGTTCTCACCAAGGAGGAGCTGGAGTCCCGCTATCACGTTCGCGTCGAGCGTTACGTGAAGGACATGCTCATCGAGCTCCACACCATGCGCGAAATGGTGGACACATTGGTGATCCCGGCCGCATACAGTTATCTCAGTCAACTCTCCGATTCCGCCGCGCAGTCGAGGACGGCGGGCATCGCCGTGATCCCGCAGGTGACGACCGCCAATCAGGTCGGCGAGCTCGTGCAGGAGCTACAGGAATACAGGGAGGATCTGAGCGATGTCATCGCGCGCGCCGAGGCGATGCACGAAGACCCGCCCGGACAGGCGGAGCTGCTTACCTCGGAAGGAGCAGACACGATGGCCGAAGTGCGGAAAGTGTGCGACGCGCTCGAGCTGTGCGTGGCTGACGATTGCTGGCCGCTGCCCAAGTACCGGGAGATGCTCTTCCCGGTTTAGCTATTCGTAAACCACCAACAAGGAGTTCGCCGTAACGGGCAACGGGCAACGGGCGACGGGCAACGGGGTCGTAGCTCGATGCGTAGAAACCGGCGCCTGAGTAATTTGAGCCAATGACCTTGCCCGCTCCTCCCTCTAAAGAGTCCTCAACAGCCTGTCCATCCTGCGAGGCCACAGCCACTGGCCGGTACTGTGCGAGTTGTGGCGCCCCGCTGGCGGGGGCCAGCTGTGCATCGTGCTCCGCCGAGCTGAGCCCCGGCGCCAAATTCTGCCACCGCTGCGGTGCTGGTGTTGGATCCCCTGGCGCCACGGTTCGCGAATCCAGAAACAATTCGCTCCCTTGGATCGTTGCCGCTCTCGCCTTTCTCGCGCTGTTCGCGATGGCCGCAGGTCGCGGCTTCAACGCGCGCCGCGGGAGCAGCATCGACGGCTCCCAAAATGCGCTGCCCCAGGCCGGGCTCGATGACCGCACCCTCAGCCCGGATGAGCAAGCCACGGGCATGCGCGCTCCCGATATCTCAAGCTTATCACCCCAGGAGCGCGCGGATCGTCTTTACAACCGGGTTATGCTGCTCGCCAGTCAGGGAAAGATCGACAGCGTGCAATTCTTCGCTCCGATGGCGCTGACTGCCTATCAGATGCTCTCACCCCTCAACCACGACCAGCGTTATGACATGGGCCGGATCGGGGAGGTCGTTGGAGCGATCCCGCTGGCAAAGGCGCAAGCGGACAGCATTCTGCGCGAGAATCCCAACCACCTTCTCGGACTGATACTCGAGGCCCGGCTCGCAACGCTCGCTGGCGACACCACTCAGCTCCATTCCTACGAACGAAGGCTCATCGCCGCCGAGAAGGTTGAAGCGGCAAAGAAGCGCGAGGAGTACCTGCGACACCAGGACGACATCGCGAACGCCTTGCAGCAGGCGAGAAAGAGTCTGGGAATAAAGTCATGACTTCACCGAGCACGATTCATCTCGCCCACAGCCCCGATTCCGACGACGCCTTCATGTTCTACGCGCTCGCTGAGGGGAAGATTGACACCCAGGGCTTGAGCTACGTCCACGAGCTGCAGGACATCGAGACCTTGAACGGCCGCGCCTTGCGCGGTGAGCTCGACGTAACGGCGGTCTCCATCCACGCTTATGCCTATCTGTCCGATCGGTATGCGCTGCTCCCTCACGGAGCATCGATGGGCGACGGTTACGGGCCCATGTTGGTCGCGAAGAAGCCTATGACGCGTGATGACATCACTGGGAAGCGGGTCGCGGTCCCGGGAATGATGACGAGCGCATACCTCGCCCTCAGGCTTTTCCAACCCGACTTCGTTACCGTGGTGATCCCTTTCGATCAGATCGAGCGGGCTGTGTTTGCCGGCGAGGTCGATGCCGGATTGTTGATTCACGAAGGTCAGCTCACTTACAAGGACGACGGCCTGCACCTCATCGCCGACATGGGCGCGTGGTGGCTGGAAAAGACAGGACTTCCCCTTCCGCTCGGCGGAAACGTCATTCGGAAGGACATGCCGCGCGATGTCCAGAAGAAAGTCTCGCGGCATTTGCGCGAAAGCATCGCGTACGGCCTCGACCACCGCGAGAATGCGCTGGATCACGCGATGCGCTTCGCGCGCGGGCTCGACAGGAGCAACGCCGACACGTTCGTCGGGATGTACGTGAACGACTGGACGCTCGACTACGGCGACCGCGGCAGGGCGGCGATCCGACTCTTCCTCCAGGAAGGGGTCAGATCAGGCGTCATTCCGCGCCCGGTAACGGTGGAGTTCGTTGACGACTGAGCTTGTCGAGGAGCTCGAGCGTCGCGCCGCACGATTTGCCGCAGTCGCGACGGTGCAGCAGGCCATCTCGGCCACGATCTCCCTCGATGAAGTGTACCGCGAGATTTACAAGGCGGTGGCATCGGTGGTAGATGCGCCGTGCTTCGCGCTGATGATCGCCGATCCACTGTGTGAGAAGCTCAAGGCACACTGCATTGTGGTCGACTCCGAAGAGCGTGAGGGCGATAGGCTTCTAGACTTCCCGAACGGGACCGAGACGATCGCCAAAGTCTTTCAGACGGGCGTGCCACTCATATCGTCGAAGCCGGAGCGCTGGTGGAAGGGCATGATTTTCCAGGTGGCGGCCAAGCGCGAAGTACAGAGCGAGATCACGGCGCCGCTCACCTACCACGACCGGACAGTCGGTGTGATGCAGCTCCTGTCGTACAAGACCGACGCATACGACGCGCACGATCTCGATCTCATCATGCTGATCGCCCGTCAGGCAGCAGTTGCCATTGAGAATGCACGGCTGTTCGACGCGCAGCGAAGCGAGCAGAAGCAGACGGAGGCCGCCGCAGACATAGCACGCCTCGCTCTCCGCAAAGTGACGGTTGCCGAAGCGACTCAGAGCATTTTGAAAATTCTCGACGAGGTCGTTCCATCGAGCGGAAAAGCAGTCGGCGTGATTTCCGGCGATGGGCATTCGCTTGTCTGTGTTGCCGCCTCCGGCACCTGTGAGCAGATGATCGGAATCGTTGCTCCAGTGGAGCGCAGTCCTGTCCGTACGGCGTGGGCAACGGAAGAGCTGGCCTTCGTCGAGAATCTCCGCGAGATGGCCCACAATCCGGGCCGCGTTCCCGCCGAGCCTGCAATCACGATCCCGCTGATCGCGAGCGACCGCCGCATGGGGGTCCTCGTCGTCACCTCCGAGACCCCACAGCTGCGAACAGACCCGCACGTCGAGGCATTGTTACGCCTCGCGCCCGCTGTCGCCCTCGTCATCGATGTGCTCCTTCTGAGTGAAGAGGAGCAACGAATACACGCGCGCGAGCGAACGCTTGCGGCAGCGTTGGCGACGATGGACCAGCCTGTGCTCATCCTTGGCGTCGATGCCAAGGTACAGTATGCCAACAGCGCCGCGATCAGAGAGTACCGCTACGAGGCCTCGGAGATTGCCGGACTCTCCGTCGATGATTTTGTCGTGGCGTCCGCCGAGTTCTCCCGCCGGCAGACGATTCCGGCGGTTTCTCAGGACAAAGCTCTCTGGATCGGTGAACACGTGCATCGCAGGAAAGATGGGACGGAGTTTCCGGCCGCCGTGACGCTCAGCCACATCCGCGATGCGAGCGACAACATCGTCGGATTGGTGATCGGCGTCAGAAACCTCACCGAGGAGCGCAAGGTCGCGGACCACCTCGGCCGAACAGAGAAGCTTGCGGCAATCGGTGAGCTGGTCGCTGGGGTGGCGCACGAGCTGAACAATCCTCTTACCGGAATTTCCACATTCGCGCAGCTGCTTCTCGAGGATAAGCTCCAGGGCGAGCAGTTTGAATCGGTGAGTCTGATCAAGCGTGAAGCGGATCGCGCAATCGGCGTGATCCGCGATCTGTTGCTCTTCGCGCGCAAGACTGACGCGCGCGATGTCCCTGTGGACATCAATACGATCGTCAGACACACGGTGCGGCTCCGCGCACTTGCCTCACGCTCGAGCGGAATCGAGGTCCACATGCACCTCGACGAATCGAACCCGCACGTCCGTGGCGACGATCAGAAGCTCCAACAGGTTCTGCTCAATCTTCTCGTGAACGCGGAGTCCGCGATGCAGGCCGCGCAACTGCGGCATCTCGCGATCACCACTCAGCGCAAGCAGGGGATGGTGCACATCATCGTCTCGGATACGGGGCACGGAATGACACCTTCCGTCAGCGAGCGCGTATTCGAGCCTTTCTTCACGACCAAGCCGCCCGGTGAAGGAACTGGGCTCGGACTCAGCGTGAGCTACGGCATCATTCAGGCATACGAGGGAACGATCTCGGTGGAGACCACTCCCAATGTCGGGACGACCTTCACCATCGTGCTCCCCCTCTACAACAAGGCGAGCAAGTGACCCGGATTCTGATCGTCGACGACGAAGAGACCATCCGTCTCGCACTCCGCAAGTTTCTCCGCTCCCGCGGATACGAAGTCGAGATTGCCGGGTCTGGCGACCAGGCCATGCAGATTCTCGACAGCGAGTCGTTCTCGCTCATGCTTTGCGACGTCCGTATGCCGGGAATGACTGGAGTTCAGGTCGTCCCTCAGGCGAGAGAGAAAGACCAGGATCTCGCGATCATCATGCTGACCGCTGTCAATGATGCGGCGACGGCCACGGAGGTCCTGTCTTCAGGTGCGACAGACTATCTGATGAAGCCGGTAGAGCTCGCGGACCTCCAGCAAGCCGTTGATCGCGCTCTTCACAAGAGAGCCGAGCTCATTGAGCAGCGCCGTCTCGACAAGCTGATTCGCGAAGAAGTGGCGCTTCGCACCGCGGAGCTCGAGCGCGAAAAGGAGTCACTACGCCTCATGTCCGTGAGCATCGCCGAAACGCTCATCAACGCCATGGAGGCCAAGGATCTTTATCTTCGGGGCCACTCTCAGCGGGTCGCCGAGCTCGCGGGACAGCTCGCGGAGGAGCTTGCACTCGAGGAAACCACGTGCGAAGACCTGAGAGTGGCAGGCCGGCTCCACGACGTTGGGAAGATTGGGATACGGGAAGCCATCCTCAACAAGCCGGGACGTCTCACCCCCGAGGAGTTCGAGCACGTGAAGCGGCACGTTCAGATCGGTCTCGACATCCTCGCGCCCTTGTTTCACATCAAGAACCCGCTCAAGTACGTCGAGCACCACCACGAGCGCTGGGATGGCGCCGGCTATCCTCAGGGTTTGGCGGGCGAAGCCATCCCCATGGGTGCCAGGATCCTCTGCGCCGCCGATACCTTCGACGCTCTCACTTCCAAGCGCGCCTATCGCGAGCCGCTGGAGCCGCTGGCGGCCCTCGAGCATCTTCGCGTCGACGCGGGAAAGCAGTTCGACCCGTGTGTTTACGATGCGCTGGTGCACGTCATAGCGAAGCGACTCGGTACCAACTCCCAAGAAAACCGCTAGCCGCCGAGGGCTGCTCCTTGACCTTGCGTCGGAGTAGTTGTATTCGCTGTCCAGGCGTGGAGTAGTCATACGCGTCTGCGCACAAGGCACGCGACGTGCAGCGGGCAAAAGTCAGAAAATTGCGCGCTACTATAGTGCAAGTGCTGACATTCTATGGGAGGACCCATGCCGAGCGGTGAATCAGTGGAGCAATTGCGATTTGCGGACGACGACGACCCGGATGAACTCGGTGGCTTCAGTCGCGGCAAGCGTTCCTACGATGATGACGAAGACGAGGATGGTGGCTGGGCGATCAACGAAGATCACAGCGACCGCCTGTGGGATAGCGCTGAAGAGGCAGACGATGACGACGAAGTCGATTCCGATGCTACCGTCGTGAGCGAAGGCGATGATGGGGACGACGAGGAAGAGGAGGAAGATCTCTTCGGCGGCGGCGCTCCGAGAGGAAGACGGGGCCGGCCAAAAGGATCCGGAAAGCGACAGGAGTCGTCGCTCACCGGCGGCGGGCTGGGAAGCGCTGGCGGTTCGACTGGCGGAGCCGGCGCCGGTGGTACGAGCAGTAGCCCCGGTTACGGTGGCGGTCCAGCTTCCGGCGCGCCGACCAGTGGATTGGGAGCTGGAAGCACTGCCGGGAACGCCAGCCGTACCCCGTACAGCTCCAGCCCAACCTCGGCTGGTCGAGGGACCGGTGGCGGAATCGGCGCCGGTGGGTCGACTCCCACAACGCGGACCGCAGGCAGTGCCCCAAGCGCCGGTGGCACGAAGAGGGCGGCAAAAAGCTCGTCTAGGTCCTCCGGTGGCAGAAAAACTGGTGGCCGGAAGTCTTCCGTCGCCCGCAAGGCGAGCAAGTCGCGCTCAGGTGGTCGAAAGACAGTCCGGAAAGCAGCGAGTCGAAAGGCTGGCGTTCGGAAGGGAGGGGCTAGGAAGGCGGGCGGCCGGAAATCCTCCGCCAGGCGTGGGGCCAGCTCCCGGCCGCGCGGAAGTAGCGGGGGACGCAAGAAGGCTCGGTCAAGGGGTCGCTCCCGGAGGTAGATTCTTCTCCCCCGTGCGCAGTGCCCGAGGCGCGGTTGCTCTCAAATAGCCGCGCTTTTTCCTTGACCGACCCGAGTGAGGAGTATGCAGGAGAACGATGAACGCGAAGGACCTTGGCGCAGGATTCTTTTGTCCGGTGGTGCGATCCTCGGCGCTGCCGCTGCCTACAACGCGCTTGCGCGGAAGGGCGTCGACCAGCTCACCAACCTGATCGGCGGTGAAGAGGGCGGCTTCGAGTGGCGCGACCGAAGGGTCGCATTCACCAAGCACGGCGAAGGCCCACCGATTCTTCTCATCCATGGCATCCACGCCGCCGCCTGGTCGTACGAATGGCGTAACAACGTCGATGCGCTCGCCCGAACGAATACGGTGTACACGATCGATATGCTCGGATTCGGCCGGTCCGATCGCCCCGGCATACGCTATTCAGCGCGACTCTACATCTCACTCATCTCGGATTTCGTCAGCAGGGTAATCGACGAGCCGACTGTTCTGCTTGCCTCCTCGCTATCGGGAGCGTACGCGATCGTTCTCGCTGCGCGTGATCCGCATCGCTTCCCTGCGGTCGCTCTGATTGCTCCGGCGGGGTTGGTGCGACTCAACGAGCCAGTGGGCCTTGGTGGCGAAGCGGGCAGGCTCGCAGTCGACACTCCGATTGCCGGCACTGCCATGTTCAACGCTTTGGTGTCGAGGCCGAATCTTCGCCGGTACCTCAGGAACGCCTACTCCAACGATTCGCTGGTTACACGCGAGCTCGTCGAGATCTATTACGCAGCTTCACATCAGCGCGGCGCTCGCCACGCGCCGGCCGCGTTCCTGTCGGGCCATCTCAACATCGACGTGCGGCACGCGCTCCGGCGCCTGAGCCAGCCTGCGCTGCTCGTGTGGGGCGAGCAGGGATCCATCGCACCAGTCGAGGAATTCCGCGGCTTCCGCGAGCTCAAACGCGATCTCGAAATCTCAGTTCTGTCTCCCGCTGGCGATCTTCCGCACGACGAGCGAGCCGAAGATTTTAATGTTATCCTATCCACATGGCTGAATCGCCTGTCGCTCTCCTCCG
>JALYKM010000075.1 GCA_030774785.1 Gemmatimonadota bacterium
GGTACTCGCGCCGAAGCGATGAAGTGCGAGGGACGAAGCAGATCGCGCTATCTACAGAAATGGCGCTGAATCCATGCTCGCGGGCCGTCAGCGCCGCCGAGAAATCACGACTGAGATCCTCGCGAATCGGGATCTGATGAAGTCCGGCGCGAATGGCGTAGCAACTTCCTGAGGCTCCGACAATACCGCCGGTCGTAGTTTCGAGAGAGCGGACCCACATCTCGTAGTTGACGTACCCAGCCTCGGCGACATTTACTTCCTTTTCGACGGCCGAGATGCTGATATCGCGCCCGGAGGCAACACCAACGTTCGGATCGGCCATGTGCGTGACCAACTCACGAACGGCCGCTGGATGCAGACGGATGGAAGCATCCGAGTTCACGACGATCTCGCCGCGCAGATGTGCGCAGGCCGTGTTCTCCGCCTTCGTCTTGCCGCTGCGTTGCGGCATTCGCAGCAACTCGACACCCCGAGAAGAGTATTCACTGGTAATCTGGTCGGTGGCATCGGTGGAGGCGTCCGAGAGAATCAAAATCTGTAGTTTTTCTGACGGATAATCCTGCGCCAGCAATGCCTCGATCGCACCGCGGATCTGCTGTTCTTCATTATATGCTGGGATTACGATGCTGACCTCGGGCGGCACAGAAGGTGACCTGACCTTGCGACGCCTGCTGAACCGGGAAGTAATCCAGAGCACGAGAGGATAAACCACATAGGCGTAAATGGCGATCGCGAGTGGCAGTGCCACGAACACCACAGCAATCGCGATCACGCACTGTTCCGGGTGGCTACCGCATCTTTATAGATTCGCTCGTAGGATTCGATCCAGGGCTCGACCGCGAAGTCTTTATCAAGTCGACTTCGGGCTTGGATGGCGCGACGGGCTGCCTCGGTCGGTGCATTATGGACTTCCCTAACAGCGGCGGCTAAGGCAGCCGGATCTTCTGGCCGTATCAATAGCGCCTCGTGAAGCGATATTACATCCGGAACACCGCCGACCGAGGTAGCCACTATTGGCACACCCGCATCAATCGCCTCGAAGAGAACAATAGGCGTTCCTTCTGTTCGCGAGCTGATCACGAGAAGATCAAAGGCTCGGAACAATCGAGATGCTCTTGGTACTTCGCCAGGCCAGGACACCATCTCCTCAACTTGAAGCTTTTGCGCTCTGTGCTGCAGTTTCGTGTGCTCCACGCCGTCACCGATCATGGTAACGTGCACTAAGAGATCCTTTAGTGCTGGGAGCGCTTCTATCAAAACGTCGGGGCCCTTCTCGTGGCTGATTCGGCCGACCCACCCGATGTTGAAGAGATCGTCGGAAAGACGTAGCGTTTCCCGCGCCAATTTCCGAGTGAGAGCCGTCTCAACTGGTGCCCACGCGTTGGGTAATGCGTAGAGCACTCCACGCGACGAGACAGAAGATGCCAGATCCTGAGCAAGCTTCCAAGAGACGGCCACGACGGTGTCGAAGCGCATGTACGACCGGCGCTGCAGCCACTCGTAGAACCGATTGCGCCAGCCACCGCGTGTAAAGCCGTGCACCGTGCTGACCCGCGCCGCGTGGAACTTCGAGCCAAGTGACGCCGCTAGCACATCGGGGAGATATCCATGACTATGTAACACATCAGGCTTCGTCTCTCGGGAGATCTCCAGAATAGAACGGCGTTGAGCACGGTAAGAGCGAGTCGGATAGACTACCGGAAGCACAGGAACACCTGCATTGCGCAACTCAGCTACAATTGAGGGCTCAATCGCACCAGCCTCGAGTAGCGTAATCACGCTGACGTCGTAGCCCTTTCGTTTTTGTCCGAGTGAAAGCGCGTGAACGACGCGCTCAAGGCCGCCGAAGGGAGCAGGCGCGAGAAGATGTAAAACCCTCAAAGGCCCGCTAAGCGAAGGCGGAAACCATTGAGGGAAAGACCCGAAGGGATGTTGAAACGCGGAATCGCGTACGGCGGAGGAGATGATCGTGGAATCCATCCGCCATCGATTCGGAAGCCCCCGAGGTATCCAACCTCAGCGGCAACTCTCTGGACATTCTCAGAGAAGAGGCCATATGGGTAACTGAGCCAAGGCACGACCGTTGCGAAACGGGAATTCAGCCATTGTAGTGGACGAGCAAGCTCAGCCCGGAGCTCGTTCTCAGTTAGGGTGCAAAGATTCGGGTGCGACCAGCTGTGTGATCCAAGCGTTATACCCGGTTTGGAGGCCGCATCTGCCAACTGAGAGTCGTTTCCAATGTGGGGGAGGGTCGGTGTGGATTTCGAGGTTGCGAGATCCAAATTGGCCCAACGAAGCACCGCCTGGGTGTTTCCGCCGAATGCCTCGAGGGCATTACGCTGTGAGTCATCGGGAACAACTCCATGTGTCTGTTCGGCCAAAATGTCCCACCATGGCACCGAGCCGAGAAGCGCGGGAGTGACAAACACAGTTGCTGGGATCTCGCGTCGAACTAATTCATCGATCCCCGCAGTGAGAGCGCCGGCGTACGCATCGTCGAAAGTAATGATCACGCGTGGGCGTCCGGAGGACGATAGAGGGAACGACGGCGCGCCGATTGGGATAACATCGTGCGTGCGGAGAAGAGCATCGAGTTGACGGGCAAATTCGCGTTGAGGGAGGTGCAGGTTAAGATTCCCCGAGAGCGCGTCCCCGTCCGGTACAATGTTATGGTATGCGAGTACAAGAGTACGGTCGCGGCGTTTGACACGAGCGATCCGTGCAGCTCCGGAGTAGATGAGGGCACGCTCACCGAGATGCTTGAGTGTAGGGTTCACCGGTTTGGTCGGAATACTCGAGACTAACGGCGGAGGAACCAGTCGACCGTTTCGCGGAGGAACGGGCGAGGATCATCGCGACGGAAGACCTCAGCGCGGTTTTCCCGATTGAATCCTCGAACGAATTCGGCGATGGCGGCGAGCCGCTGTTGTTTCAACGTCGCTCCAGGAATGATGTCTGATGCCGAGGCGTGCAACATGGCTGCAAGGAGATGATCCATGTCTCCCCATTCCCAGCGCGACCGTACTCCAGCGTTGTATGTAGTGACGGGAGCTGGATTACCGCCAAGTGCCAATTCCACCAATAAATTCGGGAAATCCACACCTGCATCAATCGCAAGCTGTAGCGAGCCCCAGAAACGTCCGTTGATCTCCATCAGGTACGGCAAGCCGTTATCGGCATCGAGCTTGTATTCGACCATCGCCACGCCTTGCCATTTGAAATCGCGCAATAGCGCAAGTGACTGCGACAGAAGCTTCTGATCCAGTGGAATGCTCTCGCGAAGTACGCTGACTCCCCCAGACGGCGGTTTCTCTCTAATTCGTCGGTGCGCGAAAGCTGCCAGGAGTTTGCCATCCCAGAGGAGAACCGAGACCCCAAATCCCGGGCCGTCGATTCGTTGCTGAAGCAAGATGGGGTAGGCCTCGGAAGGAATGCGTTTTAGTTCGTCCCGCAAGTTCTGCGCGTTCGTTGCGTATGCGACTCCCGCCCGTATTCGTTTTCCCTCTTTCCCTGCTATCGATCGGGAAGGCTTGAGTACAAGAGGGAATTGCAAATCATCACTAAATCGCGAAATGTCCGTGGGCTTGTCGATCTCGGTCTGGTTAGGGACGGCAATGCCATGTATTCCTGCTGTCTCGAGCACTTTGCGCTTATCGCAGACCTGATCGAATGCACTGGCAGTGGCAAAAGGTATTATGCAGGGGAACCGATTACGGTTGGGCAGCACGAGAAGCAGGGCGGCTTCTGATATTGGAAGAAGTACATCAGCCTGTGTTGAGGCGACCAACCGTTCGAGATCTGATAGGAACAATTCCGGGTCACGCAGGGGATCGGAGATCTTGTAGTTCACCCGAGAGAAGCGGGATGCCCCTGCGATCGAGCCTGGACGCAGCGAACATACATGCACCCTATATCCAGCGCGTCCAAGGGAGCGAACAACCGCGAGAGCCGCGCGCTGGTCGCCATCGGTGACGAGCACACTTCTGGTCACTTGATCTTCTCCGGGATGTGCCGCGTTGCTCTCACGTTATCTTCTTTGTTGCTCCACGATTACCGCCCCAAATCTGAACCGCCGCTGCCAAATGCCGATGTCCAGAGTCTCACTAATCGTCCCAACATACAATTGTGCGCCGTACCTTGTTGAGGCAATCGAGTCCGTCTTGAACCAAACCTACAAGGCGGCGGAAATAATAGTTGTTGACGACGGTTCGACGGATAATACCGAAGAAGTACTCAAATCTTACGTCGAAAAGGGCTTTGTCAGATACATCCGACAGAACAAGCAAGGACCGGGCTCAGCACGAAATGTCGGGATAAGATCGGCCACGGGGGACTATATCGCTTTTTTGGATGCGGACGATGCACTGACGGAAAACAGTCTAGGGGCAAGAGTCGCCCTGTTACAGGCTTTTCCTCAAATGAGCTTCGTTTTTTCGGATTATTTCCATCAGGACCAAGAGTCTTCTGACGTGGTTGCTGTCCTAAAGAAAGAACGCTTCCTGGAAAAGTTTGCGGGGCTGGCTTCGAATACTTCCAACGGTAGACTCTTCAGTTCGGCCAGCTTCGACGATGTGTTTGATATCCCCTTTTTTGCGCACGCTAATACAGTGCTGGTAAGAAGGGCAACGCTGGACAAAGTTGGCTTGTTCAGGACCGATATCGTTACTGGTGAAGATACGGATATGTGGCTGCGACTGGCCAAGAATGGCGTGATTGGCTACGTCGATGCTCCACTGGCCTATTATAAACGCTTCAGAGGAACCCTGACGACGAAAGATCCTCTGAAGTACGGAGAGGATAGACTCAGATTTCTCGATGTGCTTCAGAAAGAACACGCGAGCTTCAGCAATGCCAGCTCGGTAATCTCGCGGAGATTGGGATTGGTTCATTATGACTTGGGCTGCCACTATTATGGGGAGAAGAAGATCCTACAGGCCCAGCGGTATTTCCTGAAAAGCATCCTAAGCAATCCGCGAAGCCTACTACCGTATAAAGCTCTGGTTTTTTCTTTCGTGCCATCGAGGTGGCGAAGATGGGCCGCGCGATGGGCAAGGCGGATGAACTGAAATTGAATCGGCAAGGCCGTTCAGTGAACCTACGACGCAGAACGGATCAGGCAGTAGAGTACGCGCACAGTTGTCTTGCACGCCGCTGAACATTCCGAGATCGAGGACACAGATGATCGCACTGTTGAGGAATAGAGAGCGAGGAGTTCGCCCGCCGGGCGCCCCCCGAAAGCTATGACGGATCAAAGAACCGCCGGCGTCCAGCACCGACATGTACTTTTTCTGGCCGGTATGTTCCCATGGCCACTTAATTTTGGCGGGCGTCAGCGAATCTTTCATCTCGCGCGTGGGATCGCAGCCGCCCACAACGTATCAGTAATCGCCTTCAACGCGCGAGCTGAAAGCCCTTCCCCCGAGAACGTGGCTGCGTTTCTTTCGAATTCAGGATGTAAACGCGTCACGATTGTGCCTCGCAACCAGCCGGAGCGCGGCAGCGCGTTTGATAGTAGCATCCTCGGACGAATGGTTGAAAAAGTGCGCTCGGTGGACGCGCATTTGCGCTCGCCGCTTCCCACATTTGTAAGGGACGTCTGGTCAAGGGCACTCGTTAGCGCGATCCGGTCGTTCGCGGACGAATGTCCCGTCGATGTGGTATACGCTGCCCGATCTTGGATGGCCGAACATGCCCGGGCTGCTGGACTCTCTCCTATCGCCGTCGACGTAGATGACTTGGTGAGCGTCATGTCCAAACAACGTGTTTCATCATCGGGATGGCATAGACGAAAGTTGATCGAAATGTTCGACACGGCAAAGGAATCAGCCTATGAAAAAAAGCTTCCGGAGCGCTTCGCGCGCGTCATCGTCGTGAAGCAGGAGGATAGGGATTTCTTTCCCGCTGTCGACCATGACCGCGTATCGGTCGTGCCGAACGGAATCACGATCCCCTCGGCCCCGATTCCCGAGCCGCTTGTCGCTGACACGCTGCTGTTCGTCGGCACACTCGGTTACGGCCCGAACATCGATGCGGCAAGGTGGTTTGTCACGGAGGTCCTGCCGCTAATCTGGAGGGATCGGCCCGACGTTCGTCTGAACGTCGCAGGGTATGGCTCGGGTGGTGCGTTAAGAGATGCGCTCGGAGACCCCCGGTGCATCCTACACGAATCGCCTGACGACCTTGTACCCCTATATGCGCAGGCGGCCCTCGTTGTCGCACCGGTACGCCGCGGTGGTGGGACCAAAATAAAGATTCTGGAAGCACTTGCTCACGGGCGCGCTGTGGTGGCAACCCCATTTGCTGCCGAAGGGTTGGGACTACGCAGGAGCGTCGACATCGAGTTGGCTGAAAGTCCGGCTGAGATGGCGGCCCTCGCTATCGCCCTACTGGCAGATCGGCCGCGCCGGATAGCGTTGGCGAAAGCAGGTCGGGCTCAAGTGGTCGAGCGGTTCGACTGGCGGCGCATCGAGAGCGCTTTGCCCGAGCTGGTGTCAAGCCTTTGTGATTGAAGCCCCAAGGCACGATCTGAGCTAATGCGTTTTAGTCACGGGCGCGCCCGGTGCTTAATCAGTCGACGCGGGCGTATCTGAGGAATCCCCAGGCCGCACTCGCGCGCTTCAGGTCTTCAATCCATATCTCTGGCCGCGACGTGAGCCGGCGCACGCGATAGACGATTTCATTCTGAATCGCCGCCCGCCATGCCCAACGTGGGCGGCCGAATAGCATGCGACTTTGGCGCCCTTCATTAGTCACGAGCGCCATCCTTACTCCTTCCCCACTGTAATAGCGTCGCAAATGGCGGATCGTCTGACGCTCGGGAGGGATATAGTGGCGAACCGATGCGCCGGGGACCCAGCGGCCCGTTTCTCCCCGCGCGAGGAGATGGCTCATAAGTGCGGTTTCTTCTCCACCGAGCATTCCCGCACGGACTCGACCAAGGCGAGGATCGAATCCGGTCGCGCGCAGCACATCGGTACGAAGGGCCATATTCGCTCCGAACGGAACGAACGTCGTGGTGATCGCCTCGTCGCGCGCATCGAATTCACGAACGGCGAACGCGCCACCGACCTGTGGCAGCACAGCCATCAACCACGCCGCGGGGGGAACATCGAACCAGGCCGCGATGGGACCACCGAAGAAGGCGACATCGGGGTATCGTGCAAACGCGCGAACGTACGCAGCTAGCCACTCGCTGCCCACAAGGACATCGTCGTCGGTCCAGACGATATGCCCACCGTGGGCTTCCGCGATCGCCGCATTCCGTGCGTTGCTAAGGCCAGACTTCGGCTCGAACACGCGCCGGAGCGGCAAGCGGCCCATGAATGATTCTAAAACATCTACCGTGCGGTCGGTGCATGCATTGTCCACGACAATAAGTTCCCATGATACGCCGACAGGAAGCGCTGCGAGGCGCGTCATTTGCTCGAGCGTCTGCCGAAGCAGATGCGCCCGGTTCCATGTACAAATGGCAACCGTAATGAGCACGTGCGCTACGCTCCACTGGAAGAAGAGCCAATCAATTTGAGTGATCTCTTCCAAATGTTCGTTAGCATGACTCTCGGCGCATGTCGCAAGTACCAACTGAACGGCAAACAGCCCTGCTCAACTTGTTTACACTTTGGGAAAACTCGTGATCCTTCCCAACGCGGAGCGTCGCCGGATGAACCGCCGGCACAATTCTTGGTTCCTTTCCAGCGGCGACCGGATCGCGGCGGGCTACAAAAAATATTTTTCCTGTACCACCGCTCGATCCGTTCATCATTCCACATCCGCCAGCGGACGCTATCGGCGCAAACGATTCCGCTAATTGAACAGGGATTGCCAGTAGGCTGGCCATTGGCAATTCACATAGTTGCTGCCCAGGTTCGGAGATGCGGCCCCGAAAACAATCGAGTCAGAATGCGCTGCCAGGGCCATCAATCAAGGCCAGGCCGAACTACGCATCCAGGTGCTCGGCCCCTTCTAGACACATCGCAGTATCGAACTGCCGTCCAAGACTCAATGGCTGAGTAAAATCCTGTAATGCGGGAAAGCGACTTCGAAATCAACAGTTGATCCGCCTCGACCGCTATTCCGTCCACGCCGAAAATATTGTTGACGCCCAACTCCTGCGCCGCCCGGAGCCACGTACCCGTGCCACAGCCGGCATCCAAGAGACTGTCTGGCATAGCTTCTTCAAAGATAAATGGCAGCGCTGCACGTGAGCCACGGACCGGTCTAATAGTTCTTGTTGTTGACGTTGCCGAGCCCGGCCGCCGGACAGGCAAGGCACATTTTCATCGCCCTGCTAACCGCTTGAACCGTAGCGTAAGCCGATGCAGCAAGCTCGTGCGCGCGGCAGGTCCCGTGGGCTGGGCAACGGTGAACGGTTGCATGTGCCAGGCGACATCATGGATCAAGTCGCGGACTTTTCTAAACGCCAGCGTCTTGCCGGAAAAATCACGGATCAGTTGCCACCCTGGATCGACTTGCATGAACTCAGCGAGGATTGCCACCGAAGGCATCTGCGCATCATCAATGACCATCACCCCGCCTTGACAGAGTCTGTCCGCTGTGAAGAACCAATCGACTATTGGCCATGGGAATGCGTGTTTTCCATCCAGCAAGACCAGATCCAATCCCTCGGCCTCGCAGCGTGGGAGATACCGGTCGGAGGATTCCTGCACGAATTGGATTTTGTCCAAGGGAATCGCTTCCTGCGAGGCGTATTGGGTGATCAACGTGATCTCGGACTGGGATGGCGTGACTGCGATGTGCTCGGAACCGCGGATGGCGAATACCAAGGTCGAGCATCCGGCGCCGGTTTCCAAGGTCCGACTGCCTTCGCGGACAGTGTCTGCGATGAAGGAGAGGACATCCGGTCCGATCCCGTAACAAGTCAATTCAGCAGAGGTCAACTTTGCCGCGGCCTCGTGAGGGAGCAGGCTTTCACTCGGGTCGAAGGGCCGGTCGATTTCCGTTTCACTGCGATGAAAGCTGGGGCGCTCGTGAATGATCTGTTGAAGCTTATCCATTTTTTCCTCGACTGCAGTATTCCGGCGAGCAGGACCCTGCCATCGCTACTCTCGACGCCGCCGGAAAAGCTAATAGCTATTAGCCTTGTTAGCTTACAGCTCCCTGCTTTGGCTTTCGTTGTGCCAGACGACCCGAAGCTACCGCCCGAGTAAGTACAGAATCACGACGAATGACTGCAATCGCCCCAATGATCACATCAGCGGGCTTGGAGTCTAACGTCCAGGCCCACATAGCAATCCGCGACGACGCGCGGATCATCACGAACCGTCACAACACAACCGTGGCTCTGGAAATCATGGTAGCCTCCGCTGGCGTCCTCGAGATGGTGGCCCACCTCGTACGCGCCGGCTGGAACATTAAGCGATAGTGTCCAGTCAAGGCGTAAACACTCACCGGCGCGGGCGAGCAATGGTTGGCCGTGCATGCGCCCGTACGTTGTCGCAACGACCATCTTATTATCGCGCTTCATGAAGAAGCCAGGTGTGAGCGACACGTCACGTTCCGTAACGAACTCTTGCGTGAACGTAACCCGCTGGCCTGGGTCAACGACTGGCTCGCCAGAAATATCCGAGGCGAAGCGCGTTACTCGCGCGCACGCATCAGGGCGAAGCTCGGGACGGGAACCACCGCTGTTGTAATACTCGGCGATCACGTCTGTCATCTTCCCTTGGGCGAGGACGCGACCGTGATTCAGCAGGATTGCACTCTTGCAGAGCGCCATGACAGCGTCCATGTTGTGCGACACGAAGATGACGGTTGTGCCACTATCGAGCGTGCGTCGCATCCATTCGACGCACTTCGCCTGAAACATGTAGTCGCCAACAGAGAGAACTTCGTCAACAATGAGTACATCAGGATCGAGATGCGCCGCGATCGAGAAACCGAGTCGCGCGTTCATGCCCGAACTGTACCGTTTCACCGGTGTGTCGATGAACTCGCTGATACCCGAGAATTCGACGATCTCTTCAAACCGTCTCGCGATTTCAGCCTTTCGCAGCCCGAGGATAGCGCCGTTCAAGTAGACATTTTCCCGGCCAGTTAGATCGGGATGAAATCCCGCCGTCACCTCGATCAGAGCTCCTACTCTACCATGTGTTTGATACGTGCCAGCGGTCGGCCGCAAAAGGCGCGTGAGGATCTTGAGTAGTGTCGACTTCCCCGCACCATTATGCCCGATGATTCCGATCGCCTCGCCGCGTAGTGCAGTGAGCGAAACATCGCGCAATGCCCAGAATTCGTCGTTCTTGATTTCCTGAGAATTGGGCTTGCGTCCGGTCCATCTGCGGACAAGGGCTGGTACTAGATCGCGGAGGCTATCCTGCCGCTCTCCGCGCCTGAACTTCTTCCACACCGAATCGACCTGGACAGCGATTTCACTCATTGGCGTATCAGACGAATTCAGCAAACAGCGGTTGCAAGCGCCTGAACATGACAGTCCCGGCGAGCAGTCCGCCGAATGCGCACGCCGCCGCATACAATAATTCCCATGGCCGCCATATCACCACCGAGACACCCTTTCGCACCGTTTCCGCAGGAACCAGGAGATTGTGCCCATCAACAATGGCCAGGCGGAGGCCCTCCAGAATCGGAGTCAACGGGTTGAGCATCATGATCTTCGATCCCGTCGCACCCAACATGGCTGGTTCGAAGAAGACGGGCGTGAAGAAAATGCCGAACATGAGGATCACTTGCACGATGTACTTGATGTCGCGATAGAACAGGTTAGCCGACGCGAGACAGAGCGACAGCGCGGTCGTGAAGCAGAAGAGTAATAGCAGAAGCACTGGCAGCCAGAGCAGGCTTGCGTGCAACCCGACTCCGAGAAACGGGAGAACGAATGCCAGGACCACTAACCCCACTGCTGTGTCGAACGCCTGCGCAAAAATCGATGCCAATGGGAGCACTTCTCGAGGGAAATAGATCTTTGTGACCATGTTTGCATTCCCAACGAGGCTATTGGTGGCGAAGCCGAGCGCACCTACGAAGAAGGCCCATCCCAATCCCTTGACCGCGATGTTAGCGATATCGATTGAGGCGACCCCCTCCCCTGACAGGTGGGCCATGGCGAGTCGCACCACCAGTCCAGAGAGGACAATGAGGCACGGCATAAACACCGCCCAGGCGGCGCCCATCGACGCCTGCTTGTACCGGAGCCGAATATCACGGAGCGTCAACTGCTCCAGCAGGTCGCGGTGCTCCCAGACCTCAATGACTGCCTCGCGGATATCTCGCGAAAATCGGGCGTGGGGCGCGAGCACATTGGGTCCAGGTGGCTGCACTAGGTTCACGGCTCTTGGTGTTTCGAGTGACTGCGTCCGCTGATTGCTAACCAAAGCAACTGGTGTATGCTTCAAACCCGCCCGATTCACGAGCGAGTAAAGTTGCCGACGTCATACCCAAGGGTCAATCAATGCAAGGCGCATTGTCGGCGTCGCTAGGACGCAACTGACGGAATTGGCTCCGCGCGACGTCGCTCCCACGACTGTCGCACCCGGTACAACCTGTGGAGAATGCTGGGTGCGATTCTGAGACAGACTATCGCGACCTGGAGCTTCCAGCTGTTCGTGTGGTCTGCGGCAACCTTGAGTTTCGTAATTGCTGTCCGCGTATCACCTTCGATGAAGGCCCGTTTCCCTTCAAACAAACTCAGCATCGCCGCCGTGTCCGCGCGCTGACGATCGAGCGTAGCGCGCTCCTCGGCTGTTAGCTTCATCTCTCTTCCGACTTTGTCCAGAATCATCAAAACGTACTTGCAAAGAGTCACCCCGTCGGACGTTTGGCTCCCCTCGCGGGTCCTGTAGTATGCGAGCACCCGGTCGTTGTAAGTGATCCGTCCTCCGCCTTTCAACACACGGAGCCAAAGGTCGAAGTCCTGTGCGCTGCGCAATTCCTCATCGTACAAGCCGACCCGGAGAAGCGTCTCCCGGCGCGCGGTGACGCCGCCGTAGATCTGGCACTCTCGCGAAAGCACCCGCAGGAAGGAAATGTCGCCTCCCATGGGGTATTCTTCCGAATATCGTGTCGGTTTGGTAGATGCAGAACCGAAACGAACCGCGTCAGGGTAAACGACATCGATAGTTGGATCTGCGTCAAGTATTGCGATTTGCGATGCTAGGTAATCCGGGTGCCAGCGGTCATCGCTGTCCAGCATCGCTGCATACTGCGATCGCGCCAACTTTAAGGCAGTGTTACGCGCGGCAGCAAGACCACGATTCTCCTGAACGATGTAAGTGATCCGACCAAGGTAGGGCACCAGGACCTCGTCGAGCAGCTTCGAATCAGGGGAACCATCGTTGACTACGATGATCTCGTAATCCTTATTGGTCTGGCTCAGAACGGAATCAAGCGCCTCCGCAACGAAATGGGCAGTTCCATATACGGGAATGATGACGCTTACTCGCGACTGAAGCGCGGATGGAGTACTCACTTCGTTTTCCCGTTACAACGCGGGTGATCTATATATGTTCCCATATTGAATCGTTTGTGCATTGGGGCCCAGCGTAACGTGCTCGACATCGTAGAAATTACTCAACTGCTACTCTAGCAAGCACAGCGGAGGTCCAAAGATGGGGCGATTCTACGATCTCGCCAATAGTCCTTTGGGCAGACATTTCGCAGCGGCGCTCAATCTCGTATGTGCCGTCTTGCAGTGACGTTTAGGCGCAGATATGATCTCCTCGGACTGGCCTACGGGAGGCCGGTGCGCCGCCCGCGTAGGGCGGCTGTTAGCCTCAATAGGCGCGCGGAATGAGGAGCGGTGGCGCATGGTGAGTTTTGCCAGATGGAAATCTGCACAACAATATGAACGCGGGTATTGGGAATCCGTCGCGACTCGCATCGCGGAAGGTTCTAGTTCACAACTTGAATGGTACAAATGGCGCGCCGAACAACTCGTGCACAAACTTCGCTCGCTTGGATTAGGGAAGTTGACGGAAGGAAGCGCTCGCGTTCTCGAAGTCGGGAGCGGTCCAGTCGGAGTAATCGGTTTTTTCCCAGCTGTGGAACGGGTGGCAGTTGATCCGTTGGAGGCGTATTACTCGAGCAACGCGACACTCACTGCGGTACGAAACCCTGTAGTTGATTACCGGCAAGGTCCGGCTGAGGCCCTCCCTTGCGAAAGCGCGAAATACGATCTGGTAATCATGGAGAACTGCATCGACCATGTCCGCGATGTGACGGGGGCGATGGGCGAAATAAAGCGCGCGCTCAGTTCAGCCGGGACGTTTTATTTCACCGTCAATTGCCGCACGAAGTGGGGCTTCATGGTGCACCGCGCATTATCCCGCCTACGGATTGACGCAGGGCATCCGCACACGTTTACCGTACAGCGTGCCCGGTATCTGCTCGCGAATAACGGTTTCAAAACGTTGCACTTCGAGGTCGGATCTTATGACGTTGCTCGTCGAGCGGATCTCGATGCGCCAGAGCGGCGAGCTCGGCTGAAAGGACTTCTCGGCATCAGCGAGTTCGTAGTGAGTGCTGTAGCCCAACCGACTCCGTTTAGTCAGACGTGATAATACTCGCTCGCCTTACGCAGAAGGCTCGTCTATCGAAAGACTTCCACTTGTCATCTGCGTATGCCCTGCCTGCCATTACTCTGCGATTCGCGCTTTTCGACCAGGCATTTCTCGTACAGTGTTTCGTATGCACTCACGTAGACGGACATCGTAAATCGCCGTTGCACAGAGGCGCACGCCGCGTCGCCTAGCTCCCGTCTCAAACGAGGGCTGATTCGCAGACTTTCAATCCCTGCGGCGACAGCTTCGGGAGATCCGTTTTTAACGAGTATTCCAGTTATTCCGTCGTCTACGATTTCCTCTGGGCCTCCGCAGCGCGTCGCAACCACCGGAAGACCTGCCGCCATAGCCTCGACCGTCGAAATTGAGAAACCTTCACTCCGCGAAGTGATCGCGTAAACATCGAAGGCATTCAAGGCAGAGGTAACATCACTCAAGTATCCGGGGAATGAAAACCAATCAGTCAAACCCAGCTGCTGAGAGAGCGAGCGCAAGCTAAGGCCCAACTCAGAGTCTGCCTCACCAACCACGACGAACCGGTAGTTCGCGGATCGAGCTCTGAGGAGTGCCGCTGCTCTCAAAAGCACATCGTAACCTTTAGCCGGACGCACGTTACCCACAGCGCCTACGAGGAATTCGTCATCCGACGCTCCGAAACAAACGCGTGACGATCGGTCAGAAGGTCGACTGAACCGCGCAGTATCAACACCATTCGGAATCACTGCAGTGATTTCAGGGCGCAACAGTCCGGTGCCAAGAAAGAAACGCCTCAATGATTCGGATACGAAGACGATACGACTCGCTCCACGATTGAGCAGGGCGAACTTTATTCTCTTGAACCTGTCTTCGGGATGAATGTCAACCTGGCCATGCAGCGTACACACGACGGGCAGCTTCATGAGGAAGCCGAGAAGGCTTGCGCTGTAACTCGGGCCAAAAAGGTGCCCATGAACGAGTCCCACTTTGTGCTGGCGAACAAGTCGTGCGAGCGCGACGAAATACTTTGGGAGGTCAAAGAGTCCGCGGCTGTCGAGAACTATCGGTGTACCCCCTGCTCGTAGAACCTCGTCATAGAGCCACCCTTTCTCTGGTATCACCGCGATCCCACGCCAACGAGCCTGGTCCAGCCCTCGAATGAGATTGAGGCAAGCTGTTTCCGCACCACCGGGACCACTGGTGCTTATCAAGTGCATCACGGTAATTGGGCGGGACATCGCCGAATCCTATCTTGTTCGTTGCTGACCCGTGAGGGGCTTGCCGCCCGCAGTGGACCGAGCCGGCGGAGAAGATCTGGTCAGGAGATCTCAGGAGCCGGTGGTCTGCTTCCTCCGCGTCTTCGTACGGACCCAGGCTGAGCCGGAAATCGGTTGCTGTCCGCGAACCGCTGCACTGCGGCGTTATTGAGAGCAACCGTCATCGCAAGGTTGATCCAGAAATATGGATAGTAGAGAACTGTGACGAAGAAGCCACTCGCAACGAATCCTACAAGAGCACCATCCAGACCGTAAGCCATCCGATTGATGAAGCCACTGTCCTGGGGAAATTGCCTGGCAAGCCTCCGTGTTCGTGCGTTGACCGCGAACGTGCACCATATGAGCGCAAGGAACGCAGCGAGGCCGATATATCCCAGCTCGGCGCCTGCTTCGATGAAGACATTATGCGGAAGAAGCTCGGTTCCGTAATTGATAGCGTGATACTTTCGCCAGTTGGCGTAGCCAATGCCGAGCAAGGGGTATTGGCTCATGATCTCGAGCCCATTCTTCCAGTTCGTAGTGCGCGAAATGGAAGAATTGTCCTCCCCGATGGTTTCAAAACGGGCCTTCGATTCGGAAGGTGTGATTGTGTAAACAATGCCAGCAAGGGCTACTGTGGCGACAAGGCCCCGGAATTTGTGCCGGGTCTGCAACAACATCCATAGCGAGACAGCGGCCAAACCAACCAAAGCCCCGCGGGATGATGACGCAACAATTCCGGTTATCGCTGTTCCAGGTACGACCCACGATGCCCAGCGCAGCCAACGCGGCCAGTATTCTTTGAGCGCCAGGATAAAAGCCACGACGAGCGGAAAGAAAACGCACATTTGAATCCCGAACTCGCCAGAGTTCTTGAAAAAACCCGGAGCTCCAGCTGCGCCATAAGCGTTGAAGCCGAAGCCGTATCCTGCCCAAGACCGGGTTCCAAACTGGGCCATCTTGAAGCTGTAGAGCAAAAAACACAGCAAGAATAGAAAGAACCGCTCTTCCGTATCGGCGCTGTTTGCTATCATCAGATAAATGAGGACCCACCCGAAATAGAGAGAGAGATTGTCGTAGGAGAAGGAGATACTTGGCTCGAAGGCAGTGACAGAGGATGCGAGCACGACGAGCGTGAAGATTGTCAGCAGAAGCTCGGGGTTTTGAAAGCGAAGCTTCCGCCGCTCGAACAGGAACGATATTAGAGCGAGAATGATCGCGATAAGTGCGTATGGCGGCCCAAGCATGGCCTCATAAATCTGTTGCGGCCGGACGTACTCGAAAAAGAGATAAATCAGGACGAACCAGAAGGATGCTGGCTGACGCTTCAGCGACTTCCAAATGGCGGATGGACGCAACGAATAGAGGGCTCGCATCCCACCCGTGACGGTATTGGCTGGCTCGGCCTGGCTTTGCATTGAGCCTTGGCGAATCGCCCGAACCTGGTTGCCGCGTTGCGATGAATTCCTAGAGTCAGTGGACAGAAATGCTCTCGTGGTAACTGCGAGTGAGCGATTGTTCCTAGGTCCTTCTACTAGACGACACGGACGGCAAAAGGGCTCAGGTACATAGCAATATTCTGACTAATCATAATCTCGATCGAGAGGCTCATGCAGTGAGCGCCCCCTTGATGTTGATTAATCGCCAGGTAACCATATCCAGATATGGACCCATTGCCGACTGAGCGCGTCAATACCTGCCCCTGTGGAAGTAGCGAGACCACGTTCCTGAAAGAATTCGTGTTCTGGAGCCAGTTAGGGCTCAGGCGATGCGACAGCTGCGGACTCTTCATCGTCTCGCCCCGACTTACAAAAGACGCAATGCGTTATGTCTTCAGAGACCACTACTTCGACTATTCGAACCTCGAAGTCTGGGGCAAGAGAAGGAAACGTGTCTTTGCTGATATCGTGCACGCCCTCAAGTCACGTGGCGTACAGAACGTGTTCGACGTAGGGGCAGCATTCGGTCACTTCGTGAGGTACGCAGAGAAGAGCGGGCTTAGGGCATCGGGCTCCGACTTCTCCGACAATGCTGTAAAGGTAGCGCGTCAACGGTTCGGCGTAGCCTTGCACGCTGGGAGTTTGGGGGACCTAAGTCTCTCACGGGGTTCATTTGATGCCGTAGTGTCGCTCGACACATTCTACTACGTCGCAGACCCTCACGCTGAACTGGACGCTATCCGAACCCTCCTCAGGCCGAATGGGGTCCTTGTTCTCCGTCTGAGGAACTGCCGCCGGTCGCAGCTCCCCTCCCAGCATCTATGGGGCTTCACGCCGAAGTCGATTAGCTCTCTTCTGGAGCGCGCGGGCTGGCGGGTAGAACAGTGCCTACCTGCTTCCTATTCGGCGTCCCCCTTACAACCCTTTCACGTCCTGATAGTTTGGGCAAACCGGATTCTTCGCCGCGCCTTTGGGCGCACGCCGATTCTTACTCACAGCTTCAACATCATTGCGAGACCTGCAGCAGCTCTGAAATCGCCACCTCCGACTTACTAGAATCGCGTGACGAGAGCTTGTTCACCCGCTGTGCACGAGCGCATATTCGCACTATCCAATTTGCACCGAGCTACGGTGATCGATCATATCCTAGAGCGACTGCTACTCATCTTCTGCCGTAGTCCGGAAGCTGTTTCGCTCGAGTTGGGTGATTCCGAGTCGACTGAGGGGGAGCAGGATGCGCTGGCCCTGCTTGAGCGGGTCTATCCAGAATTCCGCGAACGAATCCGAGGCTTACGAGTTCTTGACTTCGGCTGTGGCACTGGCCACCAAACCGCTGCCTTTGCCGAAATCGGAGCAGCAGAAGTTGTTGGAGTTGACATCAATTCGGAATGGCGACGACGCGCATCAGCACTCGCAACTCAACGCGGCATCGCTGATCGCGTGCGGTTTGTCAGTAGGATCAGTGCGGAAGATGCCGGGCGGTTCGACTTTGTTTTCTCGCAGAACTCGATGGAGCACTTCCCCAATCCCGAACAGGCTCTTCGTGAGATGGCAAACGCGTTAGCTCCGAATGGACGGCTGCTCGTGACTTTCGGCCTTCCATGGTACGCACCCTATGGAGCCCACATGCACTATTTCACGAAGATCCCGTGGGTGCATCTGATCTTTCCCGAGCGCGTCATCATGCGAGTCCGCTCGCGATACAAGGCTGACGGTGCTCGCAGCTATGTAGACGTTGAGGGCGGGCTGAACAAGATGAGCCTCAAGAAGTTCAAGCAGTTGCTACACGACTCTGGACTTCGGGTGGAAAAATTCGCGACCGAGCCAGTCAAGGGTCAGCAATGGCTCGCGCGTCTGCCCGGACTCTCTGAATTCTTCACTAATCACGTTACAGCGGTGTTGTTTCCCGCCGTGACCGAGGGCTACTCGGGTGCTACAACTCGTGCCTTGGACGAGACCAAACTTGCCCCAGCGGTTTCTCGGCGCTACTAGCTTCTGGGAGTAGCCAAATCTCGTCCCATAACGTGAGGAGCATTGGCTCGGAGCCTGACGAGATGTTCCGGCTTCAGAAAGAAATAATTGATGCTGCGGTCACCTGGTCGTCGCTCAATTAGCCTCTGGCCGTCAAACCACCAAGGTATATACGAATGACCTGCGAAGAGCCGGAATACTTGGCTCGCATTTGTGCTTGGCTCGTCGGGATCTCCCGATACTTCCATTAGCCAAGCTGGGCGATGTGCGGTAAGAATCATTCCCGCACCCGTGAGACATGCCAGCTCATGCCCTTCAACATCGCATTTTACGAAACTAACAGCTGTCGCTGTAGCCAGTAGAGTGTCGAGCTTGGTCGCTCGCACCTGCAGATGGCTCTTCGAATCTGGGACCACATGGTCTCCGGTGGTTACAACCCGGGCTTGGTAAAAGTTTGTGCCCCCCGTGTCGTAGTCTGGTACCTCCATCGTCACTTCGCAATCAGAATCAGAAACCGCAGCGTTTACACAGAGAATGTTTCTCCGACCAAGCGACCGCGTATTTCGAGACAAGAACGCGAATGTTTGTGGAACTGGTTCGACGCTGATCACGCTTCCCGCCGGACCGACGAGATCAGAGAGAACCTTCGTGTATACCCCGATGTTTGCGCCGAGGTCGACGGCCGTAGTACCTGGGTCAACCAATTCACGAACCACTTTCAGATCAGGCTCGTCGGCATCAGTAAATGAGCGTAGAACGCGTCGGTAGTGCCACCCTCTAATTGGGCGGAGTATCAGCTCAGGCAAGAGCGTGAGGGCGCGATTTTTCAGGAACGAGTAGACGGAAGTCACTTCAGTTTCCATTCCCCACATAACGAGCGTGCGACTCTTGTTGAGGCCTTCGGTTGTCGTCACCGCCTGGCGAATCTTCAGCTAACCCTAGAAGCTGATGGTAGCACGCCAGCATCGACCGCCCAATTACTTCCCAATCGTACACGAGCTCGGCCGTTTTGCGCGCATGCCTGCCCAATCGCCGGCGCAGATCCTCATCGGTGAGCACCGCTGCGACTGCGTCAGCGAAAGCTTCCGGCGTATCTCGAATCAGAATGTTTTCACCGTCGTGCGCATCAAGGCCTTCAGACCCCACCGTAGTACTCACTACCGCTTTGCCCATTGCCCAAGCATCCAGAATCTTGAGTCGCGTACCACCCCCCGCCCGGAGCGGAACTACATAGCAGGCAGCCCGCTGAACTACTGGCCGGATGTCGTGGAGGTAACCAGTGACACGCAGCCCGTAACGCTCTGCATAATCACGCTTCACCGCGTCAGGGGCACGCCCAACCCACGTCACGTCTGAGCCGATCCCTCGAGCTCGAAGGAGAGGAAGTACTTCCGAACAGAAGTATTCCATTGCATCGCGATTAGGCTGCCAGGAGTACGCGCCGACGAACACAATTCCTTCTTCTGATGCGTCAGTTCGCTGAAAGGTCTGCGTGTCCACACCAT
This sequence comes from Gemmatimonadota bacterium, assembly GCA_030774785.1. Lineage (GTDB taxonomy): Bacteria > Gemmatimonadota > Gemmatimonadetes > Gemmatimonadales > Gemmatimonadaceae > UBA4720. The sequence goes on from JALYKM010000075.1 coordinate 19,680, forward strand.
TGGGAATGACAACGAAAGGAGCTGAAGGTGCGATTCTCTTGAATGCATGACGATCGGCATCCGAAACTGCGATGTTGAGCGAAACGCTAGGACACCATCGACGTTCCTCAATCTCGGTGAGTCGCGCCTGCAACGCGATGTATTGCCCTGCCAATCCGCCTGTCGTTGCAGCGCGGCTCCGTAAAAGTGCGGACTCGACATTGTGGTGGACGCACACCACTGGTAAACCTGCCAACAGCGGGAGATACCCAGCCAAATCCAAGCTGTCCAAATGAGCGAGCTGAAACTGGCCTGTTTCGGTCAATTGCTTGAGTCGTTTCCGAAAATCAGAGGATTCGTAAGCCCAGACAGTGTACGCTCGCTTGGTTACTAAGCTTCGTACATGATCGAGGATAAGCCTGGATTTGCTATGCTCCTGCGGAATGGGAAATGATTCAACATGAGCGAGATGCTGAAGCCCTTTTAAGCTGCGCTGAATCTCCTCCGGGCTGGCCTGGTCAGCAGCGCGATAAAAGCACAATGCAGTGACGTCGAATTCCCGTGAAAGAAGACGAAGCACGTTGTAGGTGCGAATGTGCACACCGGTGTCAGGCGGATACGGCAACGTCTGGCAAAGGAAGAGCAGCTGCGGTTTCCCTTGCGACGTGCTTCTCTCGCGCGCCGCTAATGCAACCAGCGGTGCCTCCACGACTCAAACATGAGCACCGCCCACAATGCCAGCGCTGGCTCATCGTCGCCGCGCTTGAGCTGATCCCACGCTGGCCGTGTGTTAGCGAGCTGTAGGGACCCGTCGCTCTCGGTCATTGACTGACCGAGAATAATATTTTCCGCCCATCCGCGCAGTGGGCCCCGGAGCCAGTCTCCAAGAGGTACCGAAAAGCCCACCTTTGGACGGTCCACAAGCTCTGGCTCGACAAGATCATAGAGGACCTGTCGGAGCAACCATTTTCCTCTCCCATCTCTTATTTTGTGCCTTGCTTTGAGTCGCCATCCGAGCTCCACCACCCGATGGTCGAGGAGTGGCACGCGCGCCTCGAGACTTACCGCCATACTGGAACGGTCTACTTTGGCGAGAAGATCGTCAGCCAGATAGGTCTGTTGATCTAACAACATCATTCTATCCAGCAGCGGAAGACTTTTGGTTTTGGAAAGCTCCTCTTCTACCCTACTGCGGGCTTGGTGAGGACGGACTAACAAATGCTCCGGATTCTGCCATGCTGAAAGCAGAGAGCGATACATCTCGTCCTCAGAGTCCTGGCGGAGAAGAGTCCCGAGCTTGCGAATCTTGTTGCCGGCGAACCGCGGCTTATCGAGACCGGGGATGAATCCAGTGGCCGCACGGTACGTGCGGTCCCACGCCTTTGCACCGGCCGCCCCAACAGCGACACCTCCAGCGTGTCGAATCCCTCGGGGAACATGCCTCAAGCGAGCGATGATCCTTTCGCCACGGACGTATCGCTCATAGCCGCCGAACACTTCGTCACCCCCGTCTCCGGAGAGAGCGACGGTCACCTCTTGACGCGCAAGCTTACAAACCAGGTAAGTCGGGATTTGAGAGGGATCAGCGAAAGGCTCGTCGAACAGATCGGGGAGCTGTGGAATCACCGCGAGGGCATCGGCGCTGGTGACCGCCATTTCGGTGTGGTCTGTTCCCAAACGTCGCGCGATGCGTGCTGCGTGAATCGACTCATCGTGCTGACTCCCCGGAAAGGCGATTGAAAACGTGCGTGTCGGCCGAGAAGTGTTGGCCTGCATCAGCGCAACGACTGTCGAGGAGTCAATTCCGCCGGAGAGTAAAGCACCTAGCGGTACGTCAGCCTGCATTCGGAGCCGTACTGCATCGGAGAGCAATACGGCGAGCTCTTCCACCGCTTCGGCGTCTGATCCATCGAAGCTGTTTTGCGCACCGAGCCGATAGGCTTCCTCGAGAGACCAATAGGGAGCCGACTCGGGAAGAGATCCAGCTACGGTATCGATAGCAAGGATATGTCCAGGAAGAAGCTTCTTCGCGTGTCGGTAGATCGTGTTCGGGGCCGGGACGTAGAGGTAGCGGAGGTACGCTCCAAGTGCAGCCTCATCGAGAGTCTTGTCGAAGTCAGGCCCAGCTACGAGGGCTTTTAGTTCCGACCCAAAGGTCAGGATTCCTGGACGATGATAATAGAAGAGGGGTTTGATGCCGAGCCGGTCGCGGATCAGTGAAAGGCGTCTTGCCTTAGCATCCCAGACGGCTATCGCAAACATCCCGATGAATTTCTTTACGGACTCCTGAATTCCCCACTGCTCGAAGGCTGCACAGATAACCTCAGTGTCCGAGTGTCCTTGAAAGCGACACCCTTGGGCCTCCAGAACATCCCGGATCTGGCGGTAATTGTAGATCTCGCCGTTGAACACCAGAGTGTACCAGCCAGAGGCTGAACGCATGGGCTGATGGCCCTGTGCGGATAGATCGATGATCGCCAGCCGTCGGAAACCGAACGCCACACCAACCTCGGGATCAGTCCAGCAGCCTTTGTCATCGGGGCCGCGATGAGCGATGGTTGCACTCATCGTCTCCGCGATCTGCGCGAGCGAATCTCCGCGCAGAGGCGCAGTGGTCATGATACCGGCGAATCCACACATGGCTCGGAGGGAATGACCGCGTCGGTAAGACGCAGCGAAAGCGTCCGATTAGCGCGGTACGGCCCGATAATATAGGTGTCGGGAGCGTAATGCCCAACACAAGCCGCCGCACATTCGCCAGTTGTAGGGCGAGCTTTAACCGCAGTTAGACAGTTCTCAAACGGAAATTATTGACCAATCCGCTTCGTGGAGAATGCAACCCTATCCCAATAGCGATACTCATCGAAGCTGCCATTGTTCAAGTTTACCTGATCGCCGACATACACGTAGGCAAGGTAGCAATCCGCAAGATCGTAAGGCGTGCTGTCGCCGCCCGGAATGGGAATACCAATCCAGGCAGGGTCACTCAAATGCAGATTGGTTGTTTCATAGACCAGAGCGCCGTTGAGCCAAACGCGAAAGATACCATTACCAGCACCAATGCTTGCTTCTGGTGTTAGTTGAGTCTCTAGCGTGTACCACGTTTTAGGGAGGAGATTAACAGGAAGATACGCCGACACCTCCGGAGCAGAGCCGTCTGCCTTAACGTACCAACTAGTTACCCGAAGCTGGCTGCCCTGCAAGTCGACCACTACGGCGAATTCTCGCCATGCACCGCCATACTTTTGCGAAGATTGATAAGGCCGGTAGTAAATCAGTTTTCTTCCCCAAAGTCCGCTCCCCAAATCGGCGACGTCCAGATAGAACTCCCCTCTGGAATAGATTGTTGAATCGAAGCCAATACGGTGGGTGAACTGAAGGAATCTATTTTTGTCCCCGTTCGCGCCTGCGTAGTGAAACCGCGCAACTTTTCCCCTGCCAGCGCCGGTCGGATCATCTACGATGTCAACGTCTCCATTGCCACCTACGGCAGGGTCCCAGAAGTTGTAGTAGGGACTGTAACTCCCGCCGTCAAAATTCTGACTGGCAAGATCGGGGGCCTCGAATATGGTTAAGTCAGGAGTACTAGGCGCGGAGTCCGTCACCGTAACACCTGTGCTACTACCACTGCATCCTGAAATAGTGGCCTGGATTACTGCTATGCCGATTGCTAGCGCCGTTACTCTGCCTGATGAACTCACAGAGGCGATGCTTGGTGAGAGTGAAGTCCACAAAATTGTTTGTCCATTTATAGGATTACCCGCCGAGTCCTTCGCTGTCGCGGAGGCTTGGGCGGTATGACCTATCGAGAGGGTGGTTGAATCGACGGTCACTATAACCACAGCAACCGGGGGTGGTCCTACGGTAATTGATGCGCTGCCGTTAATACCCGAAGCAGTAGCTTGGATCGATGCCGTCCCGGCTGTGATCGCTGTTACAACTCCCGACGAGGAAACACTTGCAATATTAGGTGTGAGAGATGACCACGTAATCGCTTGGCCGGTGATCGTGTTTCCAGCAGCGTCTTTGACAACAGCTGAAGCCTGGGCCACGTGACCGACGGAAATCCTCGTCGAATCGAATGCAACAGCGACTGCGGCGACTGCGGGAGCTAACGACTGCGGTGCTTCTACGATAATTGATGCGCTGCCGTTAATAGCCGAAGCCGTGGCTCGGATCGATGCCGTTCCGGCTGCGATCGCCGTTACAACTCCTGAAGAGGAGACACTTGCAATACCAGGCGTGAGCGAGGACCAGGTAATCGCCTGGCCGGCCATAATGCTTCCAGTAGCGTCTTTCACAACCGCTGAAGCCTGGGTCGCGTGACCGACGGAGATTCTCGTCGAATCGAATGCCACCGCGACTGAGGCGACCGAAGGAGCTACCGACGGCGGTGCTTCGACGATAATCGATGCGCTCCCGTTAATACCCGAAGCAGTGGCTTCGATCGATGCTGTCCCGGCCGCAATGGCCGTCACAGTTCCTGAAGAAGAAACACTTGCAACGTTAGGAGTGAGCGAGGACCACGTAACCGTCTGGCCGGTGATCGGGTTTCCAGCAGTGTCTTTGACAACTGCCGAAGCCTGGGCCACGTGGCCGACGGAGATCCTGGTCGAATCGATTGCAACTGCGACCGCGGCGACTGGGAAAACTATCGACTGGACTGTCACGGGCGCTGTAGCACCGTGACCGGCGACGGTTGCCTGGATTACCGCGATCCCCGCCGCTACTGCGGTCACCACGCCGTTCGACGACACTGTTGCGATCGATAGATTTTGCGACATGAAATCAACACGCCCATCAACGACTTTCCCATCCGCTGATTTGGCAACGACTGTGGCTTGAGTTGTCTTTCCCGGAGTCAGCGTAGACTGCGCGAGTGTGATCTGGACGGAAGCAATAGTCGTCCCGCCCCCGCCCTCCACAACGTGAGGCGCGTCGAGAGGACCTGAGGGCTCGACGCAGGCAGCTATGACAGTCAGAACACAGGCAAAGAGCAAGGATAATGATATAGGCCAGTCGATCTTCTTGAAATGACGCATTTTCCCCCCGAGCAGAACGTTCGGCGGCTCGACTAGCATGGCTCGGGAGCAACCTGAGCTTTAGCCTCGTAGCTTTGCGTCCCCGTCTTTCGGCGGGTTTGCCTTTATCGCGGTATCCCCTCAGTGAGGAATAGCCTCGATC
>JALYKM010000076.1 GCA_030774785.1 Gemmatimonadota bacterium
GTGGGCGGGGGACACATTGACCATGGTCATCGCCCGGCCCTCACGCGCTTGCGCCTGAGGTAAAGACTCAGAGCGTAGGCGCCGTAGATTCCGAGCGCGACAGTGTAGGCCAGATGGTAGTAGGACGTTGTTTCAGGCATCGTGCCCCGCTGCTGCCTCGGCGGCATCGCGCTCGACCGCATACCGATAACGCGAGCGGACGAATGCAACATAGAGAAGGGTGAACGAGACAATCGAGATCAGGAAGGTCACCAACATTTCGTTGGGCAATGAAGGATGGTCGGGTTTTCCAATAATCGGCTTTGGGTGCATCGTCGCGAACAGATAGACGCTCAGATGAATGAACGGAATGAGGAGCGCTCCGAGAATTCCCAGCACTGCCGAATACCGTGCGCGGAGCTCGGGCGAGTCGACGGCGCCCCGCAGGACGATGTAGGCGACGTAGATGAACCAGAGAAAGAGGGTGGAGACGAGACGCACGTCCCACCACGCCCAGTACGTCCCCCAAATCGGCTTGGCCCAGAGTGGTCCGGTGATGAGCACCACCGTCGTGAAAACGACACCGACCTCGGCGGAGCTTTCGGCGAAGCGGTCGAGGCGCGGATCGCGAAGCCAGAGGAAGACCCCGCTCGCGAGCGCGACTAAGCCAAATGCGAGGAACGCAACCCACGCCGCTGGCACATGGATGTAAAAAATCTTTTGCGCTGCTCCCTGCTTCGCTTCCAGCGGCGTAAAGAAAGCCGCCCTGATGACCGTGCCAACCACCGCCGCGGCGGCGATGGTGGGAAGCCAGGAGATCTTCATGTCGTTGTGAGGTGCATTAACGTGCGAATGGGCCGGTAACGACATGTCACCGACCCATCCAATTTAAGCGTCGCTGCGATGCTCTGCCGGAGTCAGTGCGCTATGTCAGGCTCCGCTGGCTGTAGCCGCGGTACCCCGCATCTCCCGCTTGTAAAGCCACGCGATGACGATGCCGGCAAGCGCGAACTCGATGGCGAGATCGATTGCGTTAACGATGCCATAGCTCGCGGAGAAGCCGTACCAGTTCCAGTCCGACAGCTCCTTGATGATTCCCGCCGCCAGCGCGCCGAGGGCGAGCGTAAGCGCGGTGTCGCGCTTCCTTCCAACTCTGATCCGCGCAAACGAGGATGCACAGTAGAAGCGCTGCGATCAGGTCGACCACGACCTGCTTCACGATCATTGGACCCATCGCCTTGGTCTTGTCGGCCATGTCCGGAGTGAACGACACAGCAGCGAGGACGACGTTCCGTTCTCCGCCGAGCTACCAAGAACCCGTTCGGTGAAAATCATGCGAAGACTGCTCCGCAACATCACAAAAGGTCGCGCGCGCTGGGAGACACGACGACGCTTGCGGACCCGAATGTGGTCGCCAGACTCAAGGTTCAGTACGAAGACAAGGAGGGGTGATTTCATATCACAGCCCGCAAAGGAAGCCCGTTCTCTAAAGCATTATATCGCCATGGGTTAAGCCAAACCTTCCCAATCCCATGGAGCGTGGCGTCTTCGACAGGCGAATGTCGGAACCCTTTCACGACCCTATCTGACAAAAAGCTTGTGAAAATTTTCACTTACGCCCCAAAAAGCTGTTACGGTTCAGTCGCGAAGGTCGTCTTTCTCACAAATGTAACCTTTTCTCTTCTTTTTCTCTTCTATAGTAGTGACCGACCAACGATTGGACTGCCCGATTCAGACGCATCAACCGACACCATCTACTACTCGACTGATGAAATATTTTTGTCCGGAGCGTATGAGAAACCCTAGCGTGGCCCGCATCCCGACGGTCATTGCCATCGCTTGTTTTGTCGCGATGGCCGGGTGCGGGGAGCCGACTGCTCCGAGGACAATCTGCTGCTTATCCAAGCCACAGCCAACGGTCAGCGGCCTGGCCGTGCTGGCTGCCGAACTCCATGACGCCGCTGACGTTTTTGCCCAGGGCGTGGAAGACAAGGCTGTACGAGGCCCGGTGGAATTGGCGGTAAACAATTTAGGCGACCAACTCCTGGCGGGAAGGGTCGCCGATTCCCGCGCAGCACTCGCTCGCGGCCGGTTGCTGCTCGCCAGCCTAGATGACATCTCGGCAATTGAGCTCGCTCCTGTGGGTCTCGCTCTGGATTACATCGAGCGAAGAATAAACCAAATCGTCCAACTATAAAATCCGATGCGCCTCTTCAACTCCGGGATACAAACCCCGGCAACTTCGTTCCTCTCATTTGTCGCATTTGGCCTGATGGCCGTAGCCGCCCTGCCGGGTAAAACATGGTCGCAAGGCGGGACGCCACCGCAATCAGCCCAAACTGTGGCGCCTAGCGCGGCGGCGGACTCACTCATCGAGGCCTGCTACGTTCCCACCACCGGTGTGGTATACCTGATCAAAGAGCCGGGACTCAAAGCATACTGCGCAACGCAGCGCCACATCTACTTCAGCTGGCGCTCCACGGGTGAGGCGGGTCCGAGCGGCCCCGCTGGCGCCACAGGTGCTACGGGGGCCACAGGTGCCACTGGAGCGACTGGAGCTGATGGCGCGACCGGACCGCAGGGTCTGACTGGCGCCGCTGGTGCCACTGGAGCGACTGGCGCCGCTGGTGCGAATGGACCGACTGGCGCCGCTGGTGCGAATGGAGCTAATGGCGCAACGGGACCGCAGGGTCTGACTGGCGCCGCTGGTGCAACTGGAGCGACTGGCGCCGCTGGTGCAACTGGCGCCGCTGGTGCAACTGGAGCGACTGGCGCCGCTGGTGCGAATGGAGCTGATGGCGCGACGGGACCGCAAGGTCTGACCGGAGCCGCTGGTGCAACTGGCGCCGCTGGTGCAACTGGAGCGATTGGCGCTGATGGCGCGACGGGACCGCAAGGTCCGACCGGAGCCACTGGTGCAACTGGAGCCACTGGTGCAACTGGAGCCACAGGTCCGATGGGACTGCTCAGCGCAGTCCAGATCATTACCGGGAACGCTGTGGGCCCGTCAAGCCTCGGTAACAATGTTAGGTCGGCCGTTTCAACGGCGACGTGCCCAGCTGGAACGCTTCTCCTCGGGGGGGGCGCAACTGTAACAGGAGCTGGCGCCGGAGGCCTCTACCAGTCACGTCCGGTTACACCACTTCCGACTCCAGGTGCTTGGCAAGCGATTGCTATCAGCAGTGCCAACGCCCAGTCTATCGGGGTTACCGCGTACGCCGTGTGTAGCAACTAGTTGCTATTGAGCCTTGGAAGCATCCAGAACCCCGGCGGCGCAAGCGGCCGGGGTTCTTTGCTCTCACCTGGCCTGCCGGGTCATTTGGAAAAGCGCACCGGTAAACCGTATTTGCTGTGTCGGCGTAGACTTGTCTTTGATCCGGTCGGCCATCGTTACCATCTTCTGCCAATACGGTCGCGCCTCGTTCGATTACCCAGCCTGATCGGGCGCCTTTGCCACCTGGAACGTAGCCCCGTAATGCCTCGGGTTCCGCTGAAGAACCTGACGGAACTTGTCGCCCGCTCCCGCCGGATCGCCCTTCCTGTAGAGCAGATCTAGTCCTGATTCATCATTGCGGCTTGACTCAGCGTATCGGGTTGCGCCAGCCGCGCGCGGGCGGTGCCGGCCGTGGACATGTCCTTGATGCTCTCGGCGGTCTCTGCGGAAGCGGCCTTTGGGATCGCGTCGTTGGATCCGTTGGGGCGATCGCACGTAGCTGCCAAAAAGACGACGGTAATCCCGACGGTGCCGAATTTCACGAGCGCCCATGGCGAAGGAGAAGAGCCGTGGATCCTCATGCTGGCAGCGAGACCAGCGAGCCCGAGCAGCATCGCCGTGTCGCGTTTTCTGCGCACGCCGATTCTCCGGTCACACCCGGGATTCGGCGGGAGCAACCAGCCGCTTGTTCAGTCCTCGACCGTGAACGGATAGGTCAGCGTGCACGCCGCGACGAACACGATGTCGAAGGCGAGCAGGAGCTTGAGCCACGCTCCAGCCTCCACGATCGGCCTGCCGCTCAACAGCTTCGCCGTCGCCTGGGACGCCGCGGTCACGATCGGAACGAAGAAAGGAAGCGCCAGCATCGGCAAGAGCAATTCGGCGAGCCTCGTGTTCACGGCCATCGCGCTGAATAGTGTTCCCACAGCGACGAGACCAATGGCCGCAAGCAGCGCGATCGCGAGCAGGGGCGCGGCGATTTCTCCGAGCGGCAGATTGTAGAAGAGCGCGAGCGCGGGAATCGCGATCAGCTGCACAGCCGCGACAAAAACGAGATTCGCGATCGCCTTGCCGAGGAAGATGGCCTCTCTGCTCACCGGCGATGCGAGGAGGCCGTCGATGGCATGGTCTGCCGTCTCCACACCGAACGACCGATGCAGTCCGAGCAATCCCGAGAAGGTGAAGACGACCCAGAGAACTCCGGGCGCGAGATCCGTCACTGCGACGGCTGTGGGGTCCCAGGCGTAGTAGAAGATGACGAGCCCGAGGAGCGCGAACACAACGGCGGAAAAAAAAGTGCTCCGCGTCCGGAACTCGATCGCCAGATCCTTGCGCGCGATGAGCCACGCGGCGAAAAGCGTATCAGCCACCGGTAGCCACGGCCTCGCGATACGTATCAGCATATGACGCCGGGTCGATGCCGTCGCTAGCGTCGTATCGCGCGAACTTTCCCCGCTGCATCACCGCCGCGTGGGTCGCCAGGGAGAGTCCCTCGGCGAGGTTGTGTGTGACGATGATGATCGCCGTCCCCGACGAGCGCAGCTCCCGCAGGAGTGCAGTGAGAGCGCGCGCTCCGCTCTCGTCGAGGCCGCTATAAGGTTCGTCGGCGAGCACGACCTGAGGCGAGTGGACCATCGCGCGGGCGATTGAAACGCGCTGCTGCATGCCGCGGCTGAGTAAGCGAACCGGCGCGTCGGCACGGTCGAGCATCGACATCCGGCGCAACGAATCATCCACTCGCGTCACGGGATCGCGGATTCCATACAGCCGCGCGGCGAACGAGACGTTTTCCCGCGCTGAGAGGGCCTCGTAGAGCATGGTGTGGTGCGAGATGAGGCCGACCCGCGAGCGGGCGAGCGTTCCGCCGGGGAGCGGGATTCCGGCGAGCCGGGCGGTTCCCGACGACGGCTTGAGAAGGCCAGCGAGCAGGCGAAGGAGTGTCGTCTTCCCTGCGCCGTTCGGTCCGAAGACGGCAAGACACTCGCCCGGAGCGAGCGAGAACGTGACACCGGCGACCGCTTTTCTCGATCCGAAGGCGCGTGTGAGCTCGGCCACCTCGATGATGGGCAGGTCAGCCCCGGAAGTTGTAGGCAGTCGGGATATGATCATTCGCCTAGAACTTGCCACTCTGGCGAGGGCGGCGCAAAACGCTGTATCCTTGCGACTCCGCCAACTCGGCGACGACCAACCACTTCGCGCCAATGACTGACATCGATGTCCTGTTAACGGAAACCCGGAAGTTCGAGCCTCCACCGGAGTTCAGGCTCACCGCCAACGTCTCGTCGCCCGAGATCTACGA
>JALYKM010000077.1 GCA_030774785.1 Gemmatimonadota bacterium
ATCCCCGGGGAGGCCACCACCTGGGACCAGTGGGAGGGCGGGTCGTCGCCGAGGTGTTGGTCGGCTTGGCGTGGAACGACCACCACTCCTTCCTCTACCAAGACCCGCTATGGCACCCACAACCGCCTGTAGCGCGGGCGGACGGCACCTTCGAGATGAGCGACCTAATCGCCTTCACTGACGGGTGATGCGTGGCGCCTGGCTGAAGGGAGGCGATTTCGTGCATCTCACACGGCTCCGAAGAACGCTTGGTGCCATCGTCGCCGTGCACATTGCGCTGATCCTTCTGATCTGTGGACCTGGGATCGCGAGCGCGAAACCGAAGCAACCCTCGAGTGCCTCCCCAACCTTTTCTCCAGTCACCTTGCCCTGCCCGTCAACTGCGACATCGAGCCCCACGGTTTCGACCAGCGAATCGGGAACCTCCACCGCGTCCTCCGCGACCAGTGCGGCCGGGGCCGTGGCAACATCATCGTCGAAGGCGCGCCCTCAGGGGAAACGGGCGAAGGGACGCAGCAGCACGGCAGGGCCCGTCACCGTGGCTTGCGTTGCCGCAACCCCTGCAGGCCCGCCTATCCTGCCTCTTAGGGGATTAGGCGGGTTCTTCCTCGTCCTCGCGCTTTGCCTCGCCCTCATTCTGGCTTGGTTCTCGCCCATGTTTTCGGACATTCAGCACGCATACAAGGAACGTGAGGAACATCTAGCTGCGCTACAGCCTCTCCTGCTCAGCGCTTCGCGCGGCGCTTACACCCAGGAGGAACGTCAGAGCATCGTCAAAGCGATTTCGGACCCACCGGTCGGGTTGCGGGGCCTCGCTCGCTCGCTCTTGGCGTTCATCATTCTATCCCTCGTCGTGTTCGCAATGATTCTGCTATTGGGTTCGGCCACGAGTGACGATCAAGAGCTGAAACGAGTCATCGTCACGGGCCTGGTCAGCATTCTCGGCACGATCGTTGGATTCTATTTCGGGTCCCGGGCATCGGAGAACGCGGCCGCTGCCGCAGCCTCGTCCGCGCCCTCACCCCCAGTCGCGCCGCCCCCTCCTGCGCCTCCGACGATCTCCTCGATAGATCCGACGGTAGGGCCAATCGGCACACCAGTGAGTGTTGTGGGCGCGCAATTCAACGAGGTGGCAACTGTCATGTTCGGCGCGGCGCCAGCTGCCCATATCGTCGCGAGCCCGACCGCCATAACGGCATATGTTCCGCCTGGCGCGGAGTCGGGACCGATCAGCGTAACCACCGCGGCGGGCACCGCGGTGAGCCCTATCCCGTTCACAGTGACATAGCTCTCGTGGGTCCGTCAGTTGCGATAAGTATGGAAGGACACGCGTGCCGCTCGGCAACGACCACCCGCCTGAGCGGCCATTCCAAACCTGCACCTTCCACCGCGGGGAGGATCCGGTCGCGGGCGTCAAATCATGGTGGCAGCCGGTGACGTGACCGAGGCGAGCCCCCTCCCCACGTGTGCCTCGACGGTCCCGAGGTGTCCGCCGACGCCGAGCACCGTGACCCCGGTGACACTGCGCTACCCGTATATCGGGGGCTTCCCCCGATCTACGACCCCACGAACTCGTCGTACAAGGCGCAACCAGGCACCAGATACCCTCGTCGCAGATGGGCCGCGACCTCACGGTATCCCGCCGCCAAGCCTCTCTGGAACTCGCCGCGGTCGGAGCCCTTCTCTCCTCGCGCGATCCACTGATCGAGCATCTTCGCGATGGTTAGGTGATTCCGGTAGAGGTCAGGCAGCCGTGCTAGCGTTTCGCGGGCGCGCTCGTCGCTCCAGTCCGCCATGCGCGAGTAGTCAAAGTCGAACAGCTCGGCATCAGTGAGCGCCATGCCATTCCCCCCCGAGCGCACACACACTGCGCGAGTGAGCGAGCCCCTCTGCGATGCCCCTCGACGCTACTGCGGAGGAACGTAGGTGGCTCTCGGAGTGCGGTCAAGGTCAGCGTCGGAAGGTAAGGAGACTCTCATCAGACCGATGCCTTCCGGATGACAACTGCGGCCAGCGGAACAGCTTGTAGATCCGGTCGTACGCGTCGAAGCTCGGCCGAAGTTCGGGATGTACGGCGCGCCGATGTGGCCGCCCGCAAGACGGCGAGGGGGAGCGGTCGCCTCGGGGCGGCGAGTCCTTCAGCGGCTTGCGCGGTCTGACCTAATCTGCCTCTCCCAGCACGCGCCGCAGCCCTTCGACGATCTGCGCCTGCGTCCATCTCGCCCGTTTCGGTCTCCACGAGCAGCGCCGACCCAAGAACGCTTGGGTGGGAGGGCCCGGACGCCACTCCAAGCGCCACCCCCAATTCGATCCCCCCGTTTGACTCTTCCGTGCACAGGCGCGGCAGCCTTCGGAGCGACCGAGACCAGCTGGGAGGGTGTGGCATGGGAGTCCCCGATGCCGCTGGCCCCTCCATAGAGGATTCGACCCTTACCAACCATGGGTCGCAGCTAGGTGCTTGGTGACGGAGGCACTTCGACGGAATTCCGTGAGCCCCGCACCCCTGCCGCCTAGAATCCGCGGCATGGGAGATGCGCGTGCAGGCGAGTGATCTGTGGACGAAGTTGACCGCGGCAGGAACGCTCGCCGCGTCCGTTATCGCATTATCGGTCGCAACAGTGCCGCCGCTGTGGCGGCGCTATTGGCGGCAGCCGAAGCTCGACGTCCAAGTCGGCGAAGCCGAACCGTGGGTGCGAGTCACCGTCCTGGCCACCAACCAAGATGTCCGCCGAGCATGGTTTCGGATCCAGGTCGTGAACACCGGCGCGCCGAAGCGAGAAACGTCCGCGCGATCGTGCATGCTTGGTACAAACGGGCGGAGTCGACCGCACAGTGGAAAAGCTTGACCTCGACCCGTCGGCGTTGCACTGGGTCAGCACGCCTAAAGGGCCCGAAAATGCGCCGATCGTCAACCTGTCACCCGGCCTGTTCGACTTCGTAGACTTGATCGAGTACACGCTCCACAACAACGGGCACGTGCTAGCTGTGGCCGACCCGAGACCGCGGGGGTTCGGGTTCCAGCCGCCGAACGCCAACGGGGAGTTCGTCTTGACCATCACGGTCGTCGCAGAGAACGCCGCGTCGCTCACGAAGCATGTCCACTACACGCTCACCAGGGACAACCTCTTCTCCGACGTCAGGCTCCAGGACTCAGGGCCCGCTGATTACCGCTTCGCCGGACTTCCTCACAATGATTCAGCAGATGCAACAGGATAATGCCAAATAGGTTCCCTGCAGATGCCAAGCACCAGGCAATCGCGACTCCGCAGCGTCGACGTTGCACGGTACCTCGGGGTCACGCATCAGCGCGTGACGCAGATGGTCGCCGAAGGGAAGCTGCCGGCACCTAGGCACGATCCCGTCGGACCGTTGTGGACCCCCAGCGTGATCGAGCGGTGGGCGGAACGCGAGTGGTGGGGGACGAAGCCGTGGCGGATTCCAGGGATCGGGGTGAAGCGCGTCGCGCGCGGCCCGGCCCGATCTCAGTGAGGAACTGGGCAAGACCTCTTGGTGCTCTCCGCCGTCAGAGATGGGGGCCGACGATGAGCGCCACGATGACCCCTGTGAGGAGTAGCGCAATTCCGACACCTACCGCCCACAACGCCAATCGCAGCCGTAACGCCTTCTTCTCGTTTGCATCGCGGGCGTATCCGAGAATGTTGAGACGCGCCCGAGACGCTAGACGCAAATTCTCTTCGGTAGCGTCGTTCCAGCCGTCATCTTGGAGAGCTTTGGCGAGACTCACCCGAGAGACACCCGGGACGAGGACCGGATAGGCAACGGACAACGCGAACCCCACACCGATACCCAAGGCGCCAAGCGAAAGCACGAGAAGGACGCGGGTCCCGTCCGGCAGCCCCGAACCTCGCGCCGAGACGCCGGCGAGGCTCCCGATCACACCCGCCGCGCCAAGGAGCGTGAGGGCGCGCTGTTCCAGCGAGCGTTTCCACTCACGCTCGGCTTCAAGTTCGTCCTGGATCAGCTGAGCAGTTGGTTCGCCGGGCAAGGGGTGTCAACCGTCAATCGTGGTCGGAACACTCGATCAACTGGCGCCCCTTCGTGTCGTACGGCTCGCCGCCACGGTAGCCGAACTCCAATTCGTAGTCCGGTCGTTCCTTTGGAGGAGGTGGCGGTGGGTTGGCCGTCGGCGCCGCGTCCTGGGTCGGCGGTGGGTCGTTGGTCGGTGCCGCGTCATGGGTTGGCGGTGGGTCGTTGGTCGGTGCCGCGTCCTGGGTTGGCGGTCTCTGATCGTCGGTCATTGGTTCCTGGCCCCCTGACTCGTTTGCGCCAAGCCTACTCCGGGCGTCGGACGTTCAACGTCGAGCGGCTTGCCACCGTTCGCCGCTGCGGTTCTCCGTATCTCCGCGAGGATGTACTCCCGATCGAGCTTCACCAGGCCATGATGGTGTCCCACCATTCCCACCGGTTTGCCGGCGTGTCCGCGTCGAGGAGTACCCTCAGCCCAAGTGGGGGTCTACGGCAAGCACCACCTATAAGAAGGGGAAGCCGTATGAGCGAGTACATGGTCCGCGAGGAAGGCAAGAACGGCACCATTGAAGTCCTCGAAGACCGCATCGTCAGGACCATCAAGCGTCGAATGGGCAAGAACGATGTTCAGACCATCCCGATCAAGGCGATTACGGGTGTCAGCCACAACCGCAAGACTCTAGGGACGGACGAGGTGACCTTGCAGATCGGCGGAGCAACCGCTTACACGTGGAAGGTCAAGGACGCCGAGGACATGGTCGCCGAACTGAACGGGAGGATCTACCCAACCGCGACGTGAGGATCGTGGGTGCTCTGTCGGTGGAAGGGGTGTCTCGAATGAGCGAAGCAGCCGAGCCGATGTATCGGATTCAGAGGGGCCGGGAGCCGATTGAGTCAGACAGCGATTGGCTCTGCGTGGCGTTCAAGCGTCTAGGCAAAGATGCTGACCCGGAAGACATCATCACACGAAGGCTCAGCAGACCAGCCTACCGGGAAGCCATTCTTGGGAACATGATCAAAGGACGTGACCTCGGCGGCACGAATTGGTTTGAGCACGCGGTCGATCGACTGCCTTTCTGCGGCTAGTTTTGGAATGCGGTTAGTTGGCCGTCGTGCAATTGCTGGTGCTTCTTCTTGATCTGCCTTGTCTTGATAGGTGGGAGGACCCTGTGCATCTCAAAGACATGGTTGAACACATCGTCGTGCCGTCTGGGTGTTGGCAACGGCGGATGGCTGTGAGGAACCAGTGGTAAGTCTAGCGACCGATTCGCTTTGTTCAGCTCCTGATAGAAGCGTTCCCGACTTGCGGCCTCCTCTAGTTGGCGCGGCGTCGTGATGCCTTTTCGGACAGCTTCCTCTTCTTCTCGAATCGAGCGATCGCGCTGCCATACCTGCATCGCCCCCCAGGCAATCGTTCCGATCCCTAGGGCGACAAGAGCGCCGCTACTTTGCGTCCCCTTGAGAACGTAGCCGCCTAGGCCCGCCAGAACCAGGCATGCCCCAACGATGATTCGAACCATGGGCGCACTCTAGCCCTCCTCCTAAATATGCACCTGGTATAGGTCTTCGCGCCCGCCTGAAGCGATCGACCGTGGTTGGGGGGCCACACATGGCTCGGGCGGGTCAGCCACGCGACGTACACATCTAACCGGTCTCCCACCCGATTGGTCGATGGACCTTGCAGAGCGAGGGCGGGTCTTCGAAGACCTCGGTCAGCTGACCGTCACCACGGCACAGCCAGTACAGCCCTTTCGCGTCGCGAAAGGCTAGCTCAACGCCGAGTCGGAGGGCCATACTGCGGACGCCGGAGGAGATCCGTGTGCGGTACTCACCGGGCGGGACCGTGCCTATGAACGTGCGAAACGCCCAAGGGTCCGCTGATCGTCACCTACGGCCGTCTCCCGGAACGCACCCTGCGTCGATACCAGGCTTGCTATCAGCTCGAAGACGGGCTGATCGGACGCGTTGCGCACGACGAGGCCATCGAACTCGTCACCCTCCCTCTCGTCGCCGCCACTTTCGTACGGCGTGAGCCACGAGGAGATCGCATCGGCCTGACGGCTGCGCTCTTCGGGGCGACGCGGCGAGGGTGCCAGGACCACGTACTTCGGCGTTCGCCTCCGCAGCGTGAAGACGCCGAGCACGACGAGACCGGTGGTCCTCCCCGTCGAATAGACCGGTGCGGCGCCCGCTCGAGCCGCCTCAATCCCTCTACGTATATGTCGTCGGGCCCGATGACGATGACCCGCTCAGAGCCAACGGTTCCAGCGTTGCTTGCACCGCAGGCGCAGAGCTAACGTCGCCGGCGTGATGCCCCAAGGCGAAGTCGAGCTCGGGTCCGGGTCGACCAAGGACTATCTCGGCGGATGGCTCGCGCACGCAAAAGGGCGCATCCGGGCCCGGACTTACCAGGGCTACGAGGGTCTCATCCGCCTTTACGCCCTCCCGTCGGTCGGCGAGCTCCCCCTGAACGACGTCCACCCATTGCACCTGCAATCGCTCTACGCCTTCCTCATGAACGACCGGGTCCCCCCGATCTCGGCCGGTACCGTGTTGAACCTTCACCTTGTGCTCACGCAAGCGTTCGGGCAGGCCGTGGGCTGGGGACTGCTCGACCGGTCCCCCGCAACCGGCGCCCAACCCCCGAGGCCTCGGCGTCCCGAGCCGGCGGTCGTCGACGCCGAGCTCACCACCCGAATCCTTCAGGCCGCCCGAGGAGAGGCGATCGAGCTGCCGACGGCGATCGCGATCGCGACCGGGATGCGACGGGGGGAGATCTTGGGGCTTCGCTGGAAGGACCTCGACACAGACTTCTCGGTTGCTCATGTGCGCCGGACGCTTCAATCGACGACGACTGGGCCAATGTTCGAGGACCCCAAAACTCGCCGCTCGCGCCGAGCGGTCGCGCTGCCACGGTTCCTACATCCCTACCTCACTCGTCAACGTGAGGATCAGGCCCGAAGACGGGCCGGGCTCGGCACGAGGTGGCAGGAAACCGACCTCGTCGTCGATGCGGGCGATGGGGGTGCCGTGAGCCCCGTGAACTTCTCTTCTGCGTGGCCGAGGTTCCTTCGCCGCTCTGGACTCCCTCACGTGCGCTTCCATGATCTTCGCCACGGGCACGCGACCTTGATGCTCATCCAGGGCGTGCACCCCAAGGTGGTCTCAGAACGCCTCGGGCACTCAAGCATCGGGATCACGCTCGACACCTACTCTCACGTACTCCCGGGCATGCAGGCCGAAGCCGTACAGGCTTTCGACGCCCTCTTCCCAGTGGGTTGAGGAGAAACGGCCCATCGCAAGCCCATGCATCGATCCGCCTACTGCGGCAGGCGCTTCGGATACGGAGGCCATCGAGGGCCAGACCTTCCCTTAGCCTGGCCATTGAGCACGTCGCGACTATTTGCCCTTACCCTTCGATTTGCCAGCCTTCGGAGCTGCCTGGCTGAGCGCGCTGCCCGCCGCGGCCTTGGAGTTCTTCCCGGTGCTCTTGCTCTTCAACACCTGGCTCGCGGCCTTCGCTGCTTTAGTCCCTGTGTGACGCTGATTCGGCATCTTGATCCACCTCCTTCCGGTATAGAGATGTCCGGTCGCTCGCCGCGGCCGCCCCTGCCATCCCCGTGCCTCCAACAATCGCGACGACGAGAAGGCTCGGTCGAAGGAACCAGAGTAGTACTGTGCGCAGACCCAACGCGGGCAATCGCGAAACAATCCGTTCCATATTCGTCTCCCACGAGGCCTCGACACCAGCTCGCCTTTACACGACCTCTCGTCGCTCGCCGGACCGGCGAACCCCAAGCCGAGCCTCTGCAAGATTCACCCGCCCGGCGAACGAGCCTCAGGGACGGACAAGTGCCCGAGGCGTCACCGGAATCGACCCGTCAACGAATTTTGATCAGCACCCTGATGAACGACAACACCACGGGAGTGTTAGGGCCTGACCGGCGGAAGCAACGAAGCCAGGTCCTCACTTCCCGCGCTTACCGTCGATCTGAGCTTGGAAGTAGCTTGACGCGCAGCCATTTTCGCCAGGGAAATACTCGCGCAGCGTCCCAGTGAAGACTAGGGCAGTCCACTTACCGTCCTTCATGCCCGCCTTCGTCAAGCGAATCCGCAAGGACGAACTATCCTTCATGTCGTTGACCGACCCGCAGAAGCCTAGTGACTGATTCTTCATCTCGGCGAGGTACGAGCCGCCCGCCGTGGGATGGTAGTGGCCGACGGCGTGCGCTCCATCGCGAAACTTCTCTATCCACTTTCCGCCGCAGGCGCCTTGTCGACACGAGGCTTTCAGGCTCCACGTGTAGTGCGAGATCTGACCCGGGTGCGTGTTGCTCAGACTCGAGGAGGTCACGGTGTAGGTCACGTGATAGGTGCCACTCAGATGCGCTTCCTCCAGAGGAGGAGATTGCGTCTTCACCTGGATTGTTTGCGATGCTCCGGAATGACGGCCTCCAGCCACCGAGGTCACCGAGTATGAATAGCTTGTGGCGGGAGACAGCCCAGAGTCTGTATAGGTCGTCGTTGCTCCCGAGACGGAGCCCACCTGACGATCATCCCGGTAGATCCAGTAGTGGTCCGGTCTTCCCGTGGGAGGTTCAGTCCAATTCAGGGTCACGCTATCGGTCGCCCCTTGGCTGGCTGAAAGCGCCGCCGGAGGGGACGGGGGCGGGCCGGGGCTCGACGCCTCTTTCTGGCCGGACGTGCAAGCCGCGAGAAGGGCCAAACTGATGGTCGTGAGGGAAAAAGGCCTTGACCGACTGGGCCAAGCTCGTCCGCTCATTCGCTACACCGCCTTCGCGCCCGTCTCAATAACCCTAGTTGCGAGTGCGGCCTTAGCGCAATCTTCCGCGATCCGGTGCCACGGAGCTAAGGGTGCCAATAGCACCCACGGTGTGCACCGATGATCTGCAACCGCGCGAGTCGTCCGGGTTTGTCTCCATCTCCATGATCAACCCCCAGCCACGTCGCGTTCTGACGAGCATCGAGCCGCACGACCATCGCCACTCGGGTGCTCTCGGGCTCGTGAGCACGACCAGCCACCTCGCGGGAAGCTGCTGAGTCGAGGATGCCGACGATTCGCGGGGCGAGGTGTCGAGTTCGCTGACGAGTCGATGTCCTACATGTCGGGCCGCGTAGTCACGATCTCAGGCTGCAGGCCGAGCCGCCCGGCAACGTCGAGGAAGCGAGGATCCTCCGCATAGATGCGCTCCAGATCCTTCTTCGACA
This sequence comes from Gemmatimonadota bacterium, assembly GCA_030774785.1. Classification (GTDB taxonomy): domain Bacteria; phylum Gemmatimonadota; class Gemmatimonadetes; order Gemmatimonadales; family Gemmatimonadaceae; genus UBA4720. Next base: position 9,217 of record JALYKM010000077.1, read on the forward strand.
AGGCTCTCTTCCCCACCTTGTCAAACACCATCGCCCGGAGGTAGCGGGCTTCGCGAAGGATCGCCGGATCGCGGCTGCGGAAGCGCATCGCCTCCTTGAGTGTCACCAGCGCGGCGTCGGAGAGTCCCTTGTCGGCTAGGGCGCCGGCACGGAATACGAGAAGCTGCGCGGTCAGATTGTCTTGGTTCGTGGTGAAGTCCTCACTCACGCGGAGCACGTCGTCAGGCCGATCGGCCTGCGTGTACAACTCGGCGAGCGAGAGCGCGAACACTGGTTGCCCGGTTAGGTTACCGAGCGACTCAAGCAGCTCGATCGCCCGCTGCGGCTGCTCCGTGTGCTGGTAGAGCTCGGCCAGCATCAGGGCCGCCGATAAGCTGCTCATCGGCATCGTGGCCTCGACCTCGGGAGTGATCTGGATCTGGAAGTGTCCGTCCACCCGGTACTTCGTCATCTGATCGTCGGGGACCGGCTGGTGTGAGGCCATCACGGACTCGAAGTGGGGGATGGCCTCCTTGGGACGGTCCAGCGCAATCAGGCACATCCCGGCGAAGAGCTGCTCGCTAACCCGCGGTGCCTGGCGGTTGAGCCTGATCGCCTCTTCGAGGTGGTCGAGCGCATCGGAGGGCTGCCCTCGCATGTACGACGTGACGCCACGCACGAACGCCTTGTCCTCCTTCGGAGCGAAGAGTCCAGCCTTCGGATACATGACCACCGCAGGAGCGACCGGCCTCGCATGGCGTTGCCGAGACGGGCCCGAAGTACGAGGCGCGCTCCCCTTCTTCGCGTACGTATCCTTCCGGTAGTAGAGACCCGTACCGGGCAGGCCCACTGTTCGGACCGTGCGGCCAGAAGAGTGCACGGAGTAGCGGGCGCCCGGGATACCTCCAGAGATGCCAATCCCGGTCTTCGACAAGTTGAGGTGGAAGCCTCCGCCCAGGTTCACCCGCTTGTAGTAGCGGAAGCCCATGACTAGCTCCCCGTCACTCGCAGCCCAACCCGTCATGATCGGCGTCCAGTCCGTATGGGTCAGAGCCGGTGACGTGATACACGACCCCGGGCTCGGTGTACGCAGGCCCATTGCCCGAGCCGCCGGCGCAGTCGTAGTCGGACGGACCGAGCGGGAGACAGGGCGAATAGCCGGGCGTGCAGTTCGACGTGCCGCCGCCGCCGCCCGTCGAAGGTGCAGGGATTGCGACCGTAAGTGTCACCGTCCGGCCGATACGAGAAACGGTACCCGCCGCAGGCGTTTGCGCGATCACGGTGTTCTTCGGTTGACTTGAGGTTTGCTTCTTGACCTCAACATCGAAGCCTTCGCTCTTGAGCGCCCGTTTCGCCGCCCTGATGTTCATACCCACGACGTTGGGCACATGTGGGAACGACTTTGCCACGGTGAGGCTCACTGAGGAGCCATCCGCGAGAAGCGACCCGGCGGCCGGGTCTATCGTCAGGACGGTGCCGGCTCGCTTGCTGGAGTACTTCTGCTCGATCACTACCTCGAACCCGGACTGCTTTGCTCGGCGCTCAGCCGTGGTGAGGGATAACCCGACCATCTCCGGCACGGTTGAGGTCTTCACCTCTGAGGTCGATCCCGTGGGTGACGTGGGACCTGAAGAGGTCGTAGAAATCGACGGCGTCGCGTTGATGTCGGAACAGTTGACCAAGGTTCCAAGGACGGCAAGTGACACGACGAGTCTGATCCAAGACCGCATGTGTCTCAAGTTGGATTGGTTGATCTTCAGCGATGGCGATTCCGAGGTGATGAATGAGACGGGCGGAATGGGTGGTGAGGTCTGGCCAGACATTGGGCCCCCGGAGTGCCGAGACGAACGGAATCACCGACAGTCTGACACCTCTGCAGCCTGGCGCAATCCCCCGGTCGACCGAGGGCCGATCGGATCGCGCTAGGCATTTGAGTGTGCGAAATTCAATTAGCTCGTGTTTCTCGTGCCGCTGTTCGTGCGGTCACGCATGTGACTAGGCCAGTGCGAAGCGAGAGTAACTCTCTGATTCTTGCCTAGCCCTCTAGTCCACCACAAGTCTCATCCTCAGGGCTGGCGCCCACATCTGCCACTCGGACACGGTCGAGATCGGGGGTGGGTAAGAGGGGCGGCTTGTCGTCAGATGTCGCACCCGAACTACCTTGGCTATTTCGATGCATCCAACGTGTTCGGGTTCACTCACTCCGCAAGTTCGCTAGCCGCGTGCATGATTCTCTCCGCATATGCGTCGGCGGGGACTTTGACCCAGGCAGTATTCACTCGCCGCCACAACCAGAGAGCGCTTGCCGCAGCGACGAGCGGCAGGGCAAGGACCATGGTGGCCGGAATGCCGCCCGAGCGGTAAAGCGGAGCCACGGCCGCAAGACAACAGAAGAGCGTCGCCGCGCACGATCCTACGCCCCAACGCCGTAGCCCATAGACGTTCCGACGGAAGCCATAGCTGACGTTCTCGGAATAGACGCGCGGGAACTTGGTCGAATCCTGCGTCCTGGAGCGAAGAACTGCGACGGCGGTCTCATACGCGTCGTCGGCAGCACTCGGGTCAGCCACCTCTTCGTCAACCGTGGGAAGGGTGATGCCGCCAACCGCTCTTTCGACTCTCCGGTGGCGGTCGTCCACGATCACCCGATTGGACGCCGCCCGGTATCGAAGCATCACCGTCGTCGGAGCGCCGCCCCACGATCGCCATAGTTCAGGCTCGAGCCTCTTGCCGAGGTCTCGGCCAAGCTCCGCGACAAGCAAGATGATGGCGAACCCGAAGACCGGCCAAGTCGCGTTCCAAGCAGAAAGCGGGAAGCTGATCGCTGAGATGAAGATTAGAAATGGTGTGATCACGAGAGTAAGAGGTGCAATCCGCGCACGAACGACGTAGGCATCGATCCCCGCGAGATTCACTCTTCCGACTCATCTACCCAGGGCATCGGAGAAAGAGCATGGTAGTCGAGGCGCGGAGGTGCATCCGCGCTAGAGTGCAGGATGCTGCCTTGCTCGGTCGTAAATACCCTACAGTCGCGTCTCTTGAGCGCGTTCAGCACCCGCGGAGAAGGATGATCCTCATCCTTGTCGGATGAGCTGATGAAAGCAGTCGGAGAAATACCTACGGCTCTCGAAGGGGCCAACAGCCGGTCAAGGACGACCGGGTCGACGTTATGGTGACTCCCGTGGTGAGGAACGTCGAGAAAGTTGATTGGATTGGCCGACAACCCTCGCGCGTCCATGTAGTCGGCCGCTTGGCTAAGAGCCGGCACGCCAGCGTCACCAGTGAAGAGGAACCTTTGGGCATCCGCAAAGACGTTGAGGATCACGGAGGAGTTGTTGCGTGCCGTGGTTCCGCCCTGGTCATCAATGAGTGTCTCCGGAGGCTCATCCCTCAGAATCTTCAACGCGATACGCCTTGCGCCGGCGAGGGCACGCCGTCCGAGTAGCTTCGCTGCGGCAACACCTGTGACCTGTTCCTGGAGAAGTTGGCGATAGTATTCAGGGGTTGGGCCAGCAACCGTAAGTATCCCTCCCAGAAACACATCCCCGGTGAAGGGCTCCGTTACTTTGGTCCCGCGCCTAGCGGCGATATGGACCAGCTCATCGGCGCGACCGCCACCAACCGCATCCTGCGTGTATCCGTGCAACCGAGGGATGTGTATGAGAAGTTCGCCAACGTTGAGACGCTCGAGCACCAATGCCAAGCCCTCAATGTGGTCCCGATCGGGGTGCGTGGAGACGACGAGGTCAACATCGCTGGTGCCGTATCTCGCCTCGACCTCGTCAGCAACCTTGTTCCCAAATTCTGTGAATCCTGCGTCGATAACCACGACAGCCATGCGACTAGTGTCGGGGCGAGTCCAGCGGGCGGTGATGGCGTCCGCGCTCTTCTCCGAGATACTCACTTGCCAGAAATCGATCTCGAACATGTCTTCCCCGTTACTCTGTCGTCTGTCTCCTTGACGCCGTCGAGGATGCCGTGGCCCACGTCCCGCGTCAACCCGAATATTGGCCCTTTTCCGTGGTGGTTGCTCGGATCACGGATCGAGGAAATGGACGGCTAGCGCAAGAAGGCTCTGCACCCACATATGGATCGAACGCCCTCGGCCCGTCAGGGGAATCGGCGAGTCCCACGATGGCCAGGGCCTGCGAACAAGCACCACCCCCAGCGAAAGGCCGAGAACCGCCAAGACCGCTACGCCCATTAGCGACGCCCCGATCCCAATGCCCGATGATGAAAACGCGACGCCCGACGTAACTGACGCTCTCCCCCACGTTTGTCCATCGTCAGAGCAACGACGCCGACTGAGTAGGCCCCGACGGGACGACTATTCGATCACCGCTCGGAGTGCATCGATCAGCTGAAGACGCGGGAGTCGTTTCTCAGTTTGAGGGCGGCGGAGCAGGCGCGGGTGTCTTGCCTCCGCTCTGACAGATCCGACAATCGCTACAGGTTTTCGTCGGTGGATTGATTTCTGTATGCGTGCCAGGATGGCCGCACCACCCACATATGACTACTGACATTCTTCAGTCCCCTTTGTCTTTGGAGCGAGGGGACCGGGCAGGCGGCCCTCCAGGCTCGGGTGCTCCGCTAAGCATCGGCTAGCGGCGTTTCATGCCATGCCGCGAACCCACCGCGATCTCCGCTTTGACCCTGCCGTTCCGCCGGGCGGTCAGTGGTGTCCCGCGCTACTCGGGACGTTATTACCGGCTGCCGTGAAAGGTAAAAGGCAGACTGCACCTCCTTCTTGCGGCGCGCCGAGACTATCAGCCGTGTAGCGTCTTCACCTGGTGTGGGTCGTGCGTAGGGGTCACGTCCAAGAATCCGGTGATCTCCCGGAGCGACCTGATGTGGTCTGCGACACCGGTAGCCATAGCCGGCGTCCGGCTTGTTGGTTTCTAGAACCTCCATACCGACTCGCGCGGGAACCCGATCGGCATGGGGACGACGCTCGCGCGCCGTCTCGCGAGCTGCTCGTAGGCGGCGGCGAGACCGTCCACCTGGTCGTCGTGGGATCCAGCAGGAAAGGCGACGAGCTCATCGAGGAAGGTGGTGTTCCAGGTCCCGCGACAGATCCAAAGCTCCCCCGCTTCGGCCCGTGCGGCAACCGGGGCGGCGCGAACCTCCTTGGTCCCGGTGGAGCGGACGCCTTTCACCGTGAACTCCGGCAGGACCGTTCGCCTGTAGTGGTCGATCACGACGGCGCCGGCCGAGCCGGGCTCCTGCTCGATCCGGATCGTAGGTCGGTGATGCCCTCGCTCGTCGGCCAACACTTTGTCCACTTCGGCGGTTCGTCGAACCAGACGCTCTACCTCGAGCGGAGAACCCCGGGCGCGGCAGACGTCAAGGACGTAGCACACACCGTCGCCTGAACGGCCGAGAAGAACCCCCGCGGTGTAATCGGGGTCTGATCCGTGGCCGGCCTCGGTCGCTGCGAAATCCCACGCCCGACACAAGTGAAGGTGCTCCGGGAGTTCCCGCCGATCGAGGAAGCGCTCCGTGAACCACGCGTCTTGAAACAGTCCACCGTCGGGACGTGCGGTCCAGTCTCCGTGACGGAGCTTTCGGTACGTGAGGCGTCCGAGCTCCTTCAACGAGAGCTCGTAGGATTCCTGATCGAGGTACGGGTTGTCCTCCAGGCGCGCGGGGATGAACACGCGGCCTTTCGCGCGGCCCTCGATCACGAACCGGCGGTGCACCCACTCAAGCCCCGGGCCGTAAGGATTCGAGGCGGCGCGCATGCGAAGCGGGATCCTGGAGTCGTGGCCTCGGCGAAGCCGTGAGAACAAGAACCGGTACTCGTCCTCGAGCAGATCGGTGACCTCGTCGATTCCAATGAAGTGATACTCCGCGCCCTGGAAGTTCCGCTCGGCCCCTGCGTCCTGCATGTGGCGAAACGTAAGCGTCGCGCCCGAGGGAAAGCGCCACTGGTGTTCGGCGGCGATCCATACGGCGTCGGTGCCCGCAAGCCACTCTCTCGCTCGCGTAAGGAGTCCGCCGGGTTGGTTGAGCATTTGGAACGTCTCGCGGACGAGAAGCGCCGCGTAGCCGAGGACGTCTGCATATTGCAACGCGGCCATGAGCAGGGCGTCGGACTTGCCGCCGCCGGCCGCCCCGCCGTAGAACGCCTCGGTGCCGGGCAGGCAAAGGAACGCCGCCTGAGGAGGCGTCGGGCGATGCGGGATGTACCCGGTGAGGCGCGGGGTCACCGCGCGGACGAGGAGCTCCTCGCGACCGGCCCTGGGCTCGATCATTTCGTTCGTCTCCGCGCGCGCTCGCCCGTGAAGGCCTCCCAGCGCGCTACGGCAACGTCGACGTAGCACGGATCCAACTCGATGCCGACACACCGGCGTCCATCCTGCTCGGCCGCGATCAGCGTCGAACCAGAGCCGAGGAAGGGGTCGAGTACGAGATCGCCAGACGTCGAGGAGTTCTGAAGGCACCGGCGGACGAGGGCTACCGGTTTGGCGGTCGGATGATCGCGCGAGGCGCGTGGACGCGGCACCTCGAAGATCGAGGTCTCGGCGTTCCCCCCGTACCAACCGTCATGACCCCGGCCCCACCGACCTGTACCGGGTTTGCGCCCGTACAGGATCGGTTCGTGACGGTAGTGGTAGTCGCCGTGGCCAAGCACCATCTGGTCCTTCACCCAGATGAGGGTCTGGCGGAGCTCCCAGCCCGCGTCTAGGAAGGCCTCAGCGAAGGTCACCGAGAGCCGACCCGCGGGGTGGGCGATGTATGTCGCGGCTCCGGGACGGAGCACGACATCGGTCGCGGCGAACGCCCGGTCTACCAGCGAGCGGAGTCCCTCGGCGTCGTCGTTTGCGATCCGAAGCGCCTTCTTAGTCTTGCCCACGTAGCCGACGCCATAGGGTGGATCGGTCCACAAGACGTCGGCCGAGGAGCCTTGCATCACGAACGCCAGGGAGTCCGTTGCGTCTGCGCACGCGATCCGGTGCTCTCCGAGTTCCCACACGTCCCCTAGGCGAGCCCGCGGAGTCCGGGTCAGCGGCGGGATGTCTTCGGGGTCCGTGAGCCCAAGACGAAGCGGCAGCCGTGCCTTTCGGGCCAGATCGTCAAGGAGCGCCCGAACGGCGCTGCTCGAGGTCTCGACCCGGTCGAGAAGATCGCCGAGTACTGCAGGATCGGCCACGGCGAGCCCCGCCAGCGGGTCTAGCGTTAGAAGCAGCTTCTCCGCCTCGGCCTCCGTGAGGTCGGTGACGATCACCGGCACAACCTGATCAGGATCAAGGCTCTGGCGAAGATGCCCGTCGAACAGGACGAGTGTGCCGCCCGGCGCCAGGCGAGCAAGCAGGGCATCGGCGTAGCCCACCTCACGAAGGAGCGCCCGAAGCGCCCGGCGCTGCCGCTCGGGGTGCCTCCGCCAGTTCGCGGGGTTCGGGGCGAGGTCGCCCGCACGGACCCGGCGAAACTCGACGATCCGATCGCGGACCGGCGCGGCGGGCGGGCCGACTGAGCGGGTCGTGGTGCGCCTGGACACCTCAGCCATCGGTGGGACCTCGATGCAAATCGCACGTACAGGTGGGGTCGGCGCACCGCCCGGTCGGGATCGCGCCTGATTCGGCGAGAATCCGCAGTGTCTCGGCGGCTTCCTCAGGTGTCGGCGCGAAAGTAAGGACCGAGGTTGTCGCAGCGTCGGGGACCGGGTCGGTCCACCCCTCGCGCCCAGGCCGCGAGCGGGCTTGGTGCGTGAGCCAAAACTTGGGCTCCTTGGCCGCGACCTCGATCTCGCGTGCCGCCCGCGCTCTCGCTCTAGCCTCTCGTACCGCGCGTGCGAAGGCGGTGAGCTCGGGGGTGGGCGATCGGTTGGGATGGCGGCCCTCGCCTCGAGCGAGCCAGTCGCGAAACGTCCGCGCATCGATCCCAGCGGACTCTGCCGCGACGTAGTCCCACGCGCCGGCCTCCACGAATGAGACGATCGTGCGCTGGATATCGGGCGTCAGCATGACGCTCCCACGCGGCCGACCCCTGCGCGCCGACCTCTTGCGACTCACGGCTTCGGCTCCGGCTCTTGGCCTTCGCGGAGGACTGCGCCGGGTCCCTTCGTCGCAACGAGCACGGGGCGGCCGTCCGTCGAAAAAGCGGCGACCGTCTTCATGTTGTGACGACCTCGAAACAGCGCGCACGCTGCCGCCAAGATCTCGCGGATCTGGTCGCCGAACGCGTCACGCGCGTCTTCTTGGAGCCCCACTTTCTCCTGCACATCCCCAAAGACCCCCAGAACAACGAAAAACGCGGAGGCACGAGGCCCCCGCGTCCACTCCTGTCGCGGTCCAGCAGTCTTGCACCCCTATGCTACAGGTTCGCGGAGACAACCGATGACTCTTACACTCGATATTCGCTCAAACTGACCAACCCAAGGACGCCGTTGACGCTTCCGCCGTGCTCGCCCACGATGCGATCCCGAAGATCAACACGCATACCAACGAGAGGCCTTAGGCGATGGCAGCTGGTTCCTTAGCCGCTGAACACGCAGAGCTACTTCAAGCAGCCATTGATGTAACCGCCGATGTGGCGACCGCCCGCGAGCGACTGCATTCCGTCGGGGACGTGACCTACGAGCAGCACATGCGGTTCGGCGAGCGCCTATGGTCCCTTCATACTTACCTGCAAGGCGTCCTAGTAGAACTGGACCATGACCTGTATCTACCGGCGTTCGCCAATCTTCGGACAGCGCTAGAGCACCACGTGCAAGACCATCTTCTCTTCCTCGGCAATCGCTACAGAGCGATAGTTTCGGATGTCTCGGACGAGACGTTTGCCGAATGGCAGAGTGCGATAGACGAAAAACGCAGGGACTTCGCCGGGATCGTGGAGCTTCGGCACGTTGGTCCCAGCCAAGTAGAGGTAATCCGGTCCGGTCCTCACTACACCGGCGGGGAACAGGGCTTGGGGGCGCCGGGGCTTTCGATCTACTACCAGATCATCGCCGACTTCGATCCGCTCACCGGTGGGAAGAGGGCGCAAGACTTCATCGGCCAGTGGCCGCATGCAGAGGACGCGCGTCATCGTTGGGCGGCTCAAGCAGCGGAAACATGGGGAAGGTTCTTTTCTTGGCGTCAGCTGTTGGCGAACCTTCTCCTCAACGAGTTCTACACGGAGCGAGAGCTCGCGCGATTCGAGGTTCACTTTGGCTTCCTGAGCGCGTTTACCCACCCCAGTAGGCGAGGTCTCGAGATTGTCTATGGCCGCAACCTGCCGACCAGGCTTCGGTACGACCACTACGCTTCGGAACTCATCCTCCTCTACATCATCACGATCGCGCGCTTGGAGCTAGAAGTGTTCAAGGAAATGACGCGGCGGGAACCGAAGGTGGATCTTGTCGGTTGGGATGGCGTCCGCGCGGACATGGAGCGGGGAGAAGCCCTCGCCTCACATCTGTGGTTCCCACAAGGATCCCCGCATTTCTATGACCGCGTGCAAGAGGCCAACCGGCGTGGTCAAGGGCGCGACGGCCGACCGGTGCGGTGGGATGAGCGTCCCAGGCCAGAAGATCTATCCGATGAGGAAGTCCTCTACTACTCGAATCCTCTCCGAAGAATCATCGCCCTACACGCGGGTGAGAACGAGCTAACGGGCTTTTCGTTCATTCCAGCTTGGATGCGCTCAGACGCCCGGCAGCGCGGAATGGATTAGAGGCCGAGGCCTCGAACTTGCCAAACCCCGAGCAGACCGCCTACCCGACCATCATCCGGGCTGCGGGGCAATCGCTAGGCTGGCTCGTCCTCGCTCCCATCCCTTGGGTAGGGTCTGCCCTGTCGCGAGGGCGCCCGCAGTTGGGACGTCCGCAGAACTTTCGTGCCGCCGCCGGCACGAAAGTTGCTGGGAGCCAACTGCCGGCACGGAAGGCACGAAAAACGAAGCACACCGTTTTCAAGACCGTCGCCTTCGTCCGCTCGGCCACCCTCCCGCCGAGCATCTTGCCAGGTTCGAACCGCTCACCACCTGGATCTCGGCGTCGGGGTCACCGGGAGGGTGTGCTCACAAAGGGTAGTCCTCGGATCGGCCCGCGGGGGGTCTACGCGGTGGGAGGGACCGCGTCCGTCGTCGCGTTCGGCGTCCTCGCCTTCGGGTTCGCGGGGGCGAAGACCCAACCGTTGGAGGACGCGACACCGCCCACGGGGTGAACGGACGCGCGCCCTCAGAAGGTGGAGCACTCTAGTATCGCCGCATGGGAGTGGAGCGACGGCTGGCGGCGGTCATGTTCACCGACATGCAGGGGTTCACCGCGCTCATGCAGTCCGACGAGGAGATCGCGCTCGCCAAGCGGGACAAGTACAGGACGATCCTCGAGGAGCAGCACGAAGCCTTCGGCGGGACCATCGTCCAGTTCCTCGGGGACGGGTCCCTCAGCACCTTCCCCAACTCGGTCGACGCGGTGGCGTGTGCGATCGCGGTCCAGAAGGTGCTTCGAGAGCCGCTCGAAGTGCCGGTTCGCATCGGCATCCACGTGGGCAATGTCATCGTGGAGGAGACGGGCCTCGTGGGCGACGCGGTCAACATCGCTTCGCGGATCGAGTCGTTCGGTTCGCCGGGCGCCGTGATGGTCAGCGACTCGGTCCAGGACCAGGTGAAGAACCAGCCCGCCTTCGATTTCGTCGACCTGGGCAAGTTCAAGCTCAAGAACGTGGGTCGACCCTTCACGATCTTCGCGATCGCCGCCGACGGGCTCGCGGTGCCGGCCCCCGACTTCCTGAAGGGAAAGGGAGAGCAGCTCGCCAGCTTGCCCGCGAATCTCCCCGACCCCGTCGCCCCGATCCTCGGTCGCGAGGCCGACCTGGCTGCCCTCAACGATCTTGTGGCCCACCATCGCGTGGTGACGATCACGGGGCCTGGCGGCATCGGAAAGACCCGCACCGCCATCGAGGTATGTCGCCGCCTCGGCCCAGAATTCCTCGACGGCATCTCCTTCGTTGCCCTGTCCGATGTCACCGACCCTGCCGACGTCGTCCCCGCGTTGGCCGACACCCTCGATATCAAGGACGCTGAAGACCGAAGCCTGATCGACGGCGTCATCGGCGTCATCGGGGACAAGAAGGCCCTGCTGCTGCTTGACAACCTCGAACAGGTGATCGAGGCGGCCCCCGCCCTCGCCGACCTCGTGGCTGCCTGCTCCGAGCTCCGCCTTGTCGTGACGAGCCGGATGCCGTTGCACATCGGTGCTGAACGCGAGTACCAACTGGAGCCGCTCCTTGTGCCCCCCGCCGGCGGCAAGTCCGCCCCCGAAGAACTCGGCGTCTACTCCGCCGTGGCCCTGTTCACCCAACGGGCGCGGGGTGTGAACCCTACCTTCGCCCTCACTGCCGAGAACGCTCAGGCCGTCGCAGAGGTGTGCCGGCGCATGGACGGGCTGCCACTC
>JALYKM010000078.1 GCA_030774785.1 Gemmatimonadota bacterium
TCCCGGAAGAGGTCGAGGACGCGGTGCTTCGCGCGCTGGAAAAGGTGCCGGCCGACCGATTCTCTACCGCGGCGGAGTTTGCGAACGCTCTAAAAGCCTGCGGGCAGAGCGGCACGCATACCGCGCGCCGGACTGGGCGTCGTACACGCATCAAGAAGCGCTCGGGAGAGAAAAACTGGCGCGTCGTTGCGTTGGCCGTGGGGCTCGGAGTCGTTGCCCTCAGTGGCGCCGCGTGGGCGGGGAAGGCTTTCCTCTGGGGCGCGCGACGCAACAGCACTGGGAGCGTTGGAGCGGCTGGCTTCAGACCTCAGCGCATTGCCGTCCTTTACTTCAAGGACCTCAGCCCCGACAAGCGGCTCGGCTACCTCGCCGACGGACTGACCGAATCGTTGATCGACCAGCTCGCTCAGGTGAGCGCGCTCGATGTGATCTCGACGGGTGGAATCAGCCAGTTCCGCGGGAAGGATGTCCCGGCCGACAGCATCGCACACGCGCTGGATGCCGGTACGCTCGTCGACGGCAGCGTGGCACCCGAGGGAAACGACCGCGTTCGCGTAACGCTGCGACTCGTGGATGGCAACAGCGGTGCGGACCGCGACCAGGCGGCAGTCGTCGAATCGTTCGGCAACCCCCTTGTCTTGCGGACCAGGCTCGCCGAGCAGCTTGCGCTAATGCTTCGGCAATGGCTTGGCGACGAAGTCCGGTTCCGTGCGTTGCGCGGCGGCACCCAAAACCCCAATGCGTGGTCTTTGGTGCAGCGGGCGGAGAAAATGCGCAAGGATGCGGCCTTGCTCGAGCAAGCTGGCGATATCGCGGGCGCGGGACGTGAGCTCGCAGCCGCCGACACCGCTCTCGCTCAGGCCGAGTCGCTCGACCCCAAATGGCCCGAGCCGATCGTCCTGCGCGGCAAAGTCGCCGGCCGACAGGAACGACTGAGTCGCGAGGCGGCGGAGGCAGATAAATGGATCAACGTCGGGCTCGCTCACGCCGACCGGGCGATCACTCTCAATCCGCGGGACCCGAACGCGCTCGAGCTGCGCGGGGCGCTTCGTGTTCGGAGAATCGCGCGTGGACTCGTCAAGGATCAGCGGGAAGTGGACGATGTCATTCGCGCGGCCGAACAAGATCTGCGCGCTGCGATCGTGGCGAATCCATCCCAGGCGGGTGCTCTGAACGTTCTCAGCCAGATCCAGTACACGAAGCAGGGTCCTGTCGAGTCTTACAACCTGGCGCGTCGAGCATACGAAGCCGATGCGTACCTTACGGCCGCGCCCGAGATTCTGTGGCGACTCTTCGCGACCTCATACGACCTGGAGCAGTTCGCCAACGCTGAGACGTGGTGCGATGAGGAGCTGCGTCGGTTTCCGCAGCATTTGGCGGCGGCTCGCTGTCAGCTCCTGATGATGACGACAAAGGCGGTGCGAGCCGATCCGGCCGAAGCCTGGCGGCGGGCCGGCGAGCTCGAGCGCGTGGCGCCAGTGCCACAGCGGGAGTACTACCGCCGCGAGGGACAGATATTTGTGGCTGCCGTGCTTGCGCGGGCGGGACTTCCTGACAGCGCTCGCCGCGTCCTCGTCCGCGCACGTGCAGATCGGAACGTGGACCCGCGCGGCGAGCTCATGGGATTAGAAGCCTTCGTCCGCACCATGCTAGGCGACAAGAAGGAGGCAGTCGATCTTCTGCAGGTATACCTGACCGAACACCCCGAGCACCGGCACGGATTCGCGAAGGCGAACCCGTGGTGGTGGCGGGATCTTCAGAACGACCCCCGGTTCAAGACGCTGGTCGCGGGAGATTAGGACCGCACCGCTGAGGTGTCGGGAAACATTCTATCGCGCTTTTGTCAGTTGTTCCTATATATTGGGTTCGCCCAAAGCTCAGCCATAGACGCCGCGTCCCGAGAGAAACGCGACGCCACTCCTTTGACGAGGAAAGTCCCATGAAAGGTCGTCGCCTGCTCGCCCTATCGGTGCTCGCCATCGCACTTGCGTGCGAAGACCATAGCTCTCCAACCGGACCGAGTGGAGTCGGTGCGCCCACGGATCCCGTTGGAGTCATCAGCGATGGCGCCCACGGCGGGAACCCGGACTTCTTTTTCCTCGCTCCGATGGTGCGGAACCCGGCGAACGATCCGGACTACGAGGCCGCGAGATTCAACGAGACGCTGCAGCCAAGGCTCACGGTCGAGATCTGCTTGCTCCAGGGATCGCCAGTGGATGCGCAAGGCCACCCGGTAGCTACTGATTGTGTCGCCGGCGCGCCCCTGGTGAAGAAATTCCCCGCCGGGACGGTGCAACTCCTGGGCATGCCGGACGGGTTCTACCAGGTCAGCTGGAATACGCGGGAGTCCAATCTCGACGTAACCAAGTATTACCGCATCAAGGTCTTGATCGAAGGATCTGATGTCCCTCTCGGCTTTGCCGATGTGGATCCGATGGAGAATAAGACTCAGTTGAAAAACTCGCGTACGGGCGAAGTCATACCCTTGGTTGATGATTCTACGCTTCCAATCAAGTTCCGCGTTGAGGACAGCGCCCTGTGCCCGGGCGAGATACTCTGCACTTCAGTCACAGTCACAAACGACAATCCGACCGGCGACTACCAGATCGTTCGCGTGGAGGGCGATGCCGGCCCGATCGCCGGTGTGCTGCTGCCGGATGGGTTCCTGCCTCCGGGCGGCCCGCAAAGCGTAGTGTTTACGATCGGCCGTGTGAACACCGGCGTGAACGACGTTGCTGCCGGTACGCAAGCGAACCCGTGTCACGTAAACCTTCCGCTCCAGCAGTTCAACGGCTGCTTCAATTTCAGCACGATTCCCACCCTCGCGTCAATCAACGAAGCGGGCCATCAGTTCACGACGGCGATCACCGTGGCGGTTTGTCTCGTTCTCCTGGACGGCGAGTACGCGCGCGAGCCGTATGTGCAGCTCTGGTCCTCCGACGCGGGCGGTACGGACGCCAAGCCGCTGCCGAGTGCGTCGGATGCGCTAATCCTGACCACCCCGACCGAGCGTGGCTGTGGAGACAATCTGGTCGCCTCCAACAACACCTCGAACGGCTTCACGCGGTTCGCGAGTGCGGGATGGGGGAAGGTGAAAGCAGGGTTCGGCAAACTCTTCGGCGTTCAGACGGCGTACGCGGTGGACTTTGGCATTGGTGGTCTGGCGTTCGATCTCAGCAACATCGGTCCGGCCCTGACGGCGCAAATTCAGCGCTACACCAGCACGGGACTCACCCTCGGACCCGGGTCGACCACGACTTCGACAGCCAGGATCGTTGGAACCGTGGTGCATAATGGTGGCACCCTGACTACCGGCATTGGCGGGCTACCGGTGACGTTCACCGTCGCGCCGGGCAACGGTACTCTGCGCCTCAT
>JALYKM010000079.1 GCA_030774785.1 Gemmatimonadota bacterium
GGATTCACGAGATGGGAACGGCGCGCATGGGACGGGATCCGAAGACGTCGGTCCTCAACGCGCACAATCAGGTGTGGGATGCGCCGAACGTGTTCGTCACGGACGGCTCCTGCATGGCTTCAGCCGCCTGTCAGAATCCATCGCTCACCTACATGGCGCTAACGGCACGCGCGGCGGACTTCGCCGTCAACGAGCTCAAGCGGCACAACCTGTGACCGGAGAATCATCGATGACTTCAAGCGACACGATTACCGAGCGCGAGCTGATCACCCGCCGCGAGGCGGTGCTGCGCGTTACCGCTCTGCTGGGCGGAGTCGCACTGGTAGGAGGGAGCGCCTTTCTCACGGGCTGCCGGGTGGAGCGCGGCGCTGACGAGCCGTTCTCGGCCGATGACATCGCGTTTCTCGACGAGGTCGCTGACACGATCCTTCCCACGACGAGCACTCCGGGTGCAAAGGCGGCGAAGACGGGCGCATTCATGGCGCTGATGGTGCACGACAGCTACAACTCGGACGACCAGAAGATCTTTCGCGACGGAATGCGCAAGATCGACGACGCAACGCAGAAGGCTCACAACGTCTCCTTCATGAAGGCGACACCCGAGCAGCGGCTGGCGGTGCTGACGGCGCTCGATCGCGACCAGAGATCCCTTTCGCAGGCTCAGGAGGATGAGTCGCGAAAGAGATCGCTCGCCTGGTTGAACGATGCGCGAAAGGAAGGGGCGGCCGGTACGGACGCCGGCGCGGCGACGACTGCGACCGACAATCCGCCGACGCACTACTTCCGCATGATGAAGGAGCTTGCGCTCCTCGGCTATTTCACCTCGGAGATCGGGGCGACGCAGGCGCTACGCTACGTGGAATCGCCGGGGCGTTACGATCCGTGCGTGCCCTACACGCCCGGCGAGAAGGAATGGGCATCCCACGCCTGAAGGAGGAGGGATTGTTTCTTCAGGCGCGATCAACTTCTCGCGGCGCTGCCGATGTTCCGCGGGATGGCGCCGGCTTCGTTCATATCCCAAGTACCGCGCGCAGCCCCCCCATGTCGAACCGTTCATCCGCCGGCAACCGCGACTCGTGATTCTCCATCTCACGCAACAGGAGATCGAGATCCTTCCTCGTTCGTGGCGACCTCGACGCTTCTCTGGGTGTGAGTCCGCCGAGAGCGGGGATCGCTTCGTCGACCCATTCTGTCATGTGCCGCTCCTTGAATTCGCGCTCGAGCGCCTTGAGCTCGGGCGGCGTTTCCGGTTGGCGGTCGATCTTTCCGCGCGGTGACGAACGCTGGGCAAGGGCAAACAACTCCTTCGCCCCGGTCTCATCGCGAAGGCGATGCCGCACGAGCTCCCCCAGGTGCGACACCAGCGTGCGACGCAGATCATCCGCCCGGCGCACGGAGTTGGATTCGATACGCATCCGGCGGCCGGCGATCACGATCCGGCCAATTATGGTATTGTCCCAGCTTTTGTGGGTGGCGTTGCCGGACTTAGTGATGGTAATTGCGGTCTCGCCATTCTCGTCGCTCTCCGGCTCTCCCGCGCCGTCGAATGTCGCAACGCGAGCGATCACCGTCGTGTCGTCCGGCGTGACGATATCGAAATGATCCGTCGTCATCACGATCGGATCGCCATCCGTATTGGTGAGAGTCGGCATCGGTTTCGGCTCGAGTAGCTGTGCGGCGAGGTCGCGCCAGACGTCGATGGTGAGCAGCTGGACCGCGATCTCTCGGAGCTTCTCCACGCGCACCGGGCGCGTGCGGGCGCGGCAGGCGCGTCGCACTTCCCTCACCGCGATGTCTGTGTCGCGCGGCGGAAGCGGCTGCGGATGGACGCCACCCAGGAACGAGACGCCGCCTAAGTCCACCACGCGGCCGAGCAGGGCGTCGCGTGCACCGAGTCCGCGTGAGCCGCTTATTTCGTGAACGAACCGCTCCTCACCCGTCAGCAGGTCCTTGATCGCCATCCCGACGCCCTGCTCCACGCGCTGCACCTCCCATACGCCGAGCCACGATTGGAGCTGAGCGTCGAGGAGCGCGCGTATCTCGGGCGACAGCCGCCCCTGTTCGTCACCAAAGAGCCGCGCGACCGGAAGGCCATCGTCCGTGTTCGGATAGTGGAACAGCGCCCATGGCACGGCGAGCTGCATCTCCACCTGCTCGATCGTCTCTTCCGATCCCGCGTATTCGCGCAGGGCGGACTCCAGCCAATCCGGACCGAAGTGCAGTCGGGCGAATCGCATGAGGGGGGCGACGAGTCCGCGGTCGAGCTCTTTCGCCGCGTTGGCGCGGGCGACCTCCGGCGCGGGTCCGGCCGCGCTCGTGCTCCCGCAACACTTCTTGTGTTTTTTCCCGCTTCCGCAGGGGCAGGGGTCGTTGCGGTTCAACCGAGTCATGGCTTGCGGGGTTTGGCCTGTGAACCGGCGTTAGCTGGCGGCGGGGAGAACTGTCACTTCCTTCTCGAGCCGGTTGCCCAACACATCTTTCTGCTCTTCCACGTCGAATCGAGCCTGGAGGTTGAGCCAGAAACGCTCGCTTGTGCCGAAATAACGGGACAACCGGAGGGCGGTATCAGCCGTGATCCGGCGAGTTCCGTGAACGATTTCGTTGATCCGCCGGGCGGGGACACTGATGTCCTGAGCAACGCGGTATTGGGAAATTCCCATTGGCTCGAGGAAGTCGTTAAGCAAGACTTCACCCAGGTGAATCGGCGCAAGCTTTCGAGAGGTCATAAGGGCATCCTAGTGGTAATCAACGATATTGACATCATGGGCATTACCGTCCTTCCAGCGAAAGCAGACTCGCCATTGCTCGTTCACGCGGATGCTGTATTGTCCACTGCGGCTGCCTTTGAGCTTCTCCAGTCGATTGCCAGGAGGTACCCGTAAGTCATCCAGGGCGTCCGCGGCGTCCAGAGCGACCAACTTCCGACGAAGATCGAGCAGACTATTCCAAATCCGGCAACTGCGCACGGGACAGCCTGAGCCGTATGGACCGCGCCTTTCCTGCGGTACGCTCGATGAGCCCGCTCCTCTCGAGCGTCAGGACCATCTGGTGGACCGTTGGCGGCGCGCCAGTGAATCGATCTTCGAGGGCGGTCAATTGGTCGTACAAGGTATCCAGGACGCGGCGTATCGACGAGGGGATCAGAGGTCGGTCCACCCGGGCCTGCGCGTGAATTGGGATGAAACCGGAAACGAACACGGTAAGTGTGTATATCCTCCTGCCTCATGTTCAAGTTAAGGCTGGGTCCTTTCGCCTTCGCAATAGAGAGGGCGTTAAGAGGCCGACCCGTCGGAGGTCGAGCCATTTCGCTACCGGGCCCACCGTCGCCAGCGCGAGAAACGCCGGCGCGGCGTTGAACGCCGTCGGAAGCGGCCATCCCTTGTCTGACGCGAAACGGATCAGAGTCTCCATCAACGCGATCAGGACCGCCACCACGATCTGCCGCCGCCGCCCGCGCACCACGGTGCGCGGGTCGGTGATCATGAAGAAAACGAACAACTGATACATCGGTCCGGTGATCGGAGCGATCTCTGCCAGCACAGGCTGTCCGAGCGCCGCGGCGCACACGCTGTTCAGCAGCAGGAAGCTCGCGACATATGTGAGCGTGATGTGGAGGACGCCGACGCGCGCGGCGATGACCAGTCCGAAGAGCCAGATTACCAGGTTGGTCGTTAGGTCGTTTCCAAACTGGTGGCTGAGCACGGAGACCCGATCCGGCGCGGCAAGCAGCAGCGCGGTGATCGCGAAGTTGGTGGGATTCCAGAGATGGTTGTCGCGATAGCGTAAGACGTACTTGGACGAGATCGCGAGAAAGCCACCGAGCGCGAACGGCCAGAGCGCGCCGCCCTGCGGCTTGATGAGCACCGTCAGGCTGATGCCGCTGATGTAGGCGCTCAGCAGGTTGACGATCTTGCCGCGGTCAAACCAGGAGAGCAGCGCCTCGGTCGCCGTGCACACCGCAAGCGCCAGCACGAGCCGGTCGTAGCCACCAACCATGTGGTAGCGGAGTTGCGCCGCCACCAGCACCAGCGTGATGAGAAACGCGATCAGATAGCGCGGATCGATCTTGCTTCCGCGCTCCCACGAGCGCACGAGCGCATTCCTCTCCGCGACTGTCGCGTGTATCGCGTCGCTCATGGCGTCAGCGCTCCGGCTCGGTGACGGTGACGAATCGATCGATCGCGGGACGCTGCAGCACCTGTTGCGTTCCCGACGGCCAGTGGATGACGACGCGGCCCACCCACTCCCGAGACCCAAGCCCGAAGTGCAGCCGTCGGTCGTTCTGGCTCGCGAATCCCGATCCGCCATCGACGATCCGCCGCTGGGTGAGATCTCCCGACTCGAGCACCACCTCGGCGCCGATTGCGCTGCGATTGCTGCGCGTGCCGACGAGCCTGAAGGCGATCCAGTGGTTGCTGCTGTCGGGATAGTCGCGATACAGCACCGCCGGCTGGTTCTGGTTCGCGACGATCACGTCCACCGCGCCACGATTCGAGAGGTCGGCGAACGCCACCGCGCGTCCGTCGTACTCGTCCGTCACGCCGACCTTCTTCGCCACATCCACCCACCCGGCGACGCCGCGATTGAGGTACACCCGTGACCGCTCGTACCCGGACAGACTCGTGTTCCCGAAGGGAGGCCAGGTTGCGGCGTCCTCGAAGAATCGGGCGTTGGCGCCGGCGATCTTCGACATCGCGTACCAGTAGCTCTTCTGGCGATCCGCCGAGATGAACCCGTTGGCGACGAAGAGCTCGTTGGCGCCGTCGTTGTTGAGATCACCGAACTGGGCGCCCCACGCCCAACCCGCGTCGGCGATCGCGCCTTCGGCGACGTTGCGGAACCGGCCCGCCTCGGGCATCTCGTTCACGCGCAGGTTGTTGTTCTGAAAGAGGTATCCGCGCTCGGAGATGTTGGTGACGAATGCATCGAGCCGGCCGCGATTGAATGCATCGCCTAACGTTACCGACATGCCGCTCTTGGATTCGCTCTCGAGACCAGCGGTCGTCAGAACGAAGCTGCGCCCGTGCTCGTTGAGATACAGTTCTTCCGGGCCGTAATCGTTCGCGAGATAGATGTCCGGCCATCCGTCGCCGTTGAAATCGGCCGACGCCGCCGCCAGCGTCCATCGCGTGCTGCCGACGCCCATCCTGTCGGTCACGTCCTCGAACCGGGTGCCCCCTGGGCGCGTGCCACCCAGATTGTGAAAGAGAAGATTCTTCCCGCCGTTGGTGGCGAACTCGAAGCTGTTGTGCATGATCCTCGTCGTCGCGAGGTGCCACAGATCGATGTCGCGGAAATACGCCGTGACGTAGAGATCGAGCAGGCCGTCGCGATCGTAATCGAGCCAGATCGCGCCGTTGCTGTTCACCCAGCGGCGTAGACCGGCCTGGGCGGTGATGTCCTCGAAGCGGCTGCCATCGACGTTTCTGAACAGCGCCAGATAACCGTAGCGGTACACCAGCACGTCCTCGCGGCCGTCGTTGTCGAAGTCGCCCCACACAGCGCCCATCGAGACTCCGTCCCCCGGCCGGTTGAGATCCGCGAGCCCCGCGTTCGCGGCGACATCCTCGAAAGTGCCGTCGCCCTTGTTGCGGTAGAGCGCGTTGGGCTCACCGAAGCGGCTGTTGGTGAAGTACAGATCGGGCCTTCCGTCGCCGTCGAAGTCGGCGACGGACACCGATGCTCCCAGCGCCGCGACATGCGGCTCGATGCTCGCGATCTTTGGATCGAAGGAGGGCCGGTGATGCACGAAGTTAATGCCGGCTCCCGTGGTCTCGTCACGCAGCACGAATCCGGGGTGCGCCGCGTCCGCGACCGCCCGACTCGGCCCGTGATCCAGTCGCATCGCGAGCAGCAGCGCCGCCAGAAAGGGCACGGCGATGACGGCGCGCCTAACGGCGGGGCGAGGTCGGTGCAGCACAGGTTAGAGTATAGCCTCCGTACATCACGGAGGCGACACGCTCTCCTTCCTAAGATCTAGTCAAAACGTACAATTTCCCGGTGCCGTCGGCACATCAATACGCGTTGGACCACCAGCGGGCACGAAGAAGGTCGCCACTACGGTGGCGTCAACCCCGCCTTCGTTGCGCGCGATCCCCACATCCCCGCCTTCCTCAACGAATGCGGTAGGCGCGACGTGACGCGTTCCGGTGCAGTTGGGATCGTTCCCATGGTAGAACGTGATCGTTCCGGTCTTTACGACGACAATCACGGGACCGGGATGATAGTGCCAACCTGAATGCCCACCGGGTGTTACGGTTATGTTCGTGACTACGATGTCCGTGTTATCGTGCGACTTTAGCTTGACGTCATAACCACCGGCTTTGGAATGAATGTCAAACGTGCCGAGGTTGCCGCGGTTGCTCGAGGTGGGGGTAAATCCAACTGCGGCGGTGAAGCGCGGCTCAGGGATTCCCGCGTTTGAAAACTCTTTCGGTGTCGTCGTGTCTTTGCATGCGAGCGCTCCGGTAGCGACGGCCACCACAGCCACGAGGACTCGATGCGGGCGAAGCCATCCTGCGAACATCATATTGTACTCCTTGGTGAATAGAAGCCGGACCGCTTGCGACCCGTTCGCGTCATTCGGCGCGGTGCGCGCGATCTTCTTTGCCGGCTGTTCTAAGCGAAACTATGATGACCGGGACCGCTCAGCTAGACCTCAGACTTCCCTCAACCCCGGTCGGGGCCGCAGGGATCAGAGCACAGCCTCCGGATATCACGGCGGCGACACTTTCCCCCTCACGACGCGTGTGTTGTACTCGTGGAGGTAGCGCTGGTGCTGCGGGTCAGTCGGGTACGCCTCGGCGGGCTTATAGGGATATGCCTGCACGCCATGGAAGGGGAGCGGGCCCACGGTCGTACCGAACGCAGTGTTCAGATCTGAGTCTTTGATCCACCCGTCGGTGTAAAGGAGGAAGTCGCGCTTCCAGCCTGGCGGCAGCGACTTCGCGGAGCTTGCGTCGAACTGAATGGTCGCCTCGTCCCCCGGGCCCATGATCACGTACATGTCGTCGGGATTCCGGAGCAGCGGCAGCACGTCGCCGAAGCGCGTGAAGGCGCCCTCGATTGGTCGCCAGGGTGACTCCTTCGCCACGTCGTCGTAGGCGAACCAGTACGGTCCGTACCGACCTCCCTTCCGATACATGCGGGAGAAGCCGCGGAAATGCAGATCGGCCGACACGGGTGCCAGCGTCGTGGTCTTTACCTGGCCGCTCGCGAGATCGCGAGAGACGAATGCCTGGTCCCAGTAGATCTGCATGTTCGTGCGAATGCGCACGTGATGATCGGTGGTCGGAAACCTCCCGGCCAGATCCACGATCATCGTCTTGTCCTTACCCGAGGGAAAGCCGATGTTCGCGATCGCGGTGCGCCACCGGTCCTTCGCGTCGCGCACTTCGAGAGAAGGCGACGCTACCTTGATCGCGGATTGCTGCCCGAGCGCGATGTTGATGCTCGCATCGGTTGGATAGATCCAGCCGCGCAGAAAGAGGAAGGTGCCAGGGCGGCCCGCTGCGTCGCCGAGGTCCAGGATGAGATCGTGCGGCTTGACCACGCCCTGATACTGCACGGGCGTGAGGTTCGAGACGTACACGTCATCGCTCTCGCGCAACGCCGGCAGGACGTCGTTGCCACGTTCATCGGTTGCTGAGAGTGGCAACTCGCGTTGCGCCACCTGGAAGAGCCGGAGCCTCACCGGTCCAGGCGGAACGAAGCGCTCGTCGACGAACACGTCCACCGAATCCGGGTGGTCGACGGCGAGCAGCTTGACCTCATCCGCGTACGCCGTCTCCCAGAGCTCCTCGGTGATCTGGAGGATGTATCGTCCGTCGCGCGGCGCGAGCGCATCGCCCGGAATGCGCAGGTATTCCTGCGACGCGCCCGCGGGGGCGAACGCGCTCGTGCTGCCCATGAGGCCGAGCGGCATGCCTAACGCGCTACGCCACATCGCATCGGTCACGAACCGGAAGCGCTTCCCGTCCCAGGTGTACGTCAACGCGCACGACCCCTTGAGCATCTCGCGCTCGACGACGTCCTGGTCACCTCCAGGGAAGTAGACGGTCTGCGGCACGCCGTTCGGCCATTCCACGCGGAGCACGTCGGCCTTGAGGTGCGGCCCAAGGCCGAAGTGCGTCGTCCGACCGGTGGCGACACGCGTCTGGTAGATCTTGCCCGCGCGAAGCTCCAGCCTCGAGCCGATTCCCAACGCGTTGTTCTTGCCGCTTCCGGTGCGCAGCGCCTTGAGCTCCACGTTCACTGCCAGGTTGCTGTTCCCGAGCTCGTTGCGGAGTAGTCGCGGCGCGCCGGCGGCGTCGAGCAGCAAGAGATCTTCGTCGCCATCCTCATCGACGTCCGAGACCGCGATCGCGGACGCCCCGGCCGCCCGCACAAAAGCCGGAACCAACGTCGACCGATCGAGAAACCTACCCGTGCCGTCGTTCCGAAAGAGAAACACGCTCGGAGAAGTTTTACCGCGCGCGATGGACGTGCCCCCCACGACGAGGTCGAGCCAGCCGTCATTGTCGTAGTCCACGAACGTCGCCGCCAATCCCGCCGTAGAGCGGAGCGCCTGCACCATGGCACTCGAGCGACGGTCGCGAGTGAAGGTGCCGTTTCCCTTGTTGAGCCACAGCGCCGGCTCGCCACCATTCGTGCTCGCGACGAAGAGATCAAGGAATCCGTCGTTGTTATAATCCCCCACCGCCGCGGTCCCCCCTCCCGATCCGCCGCTGCTTGCCAGTCCACTCGTCGCTGTCACGTCGCTGAAGCGCTGTGCACCCCCATTGTGCAAGAGGGCGTCGCTGCCATGCGCGCTCGTGACGAAGACGTCGATGCGTCCGTCGCCGTCGAAGTCGCCGAAGACGGCGTCGCGCGCGTCGCCGCCGCCGGCAAGCCCGAAAGCAGCGGTTGCCTCGGTGAAGGTCCCGTCGAGATTGTTGCGGTACACGGTGCGCTGACCGGTTCCGACGAGCAGGAGGTCGAGGTCTCCGTCGTGATCGAGGTCGACGAAGAGCGCCTTGCGCGCTCCCTTGACATCAGTAACTCCGGCTTTCGCCGTCACCTCCGCAAAGGTCCCATTGCCGCGGTTGCGGAACAGGTGACCGCGTCCCTCACCACCGATGACGAAGAGGTCCAGCCAGCCATCGTTGTCGTAGTCCGCGAAGGTGGCATACGCGGCGCCCTGCGGAAGGGAGATGCTCGAGCGATCGCTATTGTCGCGAACGAATCCGCCCTGAACGC
>JALYKM010000080.1 GCA_030774785.1 Gemmatimonadota bacterium
GTACGTTCCAAAGCGCCAGCTCGGTCTCAAGTAATCGACAGCCAGCCACTGGCTGGATGCTCCCGGGCCAATGGAGGCGCCGAGTATCTGCCCGCGGTTCGTGTAGCCTTGAATCACGCGGTTGCTCGCGTACCACGACGGACCCGGGCGATCGCGCCACGTCGCGCTCTGCTCGAGCTGGGTCACTTCTCCCTGAATGCGGAACGTGCCCGAGTGCCACTCCGCACCGCGCCACTCAAGTCCCAATGTATATCCCTGAGTGTCGTTGGGCTCGAGAAGCAGCTCGCGCAGACTCGGCTTGAGC
The DNA here is from genome assembly GCA_030774785.1 of Gemmatimonadota bacterium. GTDB lineage: Bacteria > Gemmatimonadota > Gemmatimonadetes > Gemmatimonadales > Gemmatimonadaceae > UBA4720. The sequence continues at coordinate 305 of JALYKM010000080.1, forward strand.
CGCGTGCGTGCCCATTCGGTGTAGACCTCCAACCCGTCGGCCGGAAAAACCCAACGCGCGAAGAGTGAGAAGAGTTGATCCTTGCGCACACTGGCACCCGCGGTGTGAGAGGTACGGGCGAATACGTCGAACCATCTCCACGGAACCTGACCCCAACCTGTCGCGGTCGAGTATACCGACCGGGCGAAACCAACACTCAGGTTCGGATCCCATGCAGTCTGCAATGCGATGCCGAGCGACGCGAGCGACCGGGTGTTATTCGTGGAGACGCTGTCGAAGAACCTGGACTCACCCAATCCTCCGACTAGCCAGCGCATTTCCACCGCTCCAAAACGAGTATCGATGGGCGCGGCGGTGCGGACGACAAGGTGCGGGAATCCCGGAGCGTTGTTGCTCAGCACGATAGCGTTCCGGATGCCCGGGCCCCACCATTCGTTCTCGTTGGAAAATCCGAACTGGAGACTTCGGGCCGACACGAGCAGCGAGGATTGGCCAGGATCGAATCTTCGGATTGGCTGGTCCCCAAATCGCAGCGGCTGATCTATCGAGAACTCCCCAACGTAATAGGGAAAGCTGAACGAGCTCCGACCGGCTGCGAGTGGGGGTGTGTGGGGAACGTAGATCGGAAGTCGGAGAGGCCAATCGCGGTTCGATGAAGCCACGATTTCCGGCGCGACGATGAGCCGCACGCGCTGACTCTCGAGTCTGAAGCCGAGGAGAGTGCGAGTGCTCGTTCCCTTCCCAGCCCAGAGCGCGCCGTAGTTCTGCGAGAACGGAAGTTTCGTATTCGAGACCAGGAGGAATTGCGGAGCTATGGCTGCGACCCTCCAGCCCGAAGAGGCAGGCGCCATAGACAGAGTGAGAGACGAAGCAGATCTGAGTAGTAGTGACTGGCCGCGTGCGACTCCCATACGAAGTTGGTCGGACCGCAGGGCGTCTACTGATTCCGAAGTCACGAGGACCAACGACGACGGGCGGATAGTCGGCGCTGGCTGCGTTCCCTGCCCGACTGCCAGATCGGCCATACTGACCGTTGCGATCACGATCGCGGGCAACACGAGGGCTTCGGAAAATCTCGAGACAAATGAAGTCAAGCAGTATCTCGCCAGGAAGAAAGTTGGGCCGGCGGCCGATGCTATCGACCGCCGGCCCTTGTGCTCCAGGGTAATTTGCCGTCGCGCTCTGCTGGTCGCAACGGCTCAACGCCCAGCGCGGAGAGTTTCCTTTACAGCAGCTGCTACGCGCTCTATAGCGACGGGATGCTCAGGTGGATGGTCAAGCGGCGCAGCCGAAATTGCGCGACCGGCCAGCTCACCCGTGATCACAGTCGCTCGCGGCCCGGATGGTCCGAACCATTTGGGATTGCCGACCTCAAAAATTGCGACTACTGGTACGCCCAACGCGTCGGCAATGTGCATCGGTCCGCTGTCATTGCAAACGAGAACATCGCAGCAACTGATCAATGCCATCAGCTCTCTCAACGGAGGGCGCATTACAACGGCGCGTGCTGGCCAGGTGGCTGAGTCTTGCTCACCCGGACCTAGAAAAACGATGTGACTTCCGCCGAGCGAGGCGCTCAGTTCAAGTATCAGCTTCTCGAAACGCTCGCGAGGCCATCGTTTTCCCGGATGCGACCCTCCGGGGTGATAGCCGATCAGCGGATGTGTGTCAGCTCCGGCATTTGCGATGTTCCTGCGAGCGATGGCACGCTCTGCCTCCGTAACGACGAGCGTCGGAAGGTGTTGCTCTCGGCTGGATGAACCCTGCGAATCGCCCAGCAGCGCGAGGAGTGCGAGCCAATCGTCGATCTT
>JALYKM010000081.1 GCA_030774785.1 Gemmatimonadota bacterium
GCCGATGAACGGGACGGACGCGACACCCCTGCCGGGGACTAATAATGCCGCCAATCCAGTCTTTTCGCCGGACAGCCACTGGATCGCGTTTTTTGCCGACGGGCAGTTCAAGAAAGTGCTGGCATCCCGGGCCGTGTCAACGATTTTGAGACAACCAGGTTCAGCAATTTACTGTAGCAACTCCGCGGTGCGCGTGAGCGCGGTCGATTGATGTTCGAGCGTGACGTGTGACCCGTTTATTCCCCCATGCTGCGGGTCGTCCGGGGTGACGATCGTCGCTCCTGGAGCATCCTGGTCGGTCGATTTCGTCGGCGGATTGATCCACACCGCGTGCGGCAGGATTTCGAGGCGCGGCGGGCCCTGCACGAAGCGCTCGGGGTGCGCCGCGTAGGCGGCCACGCGCGTCCGGTGACGGACCTCGAGGGTCGCGGCCGCGCGCCCGTAGTGGACGTCGGCCGGCGTGAGATAGCTCAATCCGCTGTGATGGTGCGCGTCGTTGTACCACGCGAAGAGATCGCGGGTCACGCGGCGGCCGTGCTCGAGGGAGCCGAACCGATCCGGAAACTCCGGGCGATATTTGAACGTACGGAATTGCGCTTCAGAAAACGGATTGTCGTTGCTCACGCGGGGCCGCGAGTGACTGGCGTCGATGCTGAGGTCCGAGAAGAGCTCGGCGACCAGCTTGCTCCGCATCGGCGCCCCGCGGTCGGCGTGGATCGTCAGTTGGTGCGGGCCGATCCCTTGCTTGAGGCACGTCGCTTCGATCAGGCGCTGCGCCAGGCGAGCGTTTTCGTGCGCGGCGACCATCCAGCCCACGACGTACCGGCTGAACAGATCGAGGATCACATACAGCGAGTAATAGAGGTAGGGGATCGGCCCCTTCAGCTTGGTGATGTCCCACGACCAGATCTGATTCGGGGCCGTCGCGACGAGCTCCGGTCTGGCGTAGACCGGATGCCGCGCCTGGTCGCGCCGCTCCCGGACTTCCTGCGCGGCGTCGAGGATGCGATACATCGTGCGCGTCGAGCAGAGATAGGTGTGCTCCTCGAGCAACGTGGCCTGGACTTCCGCGGGGGACTGATCGACGAATCGCTCGCTGTGCAGGACGTCGAGGACGGCCTGGCGTTCGGCGAGCCCGAGCGCGCGCGACGAGGCCGCGCGGACGGTCGGCGTCAACGACCGGGCGGGCCGTCGACGCCGATAGAGCGTCGCGCGCGCGAGGCCGACGCTGTGACAGAGTGCCGCGGTCTCGCCGGTCGTGGTGACGGCTTCGATGGCGACCATCAGTCGGTCTCGTCGATGTCGAGAGGTTTCAGGGGGATCCCCAGAATCTCGGCAACTTTTTTTTGGAGGGTGATGATCGTCTCGGCCCGCGCCAGCTTCCGCTGCAGTCGGCGATTCTCCACTTCGAGCTGCTTCACGCGCGGATCGACCTGCTTGGGCACCGGTCCGCGCTTGCGTGCGCGCCCGGCGACGAGCTCCCCCTGCTCGCGCTGGCGCCGCCAGTTCACCAAGTGCGAGCTGTATAACCCCTCACGGCGCAGCAGCGCGCCCAACGCTCCGTGCTTCGTGCACGCGTCGGCTTCCTTGAGAATGCGGAGCCGATAGGCGGCGGTGAACTGCCGGCGCTGGACCTTCGCCGGCACTTCAGGGTCGGGGGTGGGGGCGCGCAACGTGGCCGAAGGACCGGACGCTCCGGTCGCCCTCCGGGCTCCCTCCGCCTCCGGCCCCTCGGCCACGTTCATCTCTACGGCTGCAGGCATACGATTCATTCATCGAACCCTCCCCGCCCCTACACTAATCTTCCTCGGGAGGTTGTCTCACAGATTATTGGCACAGGGGGCCACACCGCACGCCAGTTGCGTTTTACCAGAGTCCTCTCACGCTTCGCGGCGCGAACCAGAGCTTCGTGGAAGTGGTTCCACAGCCACTCCCAAGCGGCCTCGCGATCTGGCACCAAGGACGCCTCTCGGTCGAAGAACTCTGGTGGGTGCAGTTGACGATGCCGTCGATGATTCGAGGTCCGACGACCAGATGCAGAAGTTCGTGGACGGCGACGAGCAGGTGCGCGTTTTTCATCACGCGCTGAAGCGCGCATCGCACCTGGCGCGGCGGCTGCGAAGGCATGACCGTCCGCCCTGACCGGCTGTTTTGGGCGGCGACGGGCTGGCGCGAGCGGTCAAGAACGGGAGACGAAAAGAGCGCCGGGTGTCAGACCGTGGCTCAAGCAGTGGGTCG